>NZ_DATGBO010000052.1:0-38612 GCF_035312645.1 Arenimonas sp.
AAGCGCATGCTGTCGTGACTGAATACCCAGCGGATACGCCGCGTGTCGTCGTCGAACTCCATCGGATCCTTGTTGGTGAGCTCGTTGCGCACCGGGTTCCAGCGCACGTTCGTGGCCATCTGGAACACGTCCGAGATCGCGGCCTGTTCGCGCCACAGCGGCGCGTCGGCGGCCCTGCTGTTGCGCAGGCCAGCGATGATCAGATCCTTGGGTTCGGCGTTGTCGGCTTCCTTCGCGCTGCCCGGAATCGGCGTCGGCAGGTTGTTGGGATGCGTGCCTTGCATGATCCAGACCAATTCAGCGCCGAAGCAGATCAGCATGAACAACATCCAGCCGGCCATCTGCAGCGGCAATGCGGTGGCGACGATGCCAACGACGTTCTGCGGGGGCGAACTGAGGTCGGGCTTGAACGCGGACACGATCATGATCGCGAGCCAGGCGAGCACGAGCAGTTGCAGGACGATCGCGCCCAGGCCAACCGCATTGCTGGCCATGAGCAGGGCGAGGAATACCAGCGCGCTCGCGCCGTAACGCTTGTGGCCGAGCATCGCGTAGCCGCCGGCCAGATAGCCGCACCAGGCGATCAGCAAGGCCGACAGCAACAGCCACAGATGCCGCGTGTCGAGCACGCGCGCGGTCATCGTCTTCTGCCAGATGGCGATCGTCAGCGTCGGCAGGGCGATCGCGATCGTCAACAGCACCGCGCCGGCGGCGAACAACGCCGCCGCGACCTGCCAATGCGGCAGTGGCCGATGCAGAAGATTCAACCAGGCATTAGGCCGGCGATAGCCGCCCATCTGGTACATGCCCAACAACAGGCCGGTCAGCACGTAAACACCGCCGATGACCTGATAGACCAGGTCGGGCTGCTGCGCCAGATCCACGACCCGCGTCATGAAGCCCAGCACGAGCAGGTGCACGACGGCGAACACGATCGCCCAGGTGCGGAAGCGCAGAAATTCAGCCTTGAACAGATCCCGCATGATGTTTTCCCTTGGATGGTTCGCTTCGCGCTCAGGCCGCAGCCGGCGCCGCGTGGTTCTTGGCCAGGAAGCCGTTGACGGCGCGGTCCAGGCTGACGGGCATGCTTTGCACGCTGCGCGCGCCGTGCGCACGCAGGAATTCGCCGAAGTCCTCGTCCTGGTCGATGACCACGTAGTGATGCAGGCCATCGATGCGCTGCACCTGCAGCAGGCCCGGCACCAGTTGCTGGTCCGGCCCCTTGAACGGGATATCGGCCACCCAATAAGTGACGCGCGCGCAGAAATCCTCGGGCGCCGACATGTTCTTGAGTTGGCCGCGCTCGAGGATGATCAGGTTGTCGGCAACGCGCTCGATCTCGTCCATCTGGTGCGAGCAATAGATCACCGTGCAGTCCTCGCTGGCGTTGCTGTACATCAGCGATTCCAGGAAGGCGCGCTTGGCGACCACGTCCAGGCCCAGCGTCGGCTCGTCGAGCACCAGCAGCTCCGGGCCTTGCGCCAATGCCAGCGCGAGATTGAAACCGGCGCGCTCACCGCGGGAAAGTTGCCCGACTTTCTGTTCCGGCAGCACGTGGTAATGACCGAGCACGCTGGCGAACGCGGCCTCGTTCCAACGGCGGTACTGGCGCCTGTGCATCGCGATCACCGCCGACACCGGCATCCAGCCCGGCAAGGTGTGTTCTTCATTGACGAAGCCGATGCGGGCCCGGTCATCGGGCGTCAGGCAACCGCTGTCGCGTCCGAGAATGCGCGCCTCGCCTGCAGTCGGTGGCAGGAAGCCAAGCAGGATGCGGAACAGCGTCGACTTGCCGGCGCCGTTCGCACCGACGATCGCGTGGATGCGGCCGCGTGGAATCTGCAGGTCGAGGTGGTCGAGCGCGAGCTTGCTGCCGTAGCGTTTGCTCAGCGCGCGGGTTTCTATGACGAAGTCGGACATGGGGGCGCTCAAGGGTCGTCAGTGAAATCGATCGGCGCGCCAGCACGGGCGCCGTCCGGAATCAGGCGGTTTTTTTTGTCGCGAAGGCCTGCAGCTCGACATCGATGCGCGCGATCACCTCATCGGCGGCGATATCGAGCGCGACCACGTCATGCACGAAGCGGCTGACCGCCTCGTCGAAGCGTTTGTCGCGCTCGTGCGCACTGAGCCGTTGCCGCGGCGGCGCGACGAACAGGCCCAGGCCCTGGCGCGCCTCCAGCCAGCCTTCACTGGTGAGCTCGGCGTAGGCCTTGGCGACGGTGTTGGGATTGATCGTCAGCTGCATCGCCAGGCCGCGCACGCTGGGCAGCTGCACGCCCAGCTGCAATTCGCCGGTGGCGATCTTCATGCGCACGCCATCGGCGATCTGCTTGCTGATCGGCCGCGGATCGCCGGTG
The DNA here is from genome assembly GCF_035312645.1 of Arenimonas sp. GTDB lineage: Bacteria > Pseudomonadota > Gammaproteobacteria > Xanthomonadales > Xanthomonadaceae > Arenimonas. The sequence continues at coordinate 2,358 of NZ_DATGBO010000052.1, forward strand.
GCGATCTCGATCATCAGGGCCTGACTGCGGGCCATGGCGAATCCTTACTGTACTGTGTGTGCTAGTACAGTACGAACAGCGAGGCGGGCTTGTCAACCCCCATTTGAGCCGTAGGTGCCAGCTGGCTGGCGATATCGTTCAAGTCGCCAGCAAGCTGGCTTCTACGTTCAGGGCTTCACGAACTTCAGCGTCATGCGATCGCTTTCGCCGATCGCCAGGTATTTCTCGCGATCCTTGCTGCCTTCCTTGAGCGTCGGCGGCAGAGTCCAGACACCGCCGGGATAGTCTTTCGTGTCGTTCGGATTGGCGTTGATCTCGCTCTTGCCGACCAGCTCGAAGCCCGCGCCTTTCGCCAGGTCGATCACGTAGTCCTCGGGCAGATAGCCGCTGCTCTTCATCTCTTCGGCAGGCGCGCCGGCACGCGCGCGATGATCGACCACGCCGAGCACGCCGCCGTGTTTGAGCACAGTGAAAAAGCCCGCGAACATCGCCTTCTCGTGACCTTCCATCACCCAGTTGTGCACGTTGCGGAAGGTCAGCACCACATCCGCCGAACCCGGCGCACCGAGATTCGGCGCCGCCGGATCGATCTCGATGATGCTGGCGCGGTCGTAGACATCGCCACGTGCGCCGAATTTTTTCCGCAGCGCGAGATTGCGTTCGGCGGTCGCCGCCTGCGCCTCCGCATCGCCAACCTTGGCGGGGTCGGGAATCACCGCAAGATAGTTGCCGTTGTCGCGCTGCATCGGCGCCAGGATTTCCGAATACCAGCCGCCGCCAGGCCAGATCTCGATGATTTTCTGGCCCCTGCCAACACCGAAGAAAGCCAGCGTTTCGCGCGGGTGACGGTAAACATCGCGAGCGCGGTTTTCCTCGCTGCGCCAATCGCCGGCAAGGATGCGATCCAACGGATCGGCCATCGCCTCGGAATATCCGGGTGCGTGCGTATCGATCGGCGCGGGCGCGGTGGCCGTGTTCGCCGGCGCCTCGTGTTTTCCGCAGCCCGCGAGCAGCAGGGCCGACAGCAACAACGTGAGGGAACGGCGCATGGCGAACTCCGGAGCAGCGGAAAAGAGGGCCGCAGGCTAGCACGTAGGAGCGGCTTGAGCCGCGACGAATCCTGCGACACGAACTGAAGCAATCGCCGCCACGCCCAAGCCTGCCTCGGCAGGAACTACACCCAAGATCGAATACTTGCGTTGATCGGGATCTTGCGAAGCCTGCTTACTCGCTGGGCAGGCGATACGCCGAACGCCGCACCAGCCATTCCGATGCGACCAGAGCGCCCAGCGACAGCAGCAGCGAGACGATCGCAAGACGGGCGATGCCGCTCTCGCCACCGGGCACCTGCGTGAGTGTGTACATCGCCAGCGGAATCGTCTGCGTCTCGCCGGGAATGTTGGATACGAAGGTGATGGTCGCGCCGAATTCTCCCAGCGCCTTGGCGAACGCCAGCGTCATGCCCGCGGCGATGCCGGGGATACTCAGCGGCAAAATTACCTGCCAGAACGCCGCCCAGGGATGCGCGCCGAGACTGGCGGCCATCTCGTCGATGTCACGCGGAATCGCTTCGATCGACAGGCGCACCGAACGCACGAACAAGGGAAAAGCCATGATCGCCGCGGCGATCACCGCGCCGGTCCAGCGAAACGCAAAACTGAAACCGAACCAATGCTCCAGCCAATAACCGATCGCACCGTGCCTCCCCAGCAACACCAACAACGCATAGCCGGTCAGCACCGGCGGCATCAGCAAGGGCAGATGCACCAGCGCGTCGAACACCACCTTGCCGCGGAAACTCCAGCGCGCCAGCACGTAAGCCACCGCGATCGCCGCGGGCAGCGCGCAGACTACCGCGAGGAAAGCGACCCGCAGGCTGAGGGCGATCGCACTGAGTTCGTCCGGCGTGAACACGTCAGGGTCGGCTGAATCCGGCACGCTTGAAGATCGCCTTTGCCGCCGCGGATTTCAGGAAGGCGAGAAAGCCTTTCGTCGCGGCGGCATCGGCACGGCTCACGCGCGCGGCGGGATAGATGATCGCGTCATGACTATTTTCCGGAAATGTCGCGACCACGCGCACTTTCGCTTCGGCCTGGGCGTCGGTGGCGTAGACGATGCCCAGCGGCGCTTCGCCGCGCGCGACATAGGCCATCGCCGCGCGTACGTTCTCGCCCTGCGCGAGATGCGCGGAAACGCCATCCCAAAGCGCGAGTTTGGTCAGGGCCTGCTTGGCGTAGCGACCTGCGGGAACGCTGCCGGTTTCCGCGACGGCGAGGCGGCCATCGCCGAGTGCCTTGAGCAATGCGCCGGAAGCATCCAGCGCGACGGCACGCTGCGTGGAATCGGCCGGCGCGATCAGCACCAGGCGATTGCCGACGAGGTTGAAGCGCGAGCCCACATCGATCTGCGCGCGCGTGGCCAGATAATCCATCCACTCGCCGTCGGCGGAGATGAAGATGTCGGCTGGCGCGCCCTGCTCGATTTGTTTGGCCAGCGCCGAACTCGCCGCATACGAGACCACGACCTTCTGCTGCGAGCGCCGCGTCCATTCCGCGGCGACGGCGTCGAGGCTTTCCTTGAGGCTTGCGGCCGCGAAGACGGTGATCTGTGGTGGCGACGCGGCCGGCGTCTTCGCGAAAGCCAATGCCGGCAACGCGAGCCCCAGCAACAACAGGAAGCAATGGCGACGCAGGAAATTCATGGTGGTGTTCCCGTCAAAGTAGGGTCGATGTGGAATCAATGTGCGCTGTTCGCAGGCGTGGTCGCGGCATCGACGAGTTCGATGCTGCGCAGGCTGCGCAACCAGCGCGCCGCGCGTTTGTCGCCGGGAACAACCAGGCGGAACGGTCCTTCCTCGGCCGACAAGGCCTTGCCCTCATGTTGATCGACCAGCAAGACCGTCGTGTTGCCGAAGCCGGCATCGAGTTCGGCAAGACTGAAAACGATCTGGTAGCCGTCGGTCGCGGTGACGCGTACGAACTTCGCCATCTCGCGCCCGCGCAATTGTTTGTCCAACGGCGCGCCGGCCTGGCGCAGCACATCGACCAGGGCCACGCCCTGCCATGACGACAGTGGCTCTTCATGCGTCGCGGCGCGCACTTCCTTGCGCGGCAAGGTCGCCAGCGACGCAGCAGTGAGCACGATCGCGGGCTTGCCCGGCAGCGTAAGTTGAATCGCCGCCGCAGTCGGCACAGACGTCGCTGTTTCCGCAGCAAACGCGGTGCAGGCGACGGACAACAGGCAAAGCGCGGAAACCAGCAGGAGGCGACGAGACATGATGCGAGCCGTGAAAGCAGGAGCCGGTACTTTACACCGGCGCTTGAACCGGATTGGTCGCCAGCGAGCTGGCTCCTAGGGGCGCGGGAACCGGATTTGTCGCCAGCGAGCTGGCTCCTACAGGCGCAGCGCCTCGGGATACGGCGGCACGTCGGTGAAACCACCGGCACCGAGATTGGCCTGCAGGCGCTGCCACCAGCCGACATCGAAAATCTCGCCGTGCGCGGCCAGCAATGCCGCGCGTTGATTCGGGCTCAGGCCGAGGAAGCGCGGGAACTGTTCCGGGAAGACATCGTTGTCGGCGACGTAATACCAGGCACCGTGGTGCATCTCCTCTTCCTCGTTGCGCGCTTCGGGAAGTTTGCGGAAGCGGCACTCGCTGACCAGGCACAGCTCGTCGTAGTCGTAGAAGATCGCGCGGCCATTGCGGGTGACGCCGAAATTCTTCAGCAACAAATCGCCGGGAAAGATGTTGCTGCGCGCGAGATCCTTGATCGCCTGGCCGTAATCGAGCACCGCGGCGAGCGCGGCATCTTCGGAAACTTCCTTGATGTAGAGATTGAGCGGGCGCAGCCGGCGCTCGATGTAGCAGTGGTGCACGACGATGTCGTCGCCGTCCTCGCTCACCGATTCGCGGCATTCGCCCAGCAACTCATCGAGCAACACACCGGCGAATTGTTCGCGCGGGAAGCGCAGAAAGCGGTATTCCTGCGCGTCGATCAGGCGGCCGACGCGGTCGTGGCGGAACACGAGGCGATATTTTTCCTGCACCTGTTCGCGCGCGATGTTTTTCGGATAGGCGAAGCGGTCGCGGATCAGCTTGAACACCAACGGATAGCCCGGCAGCGTGAACACCGCCATCACCATGCCGCGCTCACCGTCGGCCTGGATGAGTTTCTGCTCCTGGTTCGCGCCGAGATAGCCGAAGAAATGCCGGTAGCGTTCGGTCTTGCCCTGTTTGGCGCGGCCGAGCACGGTATAGATCTCGTCGACCGGTTTGCCCGGCAACAAGGTACGCAGGAACACCACGGCATCGCCGACGGTGGCGAGATCGGCGTGAAAATAACTGTGCGTGTAGCCGAACAGCACCGCCACGTGCTGCCGCGTGCTCAGCACCGCATCGACACGCAGGCCGCCATCCTCGTGCACGAGTGCGATCACGCAGGGTGCGTAATGATCGCGGCCGAAGATGCGGCCAACCAGATAGGCGCGGCGCTCGCGATAGAACACGGTATCGAGCAGCTCGATCGCGACGATGCCGCCTTCGCCCCAGTCCGCGTGCCGCGTCATCAAGGCCTGGGCAACGCGCATCGCATCGCCGCGGGCATCGACGTGGGCGATCGCGAACGGATAGCCGGCGAGCACACGTTCGACCGTCGCCGCGAGATCGCCGGAGACGGCATAGCTGTGCCGCGCCACCGGATGGGTGATGCGGTCGGTGGGCTCGATGTCGAGCGCGACGAATTCGATGTCGGCGGCGACGCCGCGGGTCTTGAAGAAGCGCCGTGTCAACGTATTGAAAAAAGTCTTGTACAACTCCTGGTCGAGCAGCTCGGCGATCAGTCCGGCGTAGTGGTCGCGGATCGTCGACCACAGCGGCCGGTCCTGCGCCTGCGTGGCGAGACGCTGTTCAAGTTCCAGAGAAATCTCGGCGACGCAGCGATCGTAGAGCTCGATGCGCTCGATCGCGTCTTCGCGCGCCGCCGTCCAGTCGCGTGTCTCGAAACGGCGACGCGCGCGCCGGGTGATCGCATCGAAGCGCGCATCGTAATCGCTGAACGCGTCGCGGATCGCCGCGGCGCAGGCGCTGGCGAGGTCGGGAATAGGTTCGGCAGGCATGGCCCAGTCTAGCGGGTCATGCGCGGCGGACGTGCTCATCGTTTGGAGCCCGTCCACAGCGCCGGGGAAACCGTCATTCCCACCTTTGCGGGAGTGACGGGCTTTCTCCATTGTCCCGCCACTCACCGCGCCCCTCAGCAATCACAAGCACAGGCTCTGCCTGCGTCTACGGACTGCGCACTGCGACAGGGACGCGCCTGGGCAGGTTGTCGGGCCAGCCACCGGCAAGCGCCTGGTATAGCGACACCCAACCGGTGAGGCTGCGCGTGCGACTTTGCGCGAGCGCGTCCTGCGCCTGCAAGTTGCTGCGCTCGGCATCCAGCACCTCGAACAGATCGGTCGCACCGTTTTCGTAACGGATGCGCGCCAGTTGCGCGGCGCGCGCACTGTCGGCGGCGGCGCGGGCGAGGTGTTCGTCCTCGGCGCGCGCGTTTCCGTAGCGCACCAGCGCATCTTCGGTATCGGCCAGCGCGCGCAACACGGTCTGTTCGTAACGCGCGAGTTCCGCCGCCGCATCGGCATCGGCCGCCGCGACACGTGCGCGCACGCGACCGACATCGAGGAAAGACCAATCGACGCCGAGTGCGACCAGGCGCGTCTCGCTGTCGCGTCCGAACAAGGCATCACGATCCACGGCCTGGCTGCCGATCAGGCCGCCGAGCGTGAAGCGCGGGAAGAAGTCGGCCTTGGCCACGCCGATGCGCGCGGTCGCGGCACGCAGGCGGTATTCCGCAGCAGCGATGTCGGGACGCCGTCGCAGCAGATCGCCGGGTGTGCCCGGATCAACGACGCCTGGCTGCGCCGGCAACGGCTCGCGCCACTTCAGGCCATCGGTGGCGATGCCGGGTGGCTGCCCAGTCAATACCGCCAGATGATGCAGAGTGATCGCGATGCGTGCCTCCAGCGCCGGTGCGCGCGACTGCGTGCCGGCGAGCAGCGCACGCGCACGCGCGGTGTCGAACTCGCTGCCGCGCCCGGCCCGGAACCCCATCTCGACCAGACGCAGCGTCTCGGCCTGCGATTCCGCGCTCTCCTGCGCGACACGCAGTTGTTCCTGCAAGCCGCGCAACTCGATGTAGCTGCGCGCGACTTCGGCAACGATCACAACCTGCAGTGCGCGGAAATCCGCGCTCGCCGCATCCGTGCCGGCGCGGCCAGCTTCGACCTGGCGACGCACGCGACCGAACAGATCCAGTTCCCAGGCGGCGCGCGCAACGACGCTGGTTTGCCTGCCATCGCGATCGGCACGCGCCAAGCCTGGTTGTTGGTCGGCACTGGCGCGGGCATCGCTCGCGCTGCCTTCGCCGGTGATCGTTGGAAACACGTCCAGGCGCGTGCCGCGCTGCAGCGCCTGCGCACGCTCGGCGTTGGCCAAGGCGATGCGCAAATCGTGGTTGGCGACCAGCGCCTGTTCGATCAGCGCGGTCAGTTGCGCGTCACCCAGGCGCCGCCAGAACTGACTTTCGTCGTCGTGCGTCGCGGCTGCCGTGACCGGCGCAAGCGCACCGGCTTCGCTGAACTTTTCCGGCAGATCCAGCATCGGGCGCACATGGTTCGGCCCGACCGCGCACGCCGACAACAGGGCGCCGAACACCGCAGCGGCGATGGTGGTTTTTTGCAAAGAGTTACGCATGGATATTCTCCAGGGCAGCCGGGGCATGCGTCACCAGCGGACGCGGAACCAGCTTTCGCAATGCCACGTAAAACACCGGGGTAAGGAACAAACCGAACAGGGTCACGCCGAGCATGCCGGCGAACACGGTGATGCCGGTCACCGAACGCACCTCGCTGCCCGCGCCGCTGCCTAGCACCAGCGGTACCGTGCCGGCGATGAAGGCGATCGAGGTCATCACGATCGGGCGCAGGCGCAGGCGGCAGGCTTCGAGCGCGGCTTCGATCACGCCCATGCCCTGCATTTCCAGTTCGCGCGCGAACTCCACGATCAGGATCGCGTTCTTGCAGGCCAGGCCCATGAGCACCACCAGACCGACCTGCACGAACACATTGTTGTCGCCGCCGGTCAGCCACACGCCGACAAGGGCCGACAGCAACGTCATCGGCACGATCAGGATCACCGCCAGCGGCAGCGTCCAGCTCTCGTACAGCGCCGCGAGCACGAGGAAGGCCAGCAGCACCGACAGCGGGAAGATCAACAGCGCGGCATTGCCCTGCGTAGCCTGCTGGAAACTCAGGTCGGTCCATTCGATGTTCATGCCGTTGGGCAGCACGTGCGGCGCCATTTCCTTGAGCTTGGCCATGGCCTCGGTCGAGGACAGCAGACGCGGATCAGCGTCGCCGATGAGATCCGCGGCTGGATAGCCGTTGTAGCGGATCACCGGATCCGGACCGTAGGTCTGCGTGAGCGTGACCATGGAGCCGATCGGCACCATCTCGCCATTGGCATTGCGCGTGCGCAGGTTGGCGATGTCTTCGGCGCCATCGCGATACGGCGCGTCGGCCTGGGCGATGACCTGGTAGGTGCGGCCGAAACGGTTGAAGTCGTTGACGTACTGCGAACCCAGATAGGTCTGCAGCGTGTCGAACAATTCGGTCAGCGGCACACCCTGCGCCTTGGCCTTGTCGCGATCGACTTGCGCGTCGAGCTGCGGCACGTTCGCCTGGTAAGTGCTGATCGGGAAGTGCATGCCCGGGGTTTGCGAGATCGCGCCGGAGAGCCCGTTCACCGCATTCTGCAACTGGCCGTATCCCAGACCTGCGCGATCCTGCACGAACAGCGAGTAGCCCGAGCCCTGGCCAAGGCCGAGGATCGGCGGCGGCATGATCGAAAACGCGAAACCTTCCTGGATGCCGGCGATCTTGGCGTTGATCTCGGCATTGATCTGCTCGGCGCTGCGGCCATGGCGTTCGTGGAAAGGCTTGAGCGGGAAGAACACCGTGCCGGTGTTGGGTGTGTTGGTGAATTGCAGCGCATTCAGGCCCGGGAACGCGACCGCGTTCTGCACGCCGTCGGTGCTCAAGGCTATCTGGCTCATCTTGCGGATGACCGCATCGGTGCGCTCGAGCGAGGCGCCTTCGGGCAGCTTCACGCCACCAATCAGGTACAGCTTGTCCTGCGTCGGAATGAAGCCACCCGGCACGGCCTGGAACATCACGCCCGTGCCGACAAGCAGCGCCGCATACACCACGAACACCGCGCCACGCTTGCCCAGCGCCCGTGCAATCGCGCCCTGGTAGCGTTCCGAGCTGCGGCCGAAGAAGCGGTTGAACGGACGGAACACCCAGCCGAACATGCGATCGATCAAGCGCGAGGGCGCATCCTTCGCCGCGCCATGCGGCTTGAGCAGGGCCGCGGCCAGCGCCGGCGACAGCGTCAGCGAGTTGATCGCCGAAATCACCGTGGAGATCGCGATCGTCACCGCGAACTGCTTGTAGAACTGGCCGGTGACGCCGTTGAGGAAGGCCATCGGCACGAACACCGCGCACAGCACCAGCGCGATCGCGACGATCGGGCCGGAGACTTCCTTCATCGCTTGGTGCGCCGCCGCCAGCGGCGTCATGCCGGCCTCGATGTTGCGCTCGACGTTTTCGACCACGACGATCGCATCGTCGACCACGATGCCGATCGCCAGCACCAGACCGAACAAGGTCAGCGTATTGATCGAGAAGCCCAGCAGGTACAGGGCCGCGAACGTGCCCACGATCGATACCGGTACCGCCAGCAGCGGAATGATCGACGCGCGCCAGGTCTGCAGGAACAGGATCACGACCAGCACCACCAGCAGCACTGCCTCGAGCAGGGTCGTGACGACGGCCTTGATGGAATCGCGCACGAACACGGTCGGGTCGTACACGACCTCGTAGCTCATGCCTTCCGGGAAATGCTTGGACAACTCGGCCATGCGTGCGCGCACCGCGTCCGACAGTTCGATCGCGTTCGCACCCGGCGACTGGAAAATCGGGATCGCGACAGCGTCCTTGTTGTCGAGCTGCGAGCGCAGCGTGTAGTTGCCGGCGCCGAGCTCGATGCGCGCGACATCGGAAAGCCGGACGATCTCGCCGTCTGCGCCGGCCTTGATCACGATGCGGCCGAATTCTTCTTCCGACTGCAGGCGACCCTGGGCGTTGATCTGCACGAGGAAGTCGCTGCCATTGGGCGTGGGTTCGGCGCCGAGCTGGCCAGCGGAGACCTGCACGTTTTGCTCGCGCACCGCACGTACGACGTCACCCGCCGTCAAACCCCGTGCAGCGACCTTGTTCGGATCCAGCCACAGGCGCATCGCGTAATCGCCCGAACCGAACAGCGCGGCCTGGCCGACACCGGGCAGGCGCGCGAGTTCGTCCTTGATCTTGAGAGTGGCGTAATTGCGCAGATACAACGAGTCGTACTTGCCGCTCGGCGAAAGCAGATGCACGACCATGGTCAGCGTCGGCGACTGCTTCTGGGTGGTCACGCCCTGGCGGCGCACGTCCTCGGGCAGGCGCGCCTGCGCCTGGCTGACGCGGTTCTGCACCTGCACCTGCGCCTGGTCGGGATCGGTGCCGGGACGGAAGGTCACGGTGATCACGAGCACACCGTCGGAACCGGCGACGGACTTCATGTACATCATGTCCTCGACGCCGTTGATCGCTTCCTCCAGCGGCGTGGCGACGGTTTCGGCGATCACCTTCGGGTTCGCACCCGGATAGATCGCGCGCACCTGCACGGTCGGCGGTACGACGTCGGGGTATTCGCTGATCGGTAGTTGCGGGATCGCAATCAGACCGGCAGCGAAAATGACGATCGACAGCACCGCGGCGAAGATCGGTCGATCGATGAAGAATTTCGAGAAATCCATGGCGAATCCTTGGGCGACGCGAAGCCGCGGGTATCGGCGACCGTGAGCACGGCCGCCCGGATGATTTCGTGTTGCCGCGATCGTCGCCGACCGCGCGTTTTGTCTTTTCCGCTTACTTGTTTGCGACCGCCACGTTCGCCGCGCCGCCACCGACGGGCTTGCTCATGGCCACGACCGTCGCCTTCACCGGCATGCCGGGGAAGAAGATCTTCTGCACGCCGTCCACGACCACACGATCGGTAGGCGCAAGACCGCTCTGCACGACACGCAGGCCATCGACCATGCGGCCGAGCTGCACGTCCTTGCGCTGTGCGGTGTTCTCCGGACCGACGACATACACGTACTTGCGGTCCTGATCGGTGAGCACGGCCTTGTCGTCGATCAGCAAGGCCTTGAACTCGCCGCTGCCTTCGATCTGTACGCGCGCGAACAGGCCGGGCGTGAAGATGTGATCGGGATTGGCGAGCACGGCGCGCGCGCGGATCGTGCCGGTGCGCGCATCGACCTGGTTGTCGATGAAGTCGACCGTGCCGGTGTGCGGGTAGCCGATCTCGTTGGCGAGGCCCACGCGCACCGGATTGTGCGAGGCATCGCGACGGCCTTCGCGCGCGAGCTGGTTGTAGCGCAGGTAGCTTTGCTCGTCGCCTTCGAAATACACATGCACGGGATCGAGCGATACCAGGGTCGTAAGCAGGGTCGTGTCGGCCTGGGCAAGATTGCCCGTGGTCACGAGGGCGCGACCGGCGCGACCGGAAATCGGCGAGCGTACTTCCGTGAACTGCAGGTTGAGGCGCGCGGTAGCAACGGCGGCTTCGGCACCGCGCACGACGGCGTTGCGTTCGGCGGTCGCAGCGTGACGGGTTTCGAATTCCTCGCGGGAAATCACCTTCGCCGCGATCAGCGTCTGTGCGCGCGCATCTTGGGTTTTCGCCAGCGCAGCATCGCTGCGGGCGCGTTCGAGTTGCGCCTGCGCCTGTGCAAGTTCCGCTTGGTACGGGCGCTGGTCGATCACGAACAGCAGATCGCCCTTACGCACTTCCTGGCCTTCCTGGTAAGCGACGCGTTCGATGTAGCCGCTCACGCGCGGTCGCAAGTCGACGGTTTCCACGGCGGCGACGCGGCCGGTGAAATCGTCCCACTGACGCACGTTCTTCGACAGCACGGCGGCGATGCTCACGTCCGCCGGCGGCGGACCACCCGCCGGCTCCGCCGCCCGGCTGCCACAACCGGCGAGAACGAACGCGAACGCGATGGAGCCGGCCAGTGCAAGCAGGTGCAGGACGGGCTTGTTTGACGTCGGGGAAATGACTCGGTTCATTGCGTTGGCCTCGTTGAATGCGGATCGAAATGCGTAGGAAGGCAGGCTCGGCCGTGCCATGACGGCAAGATCAAGCATCGATGTCTCAGGGTTCGGGACTGCATCGCTCATTTGCTCGCCGATGCCGACAGCAGCGGCTTGAGCAGCGCCCAGGTGTCGTCGAGATAGCGCTGCGGGTCCTTGCTGTCCGGGTCGTCGATCAGGGGGGCGGCGTTTGTCGGCGAGAGGTAGGCGCTCGTTGCCCCATGCGTGATCGGGCGCGTCGGTGGATTAGGGATGGTCGTGTTCCGACGCGAGCGCGGAACGTTCGGAGTCGCGTAACGCACGATGGCTTGCACCGCTTGCGTGGGATCGGCCTGGTCGACCAGCGCCAGCGCCTGCGTGCCGATGGCGACGGCGCTGGGCCATTGCTCGCAGGCGCAGGCTTCGTTGTCGATGGTGCGCGCCGGCGTATCGACCGCCAGCAACTGCACGCGCACCGACAGCGCGCGCGCTTCGTCGTGCAATACGCGCACAAGCATGTTCAGCGCGGCCGCGCATACGGAATGGTGGCCGTAGCCGGCCCATGGGTTTTCGCTACCCGGGCCGCCGATGATGACGTAGCTGCCATTGCGGCCCGAGGCCGCGAGCAACGGCAACAACTGCCGCGCGGCGGCGAGTTGCGGCAGCAGGTCGTTGTCGAGTTTTTCCTTCAGCGCCTCGCCCGGCTGGTCGAGCATGCGACCGCGCGCCTGTTCATGGCAGCGGCTGATCAGCATGCCGGCGATCGGGCGATGCAGATCGTGCAGCGCCTGCGCGAGCGCGGCGCTGTCGTGTTCGTCGTCGACCGAACCACGCACAGTGGTGAAGTCGGCATCGATGTATTGCGCCTGCATCAGCGCCAGGCCGGCGCGGTCGCGGGATACGGCGATTACCGGCCGGCCGGCGTCGACGACCGCTTGAACCAGGCCGCGGCCGATGCCATTCAATGCGTCGAGGACGAGGACTGGCCCTTTCACTGTCCCATCTCCGGGATATTTTCTCCCGCATTCGGGACGATGCCGTTCCAATGGGAAGCGCTGGCAGCCGGCACCACCCTCGCGACCAGGCTGCGGTTGCCCGGGGAGACCGGGCTCGATTCCGGTCCAGCCAGGACCGTCACCACAGGCGCGGAGCCCCGGTAAATAGCGGTCCCCGGGCGATCGCCAGCGGCCGGCGCAAGCGCCGACAACGAGGCAAGCAGTAGGGTCAGAAAGATCGGTCCGGCGAGTCGAAGTACCGACATGGCGAAGGTCCCGTGGAAGAGTGGACGCACTCTAGGCCTCGGATTGGCTCTTGATTAGCCGGCAATTCAGGGAATAATTGTCCCGGAATCGGTCCAATCCCGATCCACTCTCTCGGAGCCCGGTCCATGACCCGCGATCTCAACGACACCATCATCTTCGTCAAGGTGGTCGAAGCCGGCAGCTTCATCGCCGCCGCCAAAGCCCTGCGCCTGCCCAAGACCACCGTCAGTCGCAAGGTGCAGGACCTGGAAACGCGACTCGGCGCGCAGCTGCTGCATCGCACGACACGCAAGCTCGGCCTGACCGAAGCGGGAAACGTCTATTTCGAACATTGCCAGCGCATCGCGCGCGAACTCGATGAAGCCGAAAGCGCCGTCGGCCAGTTGCAAGGCGGGCCGCGCGGCTGGCTGCGTTTCACCGCACCGTATTCGGTCGGCATCACCTGGATCGCGCCGCTGCTCGGCGAATTCCACGCGCGGCATCCGGAAGTGCGCGTGGAGATGATGCTGACCAATGAATCGCTGGACATCATCGACAAGGAAATCGATGTCGCGCTGCGTATCGGCAACCTGCCCGATTCCAATCTGGTCGCGCGGCGGCTGTCGGTGTTCCGCACGCAGGTGTACGCGAGTCCGCTGTATCTCGAACGCCACGGCGAGCCGCTGCACCCGGACGATCTCCTGCATCATCGCGCGCTGGCGATGCCGAAATCGCGACGCCACAACGGCTATGCATGGCAACTTGGCGACGGCACGCGCACGGCGGAATTCGCCGTTGATCCGATCCTGGTCGCCAACGATCCGGCGGCGCTGCGCGGTGCGTTGCTGTGCGGCGAAGGCCTGATGCTTGCGAGTGATGTGACCGTAAAGGCATTTGCCGAACAGGGCCATGTGCGCCGCGTGCTCGCTGGCTGGACCGGCCCGGAAATGGATTTCAATGCGGTGTACCCGCGCGGCCAGGTGCAATCGCCGAAGGTGCGCGCGTTCGTCGACTTCCTGGTCGAGCGTCTGAATTTCGACGCCGACTACATGCAGGTGCTGTGCCCGGATCGCCTGCGTTACGAGAAAGCGGCACAGGAGGCGAACGAGGCACTGGCGTCGGCGGAACTTGCCTATGTCGGCACACGGGCACCGGCGCAGGCAGAGCTCGTTACCGTCAATCGCTGAGGTCGTCGCAATTCGCAGGCGCGGGCACCATTGCGCCTGCAGGCGCAATTCCACCGGAAAAAAAGGGGCGCCTGGGCGCCCCTTTTCTTTCACTGCTTCATTCGCCAGAAAACTGGCTCCTGCGGCTTCAGCTACATGTGGCTGATCATTTCGTCGGCGAATTCCGAGCACTTCACTTCGGTCGCACCTTCCATCAAGCGGGCGAAATCGTAGGTGACGCGCTTGCCGGCGATCGCCGCATCCATCGCCTTGATGATCGCATCCGCCGCTTCGTTCCAGCCCATGTAACGCAGCATCATCTCGCCCGACAGAATCACCGAACCCGGGTTGACCTTGTCGAGATCGGCGTACTTCGGCGCGGTGCCGTGCGTAGCTTCGAACACCGCGTGGCCGGTGACGTAGTTGATGTTCGCACCCGGCGCGATGCCGATGCCGCCGACCTGCGCGGCGAGCGCATCGGAAAGATAATCGCCGTTGAGGTTGAGCGTGGCGCAGACATCGTATTCGGCCGGACGCAGCAGGATCTGCTGCAGGAACGCATCGGCGATCGCATCCTTGATGATCAGGCCAGCGCCGGGCTTGCCTTCCGGAATCACCATCCACGGGCCGCCGTCGAGTTCGACCGCGCCGTAGAAATCCTTCGCCACCTGATAGCCCCAGTCACGGAAGCCACCTTCGGTGTACTTCATGATGTTGCCCTTGTGCACCAAGGTCACCGACTTGCTCTTGTTGGTGATCGCGTACTGGATCGCGCTGTGCACCAGGCGCTCGGTGCCGAGATACGACACCGGCTTGAGGCCGACGCCAACCATCACCGGGGTTTCGCGTTTCGGGCCGCCGACGCCTTCCAGCGCCTTCTGCCATTCGGCATTCTTTTCGGCGGTGCCGAAACGGATCTTGCCGAACATCTGCGGGAATTCCTTCGCCACGAAGTCCAGCACCTTCTGCGCTTCGGCGCTGCCGCCGGCCCATTCGATGCCGGCGTAGATGTCCTCGGTGTTCTCGCGGAAGATCGTCATGTTGACCAGGTCGGGACGCTTGACCGGCGAGGGCACGCCCTTGAACCAACGCACCGGGCGCAGACAGACGTAGAGATCGAGCATCTGGCGCAGCGCGACGTTGAGCGAGCGGATGCCGCCGCCAACGGGCGTGGTCAGCGGGCCCTTGATCGAGACCAGATAATCGCGGCAGGCCTGCACCGTCGATTCCGGCAGCCAGGTGCCGAACTGGTTGTTGGATTTCTCGCCGGCGAACACTTCCAGCCAGTGGATCTTGCGCGCGCCGCCATAAGCCTTGGCGACCGCGGCATCGAGTACGCGCACGCTGGCGCGCCAGATGTCGGGGCCAGTGCCATCGCCTTCGATGAAGGGAATGATCGGATGATTGGGCACCGCGAGCTTGCCGCCCGCGATGGTGATCTTCTCGCCGCCGGGCGGCGGGGTGACGATGGGTTCTGCCATGACTCCTCCCGTGTAATGTCGCGACGCCTCGACGGGCGCTGGACGCGCATTGTCGCGGTTTGTGCCCGCAGGTGAAAGCGCCGGGCGGATCGGGGTAGTTGCATGGGCCGGTTGTAGGAGCGATGCAAGTCGCGAATGCCATCGCGCCGTGTGGAAATCGCGACCTGCGTCGCTCCTGCGATCGCGGCGTCCATGTCGATTCCACCCGATCATTTGTGCCGCCGCCAGCCCTGGCCTACTCTCGCCATCACTTCACGGGAGATCGCCATGCGCCAGATCGTTCGCAATCTGTCATTGCCCGCCCTGCTGGGCATTGCCGCGTTCGCGCAGGCGCAGACGCCGCCAGCGCCGCCACCCGATTGCAAGGCGCCGGAATATCGGCAGTTCGATTTCTGGCTGGGCGACTGGAACGTGCCCGCGCCGAAAGGCCAGCCCGATGGCCACAGCCACATCGAAACCATCCTCGCCGGCTGTGTGATTTCGGAAAACTGGCGTGGTGGCAGCGGTTTCGAAGGCAAGAGCTACAACATCTACAACCGCGAGACCGGGCACTGGGAACAGTACTGGGTCGATGTCAGCGGCGCGCGCCTGCATCTGGTCGGCGGATTGGTGGACGGCAAGATGATCCTGGACGGCGTGCAGGACAAACCCGATGCGCAGACCGGCATCGCGCAACGCGAGCGCATCACCTGGACGCCGAATGCCGATGGCAGCGTGCGCCAGCTCTGGGAAAGCTCGAAAGACGACGGCAAGACCTGGAGCGTCAGCTTCGACGGGATGTACCGGCATCCGGCGGCGAAGCCTTGAGAGCGTCATAGCACCCGTAGGAGCGACGCGAGTCGCGATTTCTCCGATTTGCGACGCGATCTGAAGAAGTCGCGACTTGCGTCGCTCCTACAAATCGGTGGAAATCACCGCACCTCGAAACTGCGCGTTTCCATCGGATGCCGGTCGATCGAGATCGCGACCTGATACTTGCCTGCTGGCCAACCGCCGGGATTGCGCACGCTGAAGGTGGTGATCGTCGCCGATGCCGGCACCAGCGTCTGTTCGGTGTCGGCGATCAACTGGCCGTCGGCCGTGGTCCATTTCGCCGATATCTTCAGGCCCTGGTGCGTGCCGGTGCTGAGCACGGCGGCGTAGATCGGCTCGCGCGGAGTGAATACCGTCTTGCCGGCGACGACATTGTTCTCGTTGTCCACGCTGCTGCCCAGCGTGACGGTGGCGATCTTGAATTCGCCCAGTTCCGGCGCCTGCGCGGGTTCGTCGGTGGCGGCATTGCCGCCGAACAAACCAAACAGCCCGCCGTCTTTTTTCGCCGGCTTGTTCGCCGCGGCCGGCGCGGTGGTGGCCTGCGCGCCTTTCGCCGCGTCCTCGGTTTTTCCGTGACAGGCCGACAACGCGATCGGCGCGATGACGGTGAACATGATCAGGCGGAAACGCAGCATGGTCGGTCCTCTCACTGGCGGGAAGTGCGCGTGTTGTCCGGCATCAGCCAGCCCGGGGTGCAGCGGAACGGATTGATGTCCAAGCCACCGCGGCGCGTGTAGCGCGCGTACACCGACAAGCGGCTCGGCGCGCAGCGTTGCCGAATATCCATGAACACGCGCTCGACGCATTGTTCGTGGAAATCGTTGTGCTCGCGATACGACACCAGATAGCGCAGCAATCCGTCGCGGCCCAAACGCGGCCCGACATAACGGATCTGCAGGCTGGCCCAATCGGGTTGACCGGTCACCGGGCAATTGGATTTGAGCAGGTGGCTGACCAGGGTTTCCTCGACCACCGCCTCTTCGTTGCTGTAGAGGAAATCCGCGCGCGGCGGGCCGTAGTGGCTGACTTCCAGCGGCAGGTCGTCGATCACTTCGCCGGCGAGATTGGCGATCAACGCGGCCTGCGGCGACGTCGGTGTGGTCAGCACCACCGATACCGGCGCGCCAGCGGCGGCACTTAGATCGCGCGAGAGCTGACTGCGCAGCGTGTCGGTATCGGGCACGCGCGTCTGCATGTAGCTGTTGAGATAAAGCTTGAAACTCTTGGACTCGATGATGTTCGGCGATTCCGCCGGCACGCGGAATTCGGCGATCACCACGCGTGGCTTGCCGCGGGCGTCGAGCCAGCTCAGCTCGAAGGCATTCCAGATATCGATGCCGATGAAGGGCAGCGTCGTGCCGATGCCGAGTTCGCTGCGCTTTTCCGCGCGCGCGATCGGAAACAACAACGCCGGATCGTAGCTGCCGCCGTAAACGACGGCCTTGCCGAGGCTGGACTGGTCTAGCGGGTTCATGCCGATATTGTGGCACGGCCTCGGCAGCGTAGGAGCCGGCTTGCTGGCATGTCGGCCCAGGAAGCAACTACCCATAGCTCACATGATTGCCGGAACAAGGAATATCTATTTTCGCCAGCAAGCTGGCTCCTACGGACCAGATGATGGGGACAGCGCCGGGACCGGCGTGGGTTTTCCGTCCGGGCCGAGCGCGACCATCGTGAACAGGCCGCGGGTGGCGAGTTGCCGCTCGCCCGAGAGCAGGTCTTCCGAATACATCTCTACCGCCACCTGCATCGAACTGCGCCCGACCTTGTGCACGCGCGCAATCAATTCGACCAGCGCACCCTGCTTCACCGGCGCCTGGAAATCAATGCGATCGGAATTGGCCGTGACCACCGTACGTCGCGAATACCGCGACGCCACCATGAATGCGGCCATGTCCATCCAAGCCAGCGCGCGCCCACCGAACAAGGTGCCCATATGATTGGTGTCGTCGGGAAACACCATTTGCATCATGCGGGCTTCGATCGGTGCGACCTCGGTCATGGCGACAAATCCGTAGCGGTGGCAGGAGCCGCGATCATGGCATGGCTGCGGCTTTGTAGGAGCGATGGTAATCGCGACCTCGCGCTACGTAGCGAGAAGTCGCGATTACCATCGCTCCTACAATCAGAACGCCGCGTCGAATGCCACCTCGCCCTGCACGCCGACCTGGTACGCCGAGACGCGGCGCTCAAAGAAATTGGTGAGCTCCTGCACGTCCTGCAGGTCCATGAACGGGAACGGGTTGCTCGCGCCGAAGTGTTTGGGCATGCCCAGCTGCACCAGGCGCTGGTCGGCGACGTATTCCAGGTACTGGCGCATGTCCCTGATCGACAGGCCGGCGACGCCGCCCGAAAGCACATCCTCGGCGAACAACACTTCGCAATCGACGGCCTCGCAGAGCATCTGCACGACTTCGCGCTTCATCTCGGCGTCGAACAATTCCGGCTCCTCCTCGCGCGCGACGCGGATCACTTCGAACGCGAACGCCATGTGCCCGCTCTCGTCGCGGAATACCCAGTTGGTGCCCGAAGCCAGACCATGCAGCAGGCCACGCGAACGCAGGTAATAGACGTAGGCGAAGGCCGCGAAGAAAAACAGGCCCTCGATGCAGCAGGCGAAGCAGATCAGGTTGAGCAGGAATTGCCGGCGCTGCTCGCGGGTTTCGATGCGCTCGATGTCCTGGATCGAATCGATCCAGCGGAAGCAGAACTCGGCCTTGTGCCGGATCGCCGGGATCGTCTCGATCGCATCGAAGGCTTTCGCGCGTTGCTCGGGCTCGGGCAGGTAGGTATCGAGCAGGGTGAGGTAGAACTGCACGTGCAGCGCTTCCTCGTACAGCTGTCGCGACAGGTACAGGCGCGCTTCCGGGGCATTGATGTGCTTGTAGAGATTGAGCACGAGATTGTTGGAAACAATCGCATCGCCGGTGGCGAAGAACGCCACGAGGCGTTCGATCAGATGGCGCTCGGCTGGCCCGAACTTGTTGCGCAGGTCGTTGATGTCCGGTGCGAAATCGACCTCCTCCACCGTCCAGGTATTGCGCACGGCATCGCGATACTTTTCGTAGAACTGCGGATAGCGCATCGGCCGCAGCGTGAGGTTGAAGCCGGGGTCGAGGAGGCGGGGCGTGGGGGTCATGGTCTTCCGGTGATTCCGTAGGAGCGACGCAAGTCGCGACCGCTCCGATGTGGGTTGGAAATCGCGACTCGCGTCGCTCCTACAGCAGCAGGGCTACTGGCACGCCTCGCAACTCTCCGGATTCTCCAGCGAGCAGATCACCGCATCGGTGGCCTGCTCGGTCGTGGTCACCGTGGTCTTGGCGATACGCGTGGCCGGGCGCGAGCGCAGGTAGTACGTGGTCTTGATGCCGCGCTTCCACGCATACATGTACATCGAACTCAACGCGCCGATGTTCGGGCTTTCCATGAAAAGATTTAACGAGGCGGACTGGTCAATAAACGCGCCGCGGTCGGCGGCCATGTCGATCAGGGACCGCATCGGCACTTCCCAGACAGTGCGGTAGACCGCGCGCAGCTCGGCGGGAATTTCCGCCATGCCTTGCACCGAGCCTTCGCTGAGCTTGATGCGGTCACGCATTTCCGGCGTCCACTGGCCAAGCTTCTTCAACTCCTCGACCAGATAACGATTCACCTGCAGGAAATCTCCGGACAGCGTTTCGCGCTTGAACAGGTTCGACACCTGCGGCTCGACGCATTCGTAGCAACCGGCGATCGAGGCGATGGTCGCGGTCGGCGCGATCGCGATCAGCAACGAGTTGCGCAGGCCGTGCTCGCGAATGCGCGCACGCAGCGCGTCCCAGCGCTCGCCGTTCGTGGGGACGACATTCCAGGCATCGAACTGCAGCTCGCCGTTCGCCGCGCGCGTTTCCACGAACGCCGGATGCACACCACGCTCCTGCGCCAGTTCGACTGACGCGCTGAGCGCATTGAAATAGATTTCCTCGGCGATCCTCAAAGACAAGGCGCGCGCCGGCTCGCTGTCGAAAGGCAGGCGCTGCTGGAAGAAAACGTCCTGCAGGCCCATCACACCCAGTCCGACCGGACGCCAGCGCAGGTTGCCGCGTTGCGCCGACTGGATCGGATAGAAGTTCAGATCGATCACGCGGTCGAGCTGGCGCACCGCCAGGCGCACGGTTTCGCCGAGCTTGTCGAAGTCGAATGCGAGACGCTCGTCGAGATGCTGGCCAAGATTGATCGAGCCGAGGTTGCAGACTGCGGTCTCGTCGTAAGTGGTGACCTCGAGGATTTCGGTGCACAGGTTGGACAGGTGAATCACGTTCTTCGCATTCGCGGTCTGGTTGCTGGCGCGGTTGCACTTGTCTTTGAAGGTCATCCAGCCGTTTCCGGTCTGGGCGAGCGTGCGCATCATCTTCGCGTACAGCTCGCGCGCCTTCACCGATTTGCGCGCGAGGCCACTCACTTCCGCCGCCTGATAGGCGTGCTCGAAGGCCTCGCCCCAAAGATCGACGAGTTGCGGGACGTCCTTCGGGTCGAACAGCGACCACGATTCATCGGCCTCCACGCGCTTCATGAACAGATCCGGCACCCAGTTGGCGAGATTGAGGTTGTGCGTGCGTCGCGCCTCGTCGCCGGTGTTGTCGCGCAACTCGAGGAACTCCTCGAGATCGGCATGCCAGGTTTCCAGGTAGACGCAGGCCGCGCCTTTGCGCTTGCCGCCTTGGTTGACGGCGGCGACCGAAGCATCGAGGGTTTTCAGCCAGGGCACGATGCCGTTGGACAGGCCATTGGTCGAACGGATCAGCGAACCGCGCGAACGGATGCGCGAATACGACAGGCCGATGCCGCCGGAAAATTTCGACAGCATCGCGACATCGCCGTAGCGCGCATAGATCGATTCCAGCGAATCGTCGGGCGAGTCGAGCAGGAAGCAGCTCGACAATTGTTCGTGCGTGGTTCCGGCGTTGAACAGGGTCGGCGAACTCGGCAGGTAGTCGAGCTGCGCCATGCGCCGGTACAGCGCCAGCGCGTCGGTGACATCCTCGCTGAGCGCGCAGGCGATGCGCAGGAAGAATTGCTGTGGCGTCTCGATCACCGTGCGCGCGGTTGGATGCCGCAGCAGGTAGCGGTCGTACAGCGTGCGCAGGCCGAAGTAATCGAAGCGCTTGTCCAGCGAAGCATCGAGCGCATCGTTGAGCTTGCGCGCGTTGGCCTGCACGAAAGCGAGCAGGCGCTCGTTGATCAGGCCGATCTCGTGGCCGCGCGCGACCGATTGCGAGAACGCATGAATTTCCTGGCCGGTGACTTCCTTCTCGATGAATTGTGCGAGCAGGCGCGCAGCGAGGCGGCCGTACTCGGGTTCTTCGGCGGTGAGCAGGGCGGCGGTGCGGATCGAGAGCTCGTCGAGTTCGCGCGTGCTGGCGCCGTCGTACAAACCGGAAATCGTGCGCGTGGCGACGCGCATCGGGTCGATCGCGTACAGGCCATCGGCGCTGCGCGTCACCGCGCGCACGATCTTGTTCAGATCGACCGGCTCCTTGCGGCCGTTGCGCTTGGTCACGGCCATCACGCCGGCATGCGGCGGCGGTGTGAGATTGAATTCGGGCGCGACGTGGCGGGTTTCGGATTCGGAAACGACGCCGTCCGGCGCGGTGGTGACGTGATTCATGCTGTTCTCCCGTGCGTGACGCACATCGCGGCCTCTCCCTCGGAGGCGGCGCAACGGGAAGGCGAACGCAGCGACGACGAATCGTTGCTGCGGCCACGCCCCCGCGGGCGTGCGGAATCAGGAGGATGGAGACAGGGTGTCGCAGGGCCCGAGACGGCGCGGTACGACACCGGCCATCTCCCCCCGGAGATTCCTGGGCCGGTCACCGCGCGGTGTGCATCGCGCGGCTGTCGGCAGGTCTTCGGGCTCGTGGACAGGAAGCTCGCGCTTCGCCTACTGACCGTCGCTTCCCAGGGACCGTTGCCCCAGTGCGATTGACGGTGTTCGTTTCCACATACCGCTGCGGGGCAGCTCCGGATTGACACCGGATTCCCTATTAACCCGACCGCGAAGTCGGGACCGACAGCCACAAGTTATCGGGGTCACCCTGCGAGGTCAACACTGGATGTTGGGGTTGGGATGTGCATCGGAGGGATTACGACAGGTCGCCAGTAAGCTGGCTCCTACCGTTGCGTCTCGTAGGAGCCAGCTTGCTGGCGACAGCTGCTCAGATCTCCACCTGCGTCCCCAACTCCACCAGGCGATTGCCCGGGATCGAGAAAAACTCCGTTGCCGGCGTGGCGTTGCGCGACATGAACAGGAACAGCTTGTCGCGCCATAGCGCCATGCCCTGGTCGGCGCGCGCGCTGAGCGATTCGCGGCTGGCGAAGAAGGTCGTGGTCATCGGATCGAAGACCAGGCCGGGAATCGGCCAGCGCTTGAGTGCTTTCGGCACGTTCGGATCTTCCATGTAGCCGAAGCGCAGGCTCAGGCGCGAGAAGCCGTGGCCGAGATCGGTATGCAGCACGCGTTCGTTTTCGTCGGCGCGCGGCACGCTCAGCGTTTCCACGCTCAGCATCACGTTGCGCGCGTGCAGCACCATGTTGTGCTTGAGGTTGTGCAGCAGCGCTGGCGGCATGTAGTCGTTGGATGGCGTCAGAAACACCGCGGTACCGGGCACGCGCAGCGGTGGATCGACCATCACGCTCTGCACGAAATGCTCGATACGCAGGCTGTCGCGATTGACATGCGCGCGCACCAGGTCGCGGCCGCGGCGCCAGGTGCGCATCACCGTGAACGCGATCAGCGCCAGCAGCAACGGGAACCACGCGCCTTCGAAGAACTTGACCATGTTGGCGCTGAGGAAGGCCAGGTCGATCACCAGGAAGATCGTCGCCAGCGGCCACAGCAGCGCCGGCGGCACGCGCCAGCGTTCGTGCGCGAGGATGATGGTGAGGATCGCGCTGATCAGCATCGTGCCGGTCACCGACACGCCGTAGGCGATGCCGAGCGCGGCCGACGAGCCGAAGCCGATCACCACCATCATCACCGCGATGAACAGTGCGCGATTGACCCACGGAATGTAGACGTGGCTGATTTCGTCCGACGAGGTGTGCACGATCAGCATGCGCGGCAGATAGCCGAGCTGGATCGCCTGCCGCACCACCGAGAACGTGCCCGAGATCAACGCCTGCGAGGCGATCACCGTCGCCAGCGTCGCCAGCACGATCATCGGTAGCTGCGCCCATGCAGGCACAAGCAGATAGAACGGATTACTCACCGCCGCCGGATTCGCCAACAGCAACGCACCCTGGCCGAAATAATTGAGCAGCAGGCAGGGCAGCACCAGACCTGTCCACGCCAAGCGGATCGGATAACGACCGAAGTGGCCCATGTCCGCGTACAGCGCTTCGCCGCCAGTGACCGCGAGCACGATCGCGCCCAGCGACAGCCACGCGCCAACGCCGTGATGGATGAAAAACGCGACCGCCCAATACGGGTTGAGCGCGCGCAGCACGTCGGGATTTCTGGCGATCTGCGCCACACCCAGCAAACCGATCGCGACGAACCACAGCGCCGTCACCGGACCGAACAGGCGGCCCATGCCGGCGACGCCGCGCTTCTGGATCGAGAACAGCAGCATCAGCACCACGATCGTCGTCGGCACGATGTAATGCCCCAGCTTCGGTGCGACCACGCCCAGACCTTCCACCGCCGACAACACCGAGATCGCCGGCGTGATCACGCCATCGCCGAAAAACAGCGCGGTGCCGAAGATGCCGAGCAGGCCGATGCCGTAGGCCAGCGGCGAGGCGATCGGCAGGCTGCGCTGCACTACCGCCATCAGCGCGAGGATGCCGCCTTCGCCGCGATTGTCGGCGCGCATGATGATCGCGACGTATTTCAGCGTCACCACCATGATCAGCGACCAGAACACCAGCGACAGCACGCCGAGCACATTGCCGGCATCCGGCGCGAGCCCGTAAACCTTGCTGAAGGCCTGTTGCAGCGTATACAGCGGACTGGTGCCGATATCGCCGAACACCACGCCGACCGCGCCGATCACCAATGGCAGGACGCGCTTGGCATCGTGCCCGTGGGCTTGCTGGGACATGGACGACGGATCCTCGGCGAAATCGGAATGCGCGGGCGAACGCGAAGCGATCAAGCGCAACAGCGTTCGCCAGCGGCGGAATTATCCGGTTTGCCCGTCGCGAAACATGATTCGGCCGAAAGAATTTACGAACATTTTACGCGGCCATGAACCTGCGTGATTCCCAGGGGCCGACACTCCGGCGAACGCCAGGGTCCCTCCTGTTGTTTCCATCCGCGCAGACCCCCTCCTATCGCAGGCAGCAACTTCCGCGGCAGGTCAGAGCGGCCTTACGAACAGTTTATGCAGCATGCGCAGCCGCGCCGTAGCGAATTTACGGCGCGCATCGCGATCATGGCGCACCGCCTCGCTGCCGATGGAACTCGACATGATCCACGCACATCTTCTCGCCACAAACGCAGCGGAGCCGAGGCGATGAGCGCCGTCCTGCTCTGGCTCCTCATCCTCGCTGTCGGCATCTATCTGCTGATCGCGATGCTGCGCCCCGACAAATTCTGAGGTTCTGATCGCCATGTGGGAAATCTTCATCACTCTCGCTGCGGTCGTGGCGCTGGCCTGGCCGTTGGGCCGCTATCTCGCCGCCGCGCTGGGCGATGCGCCGACGCGCATCGACCGCGTCTTCGCGCCGATCGAACGCTTCGTCTACCGCCTCATTGGCATCGATGCCCGCCGTGGCATGAGCTGGCGCGGCATCGCGCTCGCGTTCGTGGCCAGCAATGCGGTGCTGGCGGTGATCGTGCAGGCGATCCTGATGTTGCAGAACCACCTGCCGCTCAATCCCGACGGTATTCCCGGCATGTCCTGGGACGTGGCGCTGCACACCATGGCCTCGTTCCTGACCAATACCAACCAGCAGCATTATTCCGGTCAGGCGCAGCTGAGCTATTTCTCGCAGCTCGCCGGCATCGTCACCTTGCAGGTGGTCACGCCGGCGATGGGCCTGGCGATCGGGCTTGCGGTATTGCGCGGCTTGTTCGGCGGTCGCAATGTCGCGATGGCGAAAGAGGGCGAGACGCGCGATCTCGGCAATTTCTATGTCGACACCGTGCGCAGTGTCCTGCGCGTGTTTCTGCCGCTGATGCTGGTGTGGTCGTTGTTGCTGACCTGGCAGGGCGTGCCCAGCACGTTCGACGGCGCGAAAATCGCCGCGCCTATCGATGCCAGCGCCGGGATGAAGGAACAGGTGATCCCGGTCGGCCCGGTGGCGCCGATGGTCGCGATCAAGCAGCTGGGCACCAATGGCGGCGGTTGGTACGGACCGAACAGCGCAGTGCCGCTGGAAAATCCGACGCCGCTGAGCAATCTGTTCGAGATCATCGCGATCTTGCTGGTACCGATGGCGATCGTTTTCATGATCGGGCGCTTCACACGGCGGCCGAAACTGACCTGGCTCACGCTCGGCGTGATGGCCACGTTCTCGCTGGCCTTCATCGGCGCCGCGGAATGGTCGGAACTGCAGCCGAACGCCGCGACCACCGGCCTGGCCGCGAACGGCGCCAACATGGAAGGCAAAGAGCAACGCCTGGGCCCGGCGACGTCGGCGCTGTGGTCGACGTTGACCACGCAGACATCGAACGGCTCGGTCAACGCGATGCACGATTCGCTCAACCCCGTCGCCGGCGGCATCGCCATGGCCGGTATGTTGGTGAATGCGATCTGGGGTGGCGTCGGCTGCGGCCTGGTCGGCTTCCTTGTGTATCTGCTGGTTGCGGTATTCCTGTCCGGGCTGATGATCGGACGCACGCCGGAAATCTACGGCCGCAAGATCGAGGTCGGCGAAATCCGTCTGCTGTCGCTGCTGGTGCTGCTGCAGCCGATGCTGATACTGACCGCCACTGCCGCGGCGCTGTCGCTGCCGGCGCTGACCGCGAATTCCAATCCGGGTTTCCACGGTGTTTCGCAGGTGTTCTACGAGTACGCGTCGGCCTGGGCCAACAACGGCTCCGGCTTCGAGGGCCTGGGCGATGGCACGACCTGGTGGAATCTCAGTTGTGTCGTGCTGCTGCTGATCGGCCGCTATGCCTGCCTGATCATTCCGCTCGCCGTCGCCGGCCGTCTCGCCGCCAAACGCGTCGCACCCGTCTCGCCCGGCACGCTCGATATCGAAACACCGACCTTCGCGTTGACGCTGATCGCAGTGATCGTGCTGCTGACTTTGCTGTGCTTCCTGCCCGTGCTCGCGCTCGGCCCGATCGGCGAAGCGCTGTCGCTCGCCGCTCACACAGTTTCGTAGGAGCGACGCGAGTCGCGACCAATTCCCAGCGAACAAAAGCTTGATCAGGGAGTGAGTTTTCGTCGCGTCGGTCAAAGGTCGCGACCAAGGTCGCTCCTACACAAGGATTTCCATGAAAACGCCATCACTGCAAAACACCCGCATCCACGCCGCCGCCATAGATGCGTCGCAATTGCGCCAAGCCACGCTCGCTGCTTTCGTCAAGCTCAAGCCGACCATCGCGATGCGCAGCCCGGTTATGTTCGTGGTGCTGCTCGGCACGGTGGTCACCGCCTGGATGGCGATCGCCGGCGGTGTGTCCGATCCGTTGTTCGGCTTCAACGTCACCGTCTCGCTGATCCTGCTGGCGACGGTATTGTTCGCGAACTTCGCCGAAGCCATCGCCGAAGCGCGTGGCCGCGGGCAGGCCGCCAGCTTGCGCGCCGCGCGTGCCGAACTGAGCGCAAGACGCATGCGCGGCGTGGTCGAGGAAAAGATCGCCGCTTCCTTGCTGCGCAAGGACGACGTGGTGAAAGTCAGCGCCGGCGAAATGATCCCCGCCGATGGCGAGATCATCGAAGGCATCGCCAGCATCAACGAAGCGGCCGTCACTGGCGAATCGGCGCCGGTGCTGCGTGAAGCCGGCACCGACCGCTCCGGCGTGATCGGCGGCACCAAGGTACTCACCGACGAAATTCTGGTGCGCGTATCCAGCGATCCCGGCCACAGTTTTCTCGATCGCATGATCGCACTGGTCGAAGGCGCCTCGCGCCTGAAGACGCCGAACGAACTCGCATTGACCGTGTTGCTGTCGGCGATGACGCTGGCGTTTCTCGTGGTGGTCGTGGCGCTGCCGTACATCGCCGCCTTCGTCGGCGCCAAGGTCAGTGTGGTCACGCTGGTCGCGCTGCTGGTCTGCCTGATTCCGACCACGATCGGCGGCCTGCTGCCGGCGATCGGCATCGCCGGTATGAACCGCGCGCTGGCCGCGAACGTGATCGCGAAATCCGGCAAGGCCGTCGAGATCGCCGGCGACATCGACACCTTGCTGCTCGACAAGACCGGCACGATCACCCACGGCGACCGCCAGGCAACTGAGTTTTATCCGCTCGCCGGCGTCGCCAAGACGCAGCTGCGTGACGCCGCGTTGCTCGCCTCGCTCGCCGATCCCACGCCGGAAGGAAAATCAATCGTGTTGTTGGCGCGCAAGCAGGGCTGCACGCTCGACGATCCCACCGATCCGCGCTACCACGCCTTCAGTGCGACCACGCGCATGTCCGGTGTCGACCTCGGTGAGCGTCGCATCCGCAAGGGTGCTGGCGACTCGGTCGTACGCTGGGCGCGTGAACAGGGCTCGCCGGAAGCAACTGTCGAGTTGCAGGGCTGGATCGAGCAGGTTGCGCGCGCCGGCGGCACGCCGCTGGTGGTTGCCGAAGGCCGGCATCTGCTTGGCGTGATCGCGCTCTCGGACGTGGTCAAGCATGGCGTGCGCGAACGTTTCGCCGGCCTGCGCGCGCTCGGCGTCAAGACCATCATGATCACCGGCGACAACCCGATCACCGCCGCCGCGATCGCCGCGACCGCCGGTGTCGACGACTTCATCGCCGAAGCCACGCCGGAACAGAAACTGCAGCGCATCCGCGACGAGCAGGCACTGGGCAAGCTCGTGGCGATGGTCGGCGACGGCACCAACGACGCGCCCGCACTGGCCCAGGCCGACATCGGTTTGGCGATGAACGCCGGCACGCAGGCAGCGAAAGAGGCCGGCAACATGGTCGACCTCGATTCCGACCCGACCAAGCTGCTGCAGGTGGTCGAGATCGGCAAGCAGTTGCTGATCACCCGTGGCGCATTGACCACGTTCTCGCTGGCTAACGACGTCGCTAAATACTTCGCGATCATCCCCGCGGTGTTCGCCGCACAGCTGCCGGCGCTGGCGGCGCTCGATGTGATGCATCTGTCGAGCCCGGGCAATGCCGTGCTGTCGGCGCTGATCTTCAATGCGCTGGTGATTCCGGCGTTGATTCCGCTGGCACTGCGCGGAGTGTCCTTCACGCCGTCCAGCGCTTCGGCGCTGCTACGCCGAAACCTGCTGGTGTATGGCGTCGGCGGCGTGATCCTGCCCTTCATCGGCATCAAGCTGATCGACGCGATCCTCGCTGCAACGACGGGAACCTGAGCCATGAATACCCACGACACTTCCTTCCTGGACAATGCCGGCGGCGGCTGGCAGCCGGCGCTGCGTTTCGCTATCGTCGCGATCGCTGTTACCGGTCTCGCCTTCCCGCTGTTCGCCACCGCGCTCGGCCAGCTGCTGTTTCCGCTGCAGGCGCGCGGCAGCCTGATCGAACGCAACGGCATCGTCGTCGGCTCGGCGCTGGTCGCGCAGCCTTTCGTCAGCGACCAGTATTTTCAGCCGCGTCCGTCGGCGGCGAACTACGATCCGAAAGCGCTGTCGGGCAGCAACTGGGCGCCGAGCAATCCGGCGTTGCGCGAACGCATCGCTGCCAGCAGCGCGGTGATCGCGGCGCGCGAGCATGTGCCCGCGACAGCGATTCCCGCCGATCTCGTCACCGCCTCGGGCTCCGGCATCGATCCGCACATCAGTCCGGCCGCGGCGCAGTTGCAGGTCGCACGCGTGGCGAGGGCGCGCGGCCTTGCTGTTGCACAGGTACAGGCACTGGTCGCAGCGCACACGCTGGCGCCGACCTTCGGCGTGCTCGGACAGGCACGCGTAGATGTGTTGCAATTGAACCTGGC
This sequence comes from Arenimonas sp., assembly GCF_035312645.1. GTDB lineage: Bacteria > Pseudomonadota > Gammaproteobacteria > Xanthomonadales > Xanthomonadaceae > Arenimonas. The sequence goes on from NZ_DATGBO010000052.1 coordinate 31,344, forward strand.
CATGGATGCCCTGAAGCGCTGATCACGTGCCCGAAAACCACACCGCCAGCGATCGCAATGCACAGGCCGACGCGCTGCTCGGCAGTCTGCAGCGCGAGCGTGGCGGCCAGCTCAAGGTTTTCCTCGGCGCCGCGCCCGGCGTCGGCAAGACTTACACGATGCTCAACGCCGCGCGTGAACTGCGCCGACAGGATGTGGACGTCGTCGTCGGCCTGGTCGAAAGCCATGGCCGTGCCGAAACGCAGGCCTTGCTCGATGGCCTCGAAGTCCTGCCGCGGCAGACGCTGACCTACAAGGACCGACCGCTCACCGAACTCGATCTCGATGCGGTGCTGGCGCGCAAGCCGCGCGTGGCGATCATCGACGAACTCGCGCATACCAATGCGCCCGGCAGCCGCCATGAGCGCCGCTACCAGGACATCGGCGAACTGCTCGACGCCGGCATCGACGTCTACACCACCGTCAACATCCAGCACATCGAAAGCCTGAACGATATCGTCCGCCAGATCACCGGCGTGCGGGTATCGGAAACCGTGCCCGATGTCTTTCTCGATCGTGCCCGCGACCTCGTGCTGGTCGACCTGCCGCCGCGCGAACTGATCGAACGCCTGCAACAGGGCAAGGTATACGTGCCCGAGCAGGCGACGTCGGCGCTGCAGTCGTTTTTCACCGCGTCCAATCTGACCGCCTTGCGCGACCTCGCGGTGCAGCTGGTCGCCGATCGCGTCGATGCCGACATGCGCGAGCACATGGCCGCGCGCGGCACCGGCGCGGTGCCGGTGCGGCGACGCGTGATCGCAGCGATCGACGGCTTCGACAACAGCGAATACCTGGTGCGGGTGACGCGCAAGATCGCCGAACGCCGGCAGGCGCCGTGGACGGTGGTCTACATCGACACCGGCCGTATCGATGCCGAGCGCCAGCGCATGGTGGAGACCTGCTTCGCGCTGGCGCGCCGGCTCGGCGGTGACTGCGTGCTGTTGCGCGGCACCTCGGTGGTCGACGAACTGCTCGCGCATGCCAGCCGCAACGCGGTGTCGACGATCGTGATCGGCCGCACCCGCGAGCGCCCGTTCGCGCGCATGTTCAACCGCACGCTGACGCAACAGTTGCTACAGAAAGGCGCGCACTTCGAGCTCACCATCATCAACACGCCGTATGCGCGGGCCCGCGCGCGCCGCGTGCTCGAGGGCAACTCGCTGCGCGGCACAGTGCTGCTGCCGGAAGTGGCATACGCGACGTTCGCGACGCTGCTCGCGGTACTGGCCGCGACCGCCGCCGAGCAGTTGCTCGCCTTCGACGACCTGTCGCTGATCTTCATCACCGCGGTGCTGTTCGTCGCGGTGCGCACGCGCATGGCGGTGGCGGTGTACGCAGCGACGCTGTGTTTCCTCGCCTACAACTTCTTCTTCATCCATCCGCGTTTCACCTTCTACATTTCCGCCGGCCAGGGCGTCGTGACCGTGGCGATGTTCCTGGTCGCGGCGTTGATCTGCGGTCGGCTCGCCAACCGGTTGCGCACACAGGTGATCCTGTTGCGTGCCGCGCATGCGCACACCGAGGCTTTGCAAGGTCTTGGCCAGCGCCTCGCCGCAGCGGCCGACGAGGGCGAGGTCACCCGCGCCGCCAGCCGCGCACTGCACGAATCGCTGCAGGCCGACGTGGTGATTCTTGTCGCCGACGACGCCCATTCCCGCCTCGTCGATGCCAGCAATGAGCCCAAGGATGTCTCTCTCGATCTTGCTGCACGCGCGGCGGCGGACTGGTGCCTCGCGCATCAGCAACCCGCGGGTCGCTACACCGACACGCTGCGTGGCGGTGCGTGGTGGTGCCTGCCACTGGTGGTCGGTGAGCGCGCGCTGGGCGTGGCCTGTCTGCGTTTTCCCGAAGCGCTCGCGCATCTGCCGCCCGATGTCGCCGGTCTCGCACAGGCGATGAGTCAAGACCTGGCGCAGGCACTCGCGCGTACGCGCCTGGTCGGGCAGCTCGAAGCCGCGCGCGTGCAGGGCGAAACCGAACGTCTGCGTGCCGCGCTGCTGTCGTCGGTATCGCACGACCTGCGTTCGCCGCTGTCGACGATCATCGGCAGCGCCGAGAGTTTGAGCGTATATCGCGACAAGCTCTCGCGCGACGATCAGCACGTGCTTGCAGAAAACATCCTGCTCGAAGGCCAGCGCCTGGATCGCTACATCCAGAATCTGCTCGACATGACCCGGCTCGGTCACGGTTCGCTGCAGATCGAACGCGAGTGGCTGAGCCTCGACGAAATCTGCGGTGCCGTGCTGCCGCGGCTGCGCAAACTGTATCCGGCCGTCGACGTGACACTGCATTTGCCGCCGGGCCTGCCGTTGCTCAGCGCGCATCCGGCCCTGCTCGAGCAGGCCTTGTTCAACGTGCTGGAGAACGCCGCGAAATTCTCGCCGCCGGGTTTTCCCGTACAGCTGTCGGCAGTCGCCGACGATGGCTGCCTGCATATCGACATCAGCGATCACGGCCCGGGCATTCCCGAGGAGGATCGCGGCCGCATCTTCGACATGTTCTATTCGGTCGAACGCGGTGATCGCGGCGTGCCCGGCACCGGTCTGGGCCTGACCATCTGCCAGGGGATCATTGCCGCGCACGGCGGCAACGTGGTCGCACTCGCAGGCCCGGATGGCGACGGCACCACGATCCGCATTACCCTGCCGCTGCGCGATCCGCCCATGGATCGACCACGGGACGACTGAACATGCCGGACAGTAACGGCGCACGCATTCTGGTGATCGACGACGAAGCGCAGATCCGGCGCTTTCTCGGCATCAGCCTGCGTGCGCAGGGCTATCGCGTCGAAGAAGCGGCGACTGGTCGCGAAGGTCTGGAAATGCTGGCCACGCGCGGCGCCGATCTGGTGATCCTCGACCTCGGCCTGCCCGATCTCGATGGCCAGGATGTACTGCGGGAATTGCGCGGCTGGTCGAAGGTGCCCGTGATCGTGTTGTCGGTGCGCGCGGGCGAAGCCGGAAAAGTCGCCGCGCTCGACGCCGGCGCCAACGATTACGTGACCAAGCCGTTCGGCGTGCAGGAATTGTCGGCGCGCCTGCGCGGGCTGCTGCGCTTGCAGCCGGAAGAAGAGGCCGCGTCGGTGTTCGACGATGGCCGCCTGCGCATCGACCTCGGCCGCCGCCAGGTCAATCGCGGCGAGGAAGTGATCGCACTCAGTCGCAAGGAATGGTCGTTGCTCGCGTTGCTGATGCGCCACGCCGGCCGCGTCGTCACGCAGCCGCAGCTGCTGCGCGAACTCTGGGGGCCGAGCCATGAGCAGGACACGCACTACCTGCGCATCCTCGTGGCGAAGCTTCGCACCAAGCTCGGCGACGATGCCGCAGCGCCGCGCTATATCCAGACCGAGGCTGGCGTCGGGCTGCGTTTTCTCGGCGAATGATTTTCAGCCGCAGCGTCAGCGCGGACGCGATTTCGCTGCGCGCGTGCCCGCCGTGAACCAGATCAGCAACGACACCGGCGCGGCCAGAAGCAGCCAACTCAGGTAACGAAAATCGGTGCTCGGCGCGAAGATCGTCAAGGGCAGCACCAGCAACAGCGCCGACGCCGCCACCGCCATCGCCAGGCCCGCGCCCGGCCGCCGGCGATCGAACGACGCGCCGACAAAAACGGCGAGTGCCAGCAGCAGATACATCCAGCCGGCGAACAATGGCGTCGCGATCAGGCTCTGCAATTGCTCCTGCACGCGCGCATTCGCGCCTGAGGCGTTGCGCAGCACCGGCGGATTGTCCTTGAACGCGACTTCGCCCGCGGAAAACACCAGGCCATCGGGATGCGCGGCGCGATCCCAACCCAGCAGCAACTGCGTGACCCGCCAACGGTGACGCAGATACGCTTCGCGATGCTGCAACGGCAGCGAAATCCAGGTGTCGCGTAGCGCGCTGAAATCCGCATCGGTCATCGGCGTGTACAGGTTCACGTAGACCTTGCCGGTCGCGAAAATCGTGGTGTTGACCGCGGGGTCGAAGGCAGCACGCAACTCCGGCACGCTCAGATCCGGCGCCGACCAGTGCGGTGGATACAGCAAGTGGTTTTCCGCGATCGACACTGCTGCGATATCCCACTGCGCGATCGTCGGCCAGATCGGCACGGAAGCAACGTGCAACACGCGCGCCGGCACGGTGGCGAGTAAGGCGACGGCGGCAAGAAAAACACCGCCGATCATCGCCGATAGCAATCGCGAAGCGGGCGCACCGTAACGCAGCGACATCCCCCGCCAGCCCAGCCACAGCGCCAGCGGCAGCGCCGCGACGATGGCGTTGTAGCGATACGCGCAGGCCAGCGCCAACGTCAGCAGCGCGAGCAAACGCAGCGCGCGCGACGGCGTCGCCAGATCGCGACAGAGCAGCGCGACACTCACGGCAAACCACGACATCATCGCCACGTCCTTCCACAGCTGCGCACTCAGGCCCCAGATCGGCGGCCAGAAACCCAGCAGGAGCACGCACAGGCAACGCAGGATCGGCGGCAATCGCAGTGCCGACATCAGCGCGGCGAGCGCGCACCAATACAGCAGCGTTTGATAGGCGAAGTAACCACCCGGCCCGGGCAGCACACGATCGGTCAACGACCACAGGCCGGCCATCACCGGTGGATGCGCGGGGTCGTAGAGCGCGTGGCGCATCTGCCACCACTGGAAGGCCGAGTCCCAGCTCATGTAGCCGGGATAGAACACCCACAGCGTGATCGCGACCCCGAGCGACGCGGCCAGCCACGGCGCGGCGGTGGCGAGACGTTTCATGGCCGGTGCTCCAGCGCAAGATAATCGGCGCTCTGCATCTCGATCAGGCGCGAACTGGTGCGTTCGAATTCACGATCCAATCGATGGCCCTGATATAGCGACAGCGGATCGGCGGCCGCAGACAGCAGCAGGTTGACGTGGCGGTCGTAGATCTCGTCGATGAAATAGACGAAGCGGCGCGCGGCGTCCTCGTTGCTGCCATCGAAACGCGGCACGCCAGACACGAACACCGTGTGGAAGCCGCGCGCGATCTCGATGTAGTCGGCGGCCGAACGCGGGCCTTCGCAGAGCTCGCGGAAATCGAACCAGACCAGGCCGTCGGCCATCGCCTTCACCGCGATCGCGCGGTCGTTGATGCGCAGCGGCCCGGCTTCGCGCGCGCTGTGCGCGGCGAGGCGTTCGAACTGCGCGGTCAGTGCCGCCTCGCTGTCGGCGCCCAACGGCGCGTGGTAGGTCGCGGCCTGCTGCAGATGCCGCAGGCGATAGTCCTGTGCGCTTTCGAGCTTGACCACGTGGCAGTTCCGCTCGATCAAGGCGATGCAGGGCAGGAAGCTTGCACGCTGCAAGCCGTCGCGATACAGCTCGCTGGGCACGGTGTTGGAGGTGGTGACCAGGGTCACGCCGCGCATGATCAGTTGATCGAGCAGGCGTCCAAGAATCATCGCATCGCCGATGTCGCCGACGAAGAACTCGTCGAGCACAAGCAGGCGCAGGTCGGCGGCGAGTTCGCGCGCGACCACCGCCAACGTATCGGCGGTATCGGGCAGCGCGCGCAGGCGCGCATGCACCTCGCCCATGAAACGATGGAAATGCCAGCGCCGCTTCGGCACGGTGGCGGCATCGAACAACAGGTCGGCGAGAAAAGTCTTGCCGCGGCCGACACTGCCCCACAAATACAAACCCTGCACCACGACCGGCGCGCGGAAACGCGCGGCGAATTTCCCCCAGGCGCCCTCGGCGAGGGTTTCCGCGAGCTCGCGCTGGATGCGATCGAGTTCGACCAGCGCCGCCAGCTGCGCCGGATCGGAACGCCAATGGCCGGCGGCGGCACCCGCGGCGTACGCCTGCGACGGTGTCATTGGCGCCGCAGAACTGCTCATGAGCGCGATGCGTCCCGCTGGAAACTTGCGCAAATCGCGATCATGCCCACTCCTGCGCGCGAACAGATCACGCGCGCAGCGGCGGCAGATTCTTGCGCACGCCGTTCTTGATCGCGCCACGCAGATCGAGCAGGCGGCGGTGGAAGAAATGCCCGGTCTCGGGCATGCGCACCACGTGCGGCAACGGCTCCTGCTTGCCCAGCCAGAGAAAAACCTTGGTCGCGGAAACGATCTCGTCGGCCTCGCCCTGCACCACCAGCCAGGGGCACGGCGGCGCGAGCACGCCGGAGAAATCACGCAGGCCGACCGGCGGTGCGATCGAAATCACCTGCTGCACCGGCAATTGCCGCGCGCCGAGCAGCGACACCCAGGCGCCAAAGGAAAATCCCGCCAGCCAGAACGCATCGTCGGGCCGCGCGCGCCGCAACCAATCGGCGACCGCCATCAGGTCCAGCACTTCGCCGCGGCCGTTGTCGAACTCGCCCTCGGAATGACCGACGCCGCGGAAATTGAAACGCACCGCGATCAGGCCGAGCTCGGTCATCGCACGCGAGGTCATGGTCACGACCTTGTTGTGCATCGTGCCGCCATCGGGCGGATTCGGATGGCAGATCAGCGCGACGCCGGCACGCGCCGGCACATCGGCAGCAGGAAAATCCACCGCGACTTCCAGCGCGCCGGCCGGACCGGGCAGCAACAGGCTGGTGGTGGCAGCCTCGGGAAACGCGGGCATCGGGGTCAGCAAGGTACTCATGGCGGGATGATGCCAGTAATTGGCAATCAGTCCAGATCGAAGCCGAGCAGGATCGGATCATGGTCGGAGGCGCGATAGGGATCGTTGTCCTGGTCCTGGTGATAGTCGAAGAAATCGCTTTCGTCGGCATTGTTGTGCCACTCGACCGCGCCACGCAGCTGTTTCGCCATCGTCGCGCTCAGCAAGGCGTGATCGAGACGGCCAGCGAGGCCGTCGTAAACGAAGGAATACGGCTGCGGTACTTTCGCGACCACGAAAGCGTCCTGCCAACCGGCCGCGCGCAAACGCGTGAGCGGATCTTCCAGCGCATAGGCGTTGAAATCGCCGACCAGCAACTGGCGATCGGTATGCGCCTGTGTGGGATCGGTCTTGAGCCAGGCGTCGATGCGCTGCGCCGAATCGACACGGGTGGCATTCCAGCAGCTCTGGCCGTCGTGCAGATCGGCGTCATCGCCTTTCGCGGCATCGGCGCCCTTGCCACAGCCTTTCGATTTCAGATGGTTCGCGACGATCACGAACGCCTTGTGCTGGCCGGCGACGGGAACAAACGCCTGCGCCAGCGGCACGCGCGAATGATCGGTGAACGGACCGCCTTCGAGTACCGCGGGCTTGCCCTGCGGCATCACGCGCGAGCT
>NZ_DATGBO010000053.1:0-42290 GCF_035312645.1 Arenimonas sp.
GTTGAAGCTCGCGACCTGGCTGCAAGTACTGACGCTGTTGAGATATATGCAAGTTTTCTTGACGGCTGGGCAGGAAAGGAAAAAGATCCGATCAATGTCGCGTCTAGGCTCGAGGCACTTTCCTCGAATGACCTCAAGAAGTTTTCGAACTGCGCATACGAAGATGGAAAGCTCCGTGAGCTGTCAGTCGAATCAGTCGATGACCTCACAAGCTCTCTAGGCAAGCTCTCCTATGTTCATCTTGTGGACCCGCGTAAGTGGAAGCCTCGGGACCCGGGCGATCTGATTTCGCGAGGGAAAACAATTGAATCGGCCGTTGGGGAGGGGATTGCCAGCGGGCTGCTGACCTTTTCAGCGATTGCGTTCGATCCCTCTCGCGAGACGGCGATGTTTACGTATTCGTTCGTATGCGGTGCTCTCTGTGGCAATGGCGGCACGATAAAATTCAAGAAAGTGCGAGGAAAATGGGTTCAGGCCGAGAACCGCTGCGAGCGGTGGGTTTCCCACGCTCGGATAACCAGGTCTACCATTTCATCTCAGCCAGTCACTGCGGTCTAAGAGCTTGAGCAAAGACCCATGCCAGTCAACAACGAATTATTTCAGGCACCAAGCCTCATCAAAACAGGAGCCGCGAATTGGACATCACCGTCGAAACAACGATTGCCGCGCCGATTGAACTCGTCTGGCAAACCTGGACAACGCCGGAAGACATCAAGCAATGGAATGCCGCGTCCCCGGACTGGCATACGACGCAGGCGTCTGTCGATCTTCGCGTTGGCGGCGTCTTTTCGTCCAGGATGGAGGCGAAGGATGGAAGCATGGGCTTCGACTTTGCTGGCACCTACACAAAGATCGTTGATCACCAACTTATCGAAGCCGTGTTCGGCGAACGAACGCTGCGGGTCGAGTTTCTTCCAGTGCCGGGTGGCGTGACCGTCCGTGAGACGTTCATGGCGGAACAGACGCATTCGGAAGAGCAGCAGCGACAGGGCTGGCAGGCCATCCTCGACAACTTCGCCCGCCACGTCCTGAGCAAGCAAGCTTCTTGAGCCCGCGCACCAAGTACGCCGCGACCGAAAATTCATTCCAGCGGGCTGTCCTCGGCAGCTTGCGAACTCAGGCATCAATTGCCAAATGAAACCATTGCGCAACCTCGTGTTTCTTTTCTCGTGCCTCGCCTGCGTTGGTGCTGTTGCCGCCCAGCGTATTACGCACATGCGCTCCTTCTTTCCAAGGAAGGAAGTTGCCGCATCCCTGGTGAGCAGTCTGGATATCGCCAGCTTCCGCAGTTCGCTGGGGCCGAGGCGGGGGAGCAAGCGAACGTTCGCCGAGTTGGGAATGGTTCCGAGCAAGGTCACGGAAAGCGCGATCGAATTCGAAGACGCGGATTGGTACTACGGTATTCGCGTCCTGCAACGCTCGGACAGCAACAATGACGGCGTGGAGGACCTGGAAGTCTGCTTCACCGACCGCGCGAAGCAGGGTTCCTACTCCACCCAGCAACCCATGTTGGTGACGAAGTATTCCGCTTCCTCGCTTGCGGTAGCTTTGGCTTACCGGATTGACGGCTGCGACAGGATCGGCGGCGAAGACTGACAATTCATTCATGCCATTGGGAGGCCAGCCATGCGCATCAACTACGCAATCATCTTCATCAGCGACATGCAGCGCTCACTCGTGTTCTATCGCGATGTACTGGAGTTGCCGCTGCGCTTCGAGTCCCCGCACTGGTCGGAGTTCGCGACTGAAGGTGCGACCCTGGCGTTGCATGCAACCAATGTGGTTGCCGCGCCCTCCGATGATCGAAGCCATGAACATCCGGGCAGCTGTCGCCCTGGCTTCAGCGTCCCTGATCTGGATGCCTTCCATCAAAGAATGATCGCCGCGCATGTGGTCTGCGTGCAGCCACCGAAACCGGTATTCGGTGCGCGCGTCGCCCAATATCTTGACCCGGATGGGCTGGTGCTGTCGGTAGGTGAGGAAAGGCAGGGGCGGTAGCCTGCTTGCAGCCCGTCTCGAAGTAGAAGGCAAATTTCCACGATCAATTTTCATCCCGTCATCCCCGCGAAGATGGGAGGAGCTTTTCAACGGCGACAGCCGGTCATCCAGTGTCTTTGAATCGTTGAACAGCAAAAGACACTGGACCCCCGCCTTCGCGGGGGTGACGAGCACCAATATTCGGCGCGAGCAATCTGCGATGATGCAGGCATCAGGGGCTGGGGAGCTGCCGATGCAATCGATCAGGTCGTGGTTAGCGCAAGGCAGTCATCGGCTCTGGCTGTGCCTGTTGCTGGTCGCCGGCGCCGCCGAGGCGCATGTGAAATGGTTTGCGAAAGTCGATCCCGCAGAGACGCCGCGGCCGATTGGCGAGGTGCTCAGCGAGCCGTTCTTCGTGCAGATGCTGATGCTGTCCTTGGTCGCGATCTATTTCTTCTTCATCGTCGACCGCATCGCCTTGCGTCGCGGCGTGTTTGCGGCGCTGGACGCACGCATGAAGCGCTTCGACCATTCCTCGATCTGGGTGATGCGCGTCTGCGCGGCGATTTTCTTCCTGGCGCTGGCCGCTTGGCATTATCTCAACGGCGTCAGTTTCTACCTGACGCCGGAACTGGTCACGCATGCCGCCTGGGTGCCGTGGCTGCATCTGCTGATGGCGGTCTGCGCACTCTGGCGGCGGACTGCGCCGATCACCGGCGCTGGCATTGTCGTGTTATATGCGGCGGCGATTGGCGACTACGGCGTCTACCATCTGATCGACTACATGATCTTTCTGGGTATTGGCTATTTCTTCCTGACGTCCGGAATCGAACGCGGCAGTTGGCGCAAGTCCGGTTTCATCGTGCTGTTTGCGGCCACTGGTCTGACGCTTACCTGGGCGGCGATCGAGAAATTCGCCTATCCGCAATGGACGTTTGCATTGCTCGCGGCCAAGCCCGGCATGCTGATGGGCATGACGCCGATGAACTACATGATTCTGGCCGGCTTCGTTGAGTTCAACATCACCTTCGTGTTGCTGGGCGCCGCCTCGATGGTCGGGCGCGTGGTCGCATTCGGGCTGCAGACAGTGTTCGTGTTGGCGATCTTCGAGTTCGGCATGATCGATGCGATCGGCCACCTGATGATCATCGCGATTCTGTTCGTGCTGTTCTTCCGCGGCCCGACCGAGGCGCGCAACATGCTGGTGCTGCGCGACAAGGCTGTGTGGACGGAAGCGTATTTCATGACCGGCCTTTACACGCTGGCGCTGCTGGTGATGTTCATGGCGTACTACGGTCTGCATCATGTGTTCTACGGGCATTGAGCAGTGATCAATCCATGAGTCCGATCACCATCGCCACGCTGGCCGCATTTCCGCAGCAACTCGAAGCGCACTACGCCGCAATCCCCGAGGCGTACAAGCACTGGGCGCCGCCGTCCTGGGACGGCATCCCCAGCGAGCCATTCACCGCGATCGAACAGGTCTGCCATGTGCGCGACATCGAAATCGAGGGCTATCACCTGCGCCTGCAGCGCACGCTGACCGAGATCGATCCGTTCTTGCCGGCCATCGACAGCGAAGCCGTCACTGCGGAACGCCCTTATTCCAGCGCGAATACCGACGAGGTTTTCGCTTCGTTCCGTTCCGCACGCGCGAAGACACTGGCGATGATCGCCGCCATCACGCCCGAGCAGTTCGCGCGCCGCGCCGAGTTCGAGGGCTATGGCTCGCTGTCCTTGCGCAGCCTGGTGCATTTCCTCTGCAGCCACGACCAGCAGCATCTGGCGGGGCTGCAATGGCTGCTGGGGAAGATCGAGGCCGTGCGCTCGCAGTGAACACCGAGATGCTGAAAGCTTTCTGCGCAGGACTGCCCGGCGCGAGTTCGCGCCTGTATGGCGAGCCCAGCAATATTCTTGTGTATTCGCTGGACGAGAAGCGCTTCGCGTATTTCAAGACCAGCGAGCCGGAGCGTTGGCGCTTCAGCGTGCGTGTCAGTCCAGATCGTTTTCTGGAATTGACCGACGTGCCCGGCATCAAACCGGCGCGCTGGATGGCGCGCTTTCATTGGGTGACGATCGTCGATGTGCGCAGCGTGCCGGCAGCGTATCTTCGCGAGCTGGTCGAGTGGTCGTATCGCAAGGCGCTGGGGTCTCTAAGTCGACGCCGTCAGGCAGAATTGCTTCTGCCAAAGAAATGAGGGGTTCTTGATATGGCGCGCTACATCGCCTTCCTGCGTGCGATCAATGTCGGCGGCCATGTCGTCAAAATGGAAGCGTTGCGCGCATTGTTCGAGAACATGAAGTTGCAGGAGGTGGAAACCTTCATCGCCAGCGGCAACGTGATTTTTCGTTCGCGTGTGGCCGATGTCGCCGCATTGGAGCGGAAGATCGCCGCGCAGCTGCAGGCAGCGCTGGGTTACGAGGTGGCTACTTTTTTACGCAGCGATGCGGAGTTGGCGGCAGTCTCCGGATACGCCCCGTTTCCCGCGGACACGATCGCTGCGGCGCACGGGCTGTACGTTGGCTTCCTGACGGCGCCGCCGACAGCGAAAGCCAAGGCGGCGGTGCTCGCGCTGACCGACGATAAACACGAGTTCCATCTCGCTGGTCGCGAAATCTATTGGCTGGCGCATATCGGCCAGAGCGAATCAAAATTGTCCAATGCCACGATCGAGCGCGCGCTGCAGGGCAGGGCGACGTTCCGGAATATCACCACGGTGCGGAAGCTGGTGGCGAAGTATCCGGCGGGGTAGTCTGCGCGCCGCGCAGGTCGAGAATTATTTCGTCGCAGATCATCGCGGTCATGCCCGCTCCCATGAGCCCGATCCCGGAAACCCGCCCCACGGGTCAGAACATCGCGTCGCGTAATTTGTACCAGGCCATCGCCGCGACCAGCATCGGTGTACGGAAGGTGCGGCCGCCAGGGAAGGGGAGGTGCGGGATTTTCGCGAAGACATCCAGGCGTTCGGACTGGCCGCGAATGGCTTCGGCGATCACGCGGCCGGCGAGACCGGTGGCGGCGATGCCATGGCCGGAAAATCCCTGCGCGAAATAAACATTGCTGCCGAGTCGACCCCAGTGTGGCGCGCGGTTGAGGCTGATGTCGACGTAGCCGCCCCAGACTTGTTCGAACTTCACGTCCTGCAGCTGCGGAAACACGCGGCGCATGCGTCGACGCATCGTACCGGCAAGATCCGGCGGCGGCAGCGTCGAATAACTCGCGCGGCCACCGAACAGCAGGCGGTGATCGGCACTGAGTCGAAAATAATCCAGCGCCCAGTTGATGTCGGCGACCGCCATGCCGTTGCCGATCAAGGCTTGCGCGCGCTCGGCACCCAGCGATTCGGTCGCGCCAATATAGGTGCCGACCGGCATGATCCGGCTGTCGAGTTCGGGTGCGATTCCGCGGACATAGGCGTTGCCGGCCAGCACCGCGAAATCGCAATTCACGCTGCCATTTTCGGTGCGCATCACCGGCTTGTCGCCGCGAACCAGCGCGGTGACTTTCGAGTTCTCGAAAATTCGCACGCCCAGCGATAGCGCCGCACGCGCCAGGCCCTGCGTGTATTTGAGCGGATGCAGGTGGCCACTGTTGCGATCGAACAGTGCGCCGAGGTAGCGGTCGCTGGCGAGTTGTTCGCGCAGTTGTTCGCGACTCCACCACTGCGTTGCGTAGCCGTGCGTCTCTTCAAGATCACGCTGCCACTGCTGCAGTTCCAGCACCTGGCGCGGCTTGATCGGCACGTGCGCGTGGCCATCGCGCCAATCGCAGTCGATGGAATATTTCCGGCAGCGCTCGCGCAGCAGATCCAGCGCTTCCAGTGACCAGTCGAATAATTTCTTCGAATCGTCCTGGCCGATCAACGCGGTGATCTTCGCCTGGTCGCAGCCGTATCCGAAGATCGCCTGGCCACCGCTGCGCCCGGACGCGCCCCAACCGATGCGTTGTGCTTCAAGCACGATGACTTTGTAGCCAGCCTCGGCGAGTTCGATCGCCGTCGACAAACCCGTGATGCCGGCGCCGAGGATGCAGACATCGGCGCGCTCGTCGCCGGCCAACGCCGGTTGCACAGGGAAGGGCGGGGCGCTGGCAGTGTAGTAGGAGGGGATGTGTTGGGCGGTCACGTCGCTGCTCGTAGGATTCAGTCCCTCCCCCTGCTCGCAGGGGGAGGTCAGGAGGGGGTCGAAGTTCATCGCGAGGTTTTACCCCACCCCAGCCCTCCCCTGCGTGCAGGGGAGGGGGCGATCAGCATTTGCGCCTCATACCTGCCGTAGATACCAGGCCACTTCCAGCGAGGTGACTTCGGTGTAGAAGCTGCGCATTTCCTTGAGCTTGAGCTGGCCGTAGATGTGGTGGAACTCGGCGCCGAAATTTCGTGCGATAAACGCGCTGGCCATGAAATCATTGATCGTGTCGCGCCAGAACAAGGTGCGTGCTTCGGTTTGTTCGTAGGCGTTGCCGACGATCGGCGGGCCCGGGTCGCCCTTGCTTTCCAGGCCCTCGAGAATGCCAGCGAGTACGGCGGCGGTGACGAGATAGGGATTCGCGTCGGCGCCGGCGATGCGGTGTTCGATGCGGGTGTTTTCCGGATCGCTGTGCGGCACGCGCATGGCGACGGTGCGGTTGTTGAATCCCCAGCAATCGTTGAGTGGCACGAAGGCATTGAGCACGAAGCGGCGGTAGCTGTTGGCATGCGGCGCGAACATCAGCATGCAGTCCTTCGACGAGGCCTGCAGGCCGGCGATGCCGTGGCGCAGGTTGTCGTTGGGCTGCTCGGGCGTGCCGGCAAAGATGTTGTCGCCGTTCTTGTCGAGCACGCTCACGTGGATGTGCGTGCCGCTGCCGGCCTGGCCGACGAAAGGCTTGGCCATGAAGCTCGCGAGCAGGCCGTCGTTGCCGGCGGTCGCCTTGATCGCACGCTTGAGCAGGATGGCATCGTCGCAGGCGAGCAATGCATCCTTGCGATGCTTGAGGTTGATCTCGAACTGCCCCGGCGCGTACTCGGCGACGGCAGTATCGGCAGGAATATGTTGTGCGCGGCAGGCTTCGGTCACCGCGTCGGTGAATTGCTGGTAGTCGTTGAGGTCTTCCATGTAGTAGACCTGCGTGGACGTATTGCGCGTGCCGGTGACCGGATTGATCGACGTGCGCGGCTGGCCGGCTTCGTCCAGACCCTGGTCGAGCAGATAGAACTCCAGTTCCACCGCGACCACCGGCGTCAGCCCTTTCGCGGCGTAGCGGTCGAGCACGCGCTTGAGCACTTCGCGCGGATTGGCGGCGAACAACCCGCCCTTGCCGTCTTCCATGGTCAGCAGCACCTGCGCCATCGGCCGGCGCTGCCAGGGCACGACTTTCAGCGTGCCGGGGATCGGACGACAGATACGATCCTCGTCGCCGATGTCATAGCCGAGTCCGGATTCCTCGACGGTATTGCCGGTGATGTCGGTGGCGATGAGTGACATCGGCAGGCAGACGCCGCTGGCGTAGATTTTTTCGAGGGCATCGCGGGTGATGCGTTTGCCGCGCAGCAGGCCATTCATGTCCGGCAGCAGCAGATCGATCATCTCGCAGCCGGCGATCTGCTGGAGTTCGGCGGCATCGTCGTCGGGCAGCAGATCGCTGGTCATCATCTGTTTCCATTGCGGATTGGCAGGGCTGCCGGGAGTCTAGCAGACTGGATAAAACTGTAAAAAATCCTCAACGCCCCATGATCGCAGCGATGACGGGAATGACGCTGTCAGGGCCATGACAGGCCACATAGCCTCGAAAAACCGCCGGTCGAGGTGCTCAATATCCTGATCTACCGTTGATAAAATCAAACGGCAGGGGTAGTGTTCGATCCATCGCAGACACCGAGCCTCGCATGCCGTCAGCACCGCTCGTCGGGCTTCCGTCCGACCGCAAGCAGATCGGGCATCACCCCTTCCAGGCGGTGGGCGAAAAATACATACGCGCGGTGGTCGATGCCGCCGGCTGCGTGCCAATGCTGATTCCTTCGCTGTCGCCGCCGCTGGATCTGCCCGATCTGCTGTCGCGTCTCGACGGCCTGCTGCTTACCGGCGCCTACAGCAATATCGAGCCGCATCATTACGGCAGCGAAGCCAGCTACGCCGGCAACCTGCACGACCCCGCCCGCGATGCCAATACCTTGTCGCTGGTGCCGCTGGCGATACGCATGAAGGTGCCAGTGCTCGCGCTTTGCCGCGGCCTGCAGGAAGTCAACGTCGCACTCGGCGGCAGCCTGTATCAGAAAGTGCACGAAACGCCTGGCTTCCACGACCATCGCGAAGACCTCGATGCCACGCTCGATGATCAATACGGCCCCGCGCATCCGGTGCAGTTGAGCGCGGGCGGATTGCTCGCGAAGATCGCCGGTGCCAGCGAGGTGATAGTCAATTCCCTGCATGGGCAGGGCATCCGCGATCTCGGTGCCGGCCTGCGCGTCGAAGCGCGCGCCGCCGATGGCCTGGTCGAGGCGGTGTCGCTGGCGTCGGAAGAAAGTTTCCTGCTCGCCGTGCAGTGGCATCCGGAATGGAAAGTGCACGAGAGCCCGTTCTATCTCGGCACATTCCAGGCATTCGCGGCCGCCTGTCGCGAACGCGCTGAAAAACGTACCAGTCAACGAGCCTGATCATGTCGAAGAAAAAAGCTGCCAAGCAAGCCTCTCCGCAAGCGCAGGAAAGCTCGCTGCTGCGCTGGCTCAAGGATAGGCGCATCACTGAAGTCGAATGCCTGGTGCCCGACATCACCGGCAACGCCCGCGGCAAGATCATCCCGGCGGCGAAGTTCTCGCACGATTACGGCACGCGTCTGCCCGAAGGCATCTTCGTCACCACGGTCACCGGCGATTATCCCGACGAATATTACGAACTCGTCTCGCCTTCGGATTCCGACATGTATCTGCGCCCGGATCCGGAAACCGTGCGCATGGTGCCTTGGGCCAGCGACCCGACCGCGCAGATCATCCACGACTGCTACACCCGCGACGGCAAGCCGCATGAGCTGGCGCCGCGCAGCGTGTTGCGGCACATGCTCTCGCTCTACGACGAGATGGGCTTGAAGCCCATCGTCGCGCCGGAGCTGGAATTTTTCCTGGTGCAGAAGAACACTGATCCGGATTTTCCGTTGCAGCCACCGGCCGGAAGATCGGGCCGGCCGGAAACGGCGCGGCAGTCGTATTCGATCGACGCGGTCAACGAATTCGATCCGATCCTGGACATGATGTACGACTACGCCGAGGCGATGGAGCTCGACGTCGATACGCTGATCCACGAATCGGGCGCGGCGCAATTGGAAGTGAATTTCCAGCATGCTGATCCGATGTCGCGCGCCGACCAGGTGTTCCTGTTCAAACGCACGATGCGCGAGGCGGCGTTGCGCCATGGCGTGTACGCGACTTTCTTGGCCAAGCCGATGGAAAACGAGCCCGGCAGCTCGATGCATATCCATCAAAGCATGGTCGATGCCAAATCCGGCAAGAACATGTTCGCCGGCAAGAAAGCCGGCGAGCACAGCAAGCTATTCCAGCATTATCTTGGCGGCCTGCAGAAATACGTGCCGATGGCGATGCCGTTCTTCGCGCCGAACGTCAATTCCTACCGCCGCCTGGCGATGGGCGAGGTCGCGCCGATCAACGTGCAATGGGGCTTCGACAACCGCACCTGCGGCCTGCGCGTGCCGATGGACGATATCGAAAACACGCGCGTGGAAAGCCGCTTCGCCGGCTCCGACGCTAATCCCTACCTGGCGATGGCCGCAACCCTGGCCTGCGGCTACCTGGGCATCAAGGAAAAACTGCTGCCTACCGATCCCGTCGCCGGCAGCGCGCAGGATCTGGGCTATCAACTGCCGCGCTCGCTGGAAGAATCCCTGCGCCAGCTCGATGGCTGCGCGCCGCTGCGCGAACTGATCGGCGACCGTTTCGTGCGCGCCTTCATCGCCGTCAAGCAAAAGGAATACCAGACGTATTTCCGCGTGATCAGCTCGTGGGAACGGGAGTTTTTGTTGTTGAATGTGTGAATTCTAAAAAGACAATTGCCCGTCATCCCGGCGTAGGCCGGGATCCATTGTGATCTGGCTGCGACAGAAGAAAATGGGTCCCAGCTTTCGCTGGGATGACGACAAAAAAAGTGTATGCCGGAGTGCCCATGGACCCCCACCACCGCCAGACCCTGCAGCAACTCGATGCCGCGCATCACCTGCATCCGTTCAACGATAACGCCGCGCTGGCGAAGAAGGGTACGCGCATCCTCACCAAGGGCGAGGGCGTCTACGTCTGGGATGCCGAGGGCAATAAGCTGCTCGATGCATTCGCCGGCCTGTGGTGCGTGAACGTCGGGTATGGCCGCAAGGAACTCGGCGTCGTCGCCGCGAAGCAGATGGATCAGCTCGCCTACTACAACAGTTTCTTCAGCTGCACGACCGAACCGACCGTGCAGCTGTCGGCCAAGCTCGCCGAGCTCACGCCGGGCGATCTCAACCACGCTTTCTTCACCAACTCCGGCTCCGAGGCCAACGACACCATCCTGCGCATGGTCCGGCATTTCTGGGCGGTGCAGGACCAGCCGCGAAAGAACATCGTGATCGGCCGACACAACGGCTATCACGGCTCCACCGTCGCCGGCGCCAGCCTCGGCGGCATGAAAGGCATGCACAAGCAGGGCGGCCTGCCGATCCCCGACATCCATCACATCGATCCACCATTCTGGTTCGCCGATGGCGGCGATCTGTCGCCGGAGGAATATGGCCTGATCGCTGCGCGCCGGCTCGAGGAAAAAATCCTCGAACTCGGCGCTGATCGCGTCGCGGCGTTTATCGGCGAGCCGATCATGGGCGCGATCGGCGTGTGGATCCCGCCGATGAGTTACTGGCCGGAGGTTGAACGCATCTGCCGCAAATACGACGTGCTGCTGATCGCCGACGAAGTGATCTGCGGTTTCGGTCGCACCGGCGAGTGGTTCGGCCAGCAGTATTTCGGTTTCCAGGCCGACATCATGCCGATCGCCAAAGGCCTGAGCTCGGGCTACATCCCGATCGGCGCGGTGATGTTCAACGATCGCGTCGCCGGCGTGTTAAAGGAAAAAGGCGGCGAACTCGCGCACGGCTATACGTATTCCGGACATCCGGTTTGCGCGGCGGTGGCGCTGGAAAACATCCGCATCCTGCAGGACGAGAAGATCGTCGAGACCTGCAAGAACGACACCGCGCCGTATCTGGCGAAAAAATGGGCACAGCTTGGCGAACATCCGTTGGTCGGCGAGGCGCGCATCGTTGGCATGGTCGGCGCGTTGGAGCTGGTGCCGGCGAAACCAGCGCGGCATACCTTCGAAGAGCGTGGCAAGGTCGGGGCGGCTTGCCGCGACCACGCCTTGAACCAAGGGCTGATACTGCGCGCGACCAATGACGCGATGCTGCTGTCGCCACCACTGGTGATCAGCAAGGCGCAGATCGATGAAATGGCCGAGAAGACCTGGAAGGCACTGGATCTGACCGCCCGCGAATTCGGCCTCGCTGGCGGCAGCTGACTGGCCCGGCATCGTAGTATTGTTGCGCGAACCACCCGGGCCACTGCGCCGTTGCGCGGCCGGCTCCGGATTTCACAGACCGATGCGTATCCAACCGGAGGAGTGAGCAATGAAAGCGCGCTTGTTAGTGGTAGCCATCGCGGGCCTGATGCTCGCCGCATGCAACAAGTCGACATCCGATACTGCGCCGGGCACCGCCGCGACCGGAGCGCCACCCGCTGAGGAGGCTGTGCTCAACATCTACAACTGGTCCGATTACATTGCGCCCACCACCATCGCGAAGTTCGAGAAGGAGACCGGCATCAAGGTCACCTACGACGAGATGGACAGCAACGAGACGCTGGAATCGAAAATACTCGCTGGCGATACCGGTTACGACATCGTCGTGCCGTCGTCGTCCTTCCTCGGTCGTCAGATCAAGGCGGGCGCTTACCAGAAGCTCGATCGCAGCCAGCTCAGCAACTGGAAGAATCTCGATACCGGCCTGATGGCCAAGCTCACCGACGTCGATCCCGGCAATGCCTACGCCGTGCCGTATCTGTGGGGCACCACCGGCATCGGCTACAACATCGACAAGGTCAAGGCCGCGTTCGGCACCACCGACGTCGTCAACAGCTGGGACCTTGTGTTCAAGCCCGAAAACATCGCCAAGCTCAAGTCCTGCGGCGTGACCTTCCTCGATGCCGGTTCGGAAATCATTCCGTCCACGCTGCACGCGATCGGTGAAAATCCCAACAGCTTCGACATGAAGGTGATCGACAAGGCAGCGGCAGCACTGGAAGCGATCCGCCCCTCGATCAGCAACTTCCATTCCTCCGAATACATCGAAGCGCTGGCCAGCGGCAACGCCTGCCTCGTGGTTGGCTGGTCGGGCGACGTGATCCAGGCCAAGGCGCGTGCCGAGGAAGCCAAGAACGGCGTGCACATCGGCTACAGCATTCCCAAGGAAGGCGCGGCGATGTGGTTCGACATGCTGGCGATCCCCAAGACCGCCAAGCATCCGGGCAACGCGCACAAGTTCATCAACTTCATCATGCGCCCGGACATCATCGCCGAGATCTCCAACTTCGTGTCCTATCCGAATCCGAATGCCGCCTCGCAGCCGCTGGTCGACAAGAAGATCACCGATGACCCGATGATCACGCCGAGCAAGGAAACCATCGACACCAAGCTGTTCGGTCTTGCGGTGTTGCCGCCGGAAGTCGCCGAGAAGTACACGACGGTCTGGACTGAGCTCAAGAGAAAGTAGGCAGCTGACAGCACGGAGCCGGTTCGCCGGCTCCGTTCGTTTTTATTGGCGGAATCGATCGCCAGCGCAGGAGCTCCCATGGTTTCGCAGACCGTTACCCAGCCGCCGGAGTCGCTTGCACGCGGCGAAAAACTCGGCGACCAGAATTACGTCCGCATTGTCGAAGTGCGCAAGGAGTTCGACGGTTTCGTCGCGGTCGACGACGTCAGCCTGTCGATCCGCAAGGGCGAGATCTTCGCGCTGCTCGGCGGCTCTGGCTGCGGCAAGTCGACGCTGCTGCGCTGCCTGGCCGGTTTCGAGCGGCCGACCTCGGGCAAGATCGAATTGGACGGGCAGGTCATGAACGACATGCAGCCCTATGATCGCCCGATCAACATGATGTTTCAGTCGTATGCGCTGTTTCCGCACATGACCGTCGAGCAGAACATCGCTTTCGGCCTCAAGCAGGACGGCCACGGCAAGGAAGCGATCGCACGGCGCGTCGAGGAGATGCTCAACATCGTGCAGATGAGCCGCTTCGCCAAGCGCAAGCCGCATCAGCTCTCCGGCGGCCAGCAGCAACGCGTGGCCTTGGCGAGATCGCTGGCGAAAAGCCCGAAACTGTTGCTGCTCGACGAGCCCATGGGCGCACTCGACAAGAAACTGCGCTCGCAGATGCAGCTCGAGCTGGTCAACATCATCGAAAAACTCGGCGTGACCTGCGTGATGGTCACCCACGACCAGGAAGAGGCGATGACCATGGCGCATCGCATCGCGCTGATGGACGCCGGGCGCATCCGTCAGGTCGGCACGCCCGATGAAATCTACGAACAACCGACCAGCCGCTTCGCCGCCGAATTCATCGGCTCACTCAATGTGATCGAGGGCAAGGTGGAAACGGACGAATCCGATTTCGTCACCATCCGCTCGCCAATGCTGCCCGACCTGATTCATATCGGTCATGGCATCAGCGGTTTTGAAGGCCAGGAAGTCGCGTTCGCAGTGCGTCCGGAAAAAGTCAGCATCAGTCGCGAGGAGCCGGCGCAGACCAACAACAAGGCGCAGGGCGTGATCGAGGACATCGCCTATTACGGCAGCCACTCGGTCTATCACCTGCGTCTGCCCAGTGGTTTCAAGATGATGGCGAACTTCGCCAACCGCAAACGCTGGGCCAGCGAATCGTTCACCTGGAACGACCAGGTCTGGGTGTCCTGGGGCGAGGATGCCGGCGTGGTGCTGACCGCATGAACATGCTGCGCACCTTGTTGAAGCGGCTGTTTCCGCATCCACGCTGGGGCGTCATTTCCGTGCCCTATTTGTGGATGCTGGTGTTTTTCGCCATCCCGTTCTTCATCGTGCTCAAGATCTCCTTCGCCACCAAGGCGACTGCGATCCCGCCGTATACGCCCATCCTCGAATACATCAACGACGCACTCACGCTCAAGCTCAACCTCAGCAACTACATCGAGCTGGTCAACAACTCGCTGTACATCGAGGCCTACCTGACCTCGCTCAAGATCGCGGCGATCTCCACTTTCTTCTGCCTGATCATTGGTTACCCGATGGCCTACACCATCGCGCGGATGACGCCGTCTTCGCGCAACATCGCGATGATGCTGGTGGTGCTGCCGTCGTGGATTTCCTTCCTGATCCGCATCTACGCCTGGATGGGCATCCTGCAGAGCAACGGCCTGCTCAACAATTTCCTGCTCGCCATCGGTCTCATCCACGAGCCGCTGCGCATCATGAACACGCCGCTGGCGGCATATATCGGCATCGTCTACGCCTACCTGCCTTTCATGATCCTGCCGCTGTACGCCAATCTGGTGAAGCTCGACATGCGCTTGCTGGAGGCAGCCTACGACCTCGGCGCGAAACCCTGGAAAGCGTTCCTCAGCATCACCGTGCCGATGTCGCGCTCGGGCATCATCGCCGGCTGCATGCTGGTGATGATTCCCGCGGTCGGCGAATTTGTGATCCCGGAACTGCTTGGCGGCCCGGACACGCTGATGATCGGCCGCCTGCTGTGGAGCGAATTCTTCAGCGCCAACAACTGGCCGATGGCCTCGGCGGTGGCGATCGTCATGCTGGTGATGTTGCTGATTCCGATCATCCTGTTCCAGCGCTTCCAGCAGCGTGAGCTGGAAGGGCGGCTGACATGAGTACGCAGATGCGCTCCGGCTGGGGCGGCGAGGTCGTCCTCGCGCTCGGCTATGGTTTCCTCTATCTGCCGATCGTCCTGCTGATTGTGTTCTCGTTCAACGAATCGCGGTTGGGATCGAACTGGACGGGTTTCTCGCTGAAATGGTACGCCGCGTTGTTCGACGACAACTCGATGCTGAGCGCGGCGATGATCAGCCTGAAGATCGCGTTTTTCGCCGCGACTGCCGCCGTGGTTCTGGGCACGCTGGCGGCGATGGTGATGACGCGGTTCAAGCCGTTCCGCGGCAAGACCGTGTTCGGCGCGCTGATCACCGCGCCGCTGGTGATGCCGGAAGTGGTCACCGGCCTGTCGCTGCTGCTGATGTTCGTCACGCTGTCGGCACCGTTCGACTGGACGCCGAAAGGCATCTTCTCGATCTGGATCGCACACGTTACTTTCACCATGTCCTTCGTCACCGTGGTCGTGTCCTCGCGCCTTGCCGAGCTCGACAAGTCGCTGGAAGAAGCGGCGATGGATCTGGGCGCGAACCGCCTGAAGGTGTTTTTCGTGATCACGCTGCCGATCATCATGCCGGCGCTGTTGTCGGGCTGGCTGCTCGCCTTCACGCTGTCTTTGGATGATGTCGTGATATCAAGCTTCGTCGCCGGCCCGGATTCGACCACCTTGCCGATGAAGATTTTCTCCTCGGTACGGTTGGGCCTGAATCCGAAGATCAATGCGCTGGCCAGCCTGCTGGTGCTGGTGGTGTCGACCGCCGCACTGATCGGTTGGTGGGTTTCCTATCGGGAAGAAAAGCGCCGCCTGCGCGACATGCAACTGGCCGTGCAGAACGGCTGAAGCGAGGATGCGATGACTGTCGAGATCACCAATCCCTGGACCGGGCAGGTCGATTACCGCTACGAGTATTTCGATGCGGCTGCGGTCGAGCAGGTTCTGGCGCGATCACAGGCCGCGTTCCCGACATGGTCGGGATTGTCGCTGGTCGAGCGCGGTGGATTTCTCGTCAAGGTTGGCGCAAACCTGCGCGAACATCGCGAGCGCATCGCCGGCATCATGTCGGCCGAGATGGGTAAGCTGCATCGCGAGGCGGTGGCCGAAGTCGAAAAATGCGCCGGTGCCTGCGATTACTACGCCGCGCATGCCATCGATTATCTGGCCGATCAACCGATCAGCACCGAGGCCGCGCGCAGCTACGTCACCTACGAACCACTGGGTTGCGTGTTCGCGGTGATGCCGTGGAATTTCCCGATCTGGCAGGTGTTTCGTTTTCTCGCGCCGGGTTTGATGGCGGGCAATGTCGCTCTGCTCAAGCACGCGTCCAATGTGCCGCGCTGCGCCGACGTCATTGCCGAGATGCTTCAGCTTGCTGGCATTCCCGACGGTGTTCTCGGCGTACTGCATGTCGACAATGCAACCGCCGCGGAAGTGATCGCCGATCCGCGCGTGCAGGCGGTGACCTTGACCGGCAGCGACAAGGCCGGGCGCTCGGTGGCGTCGACGGCCGGGCAGAGCCTCAAGAAATGCGTGATGGAACTCGGCGGCAGTGATCCGTTCGTTGTGCTCGACGATGCCGACCTCGACCTGACCGTGCCGCTGGCGGTGAGCTCGCGCTTCGGCAATGCCGGCCAGACCTGCATCGCCGCCAAGCGCTTCATCGTCACCGAAAAAATCGCCGATGCTTTTGTGCAGCGCTTCGTCGAAGCAGCCGGAAAGTTGCAAGTCGGCGACCCTGGCGATGCCGCGACCACGCTGGCGCCGATGGTGCGCGCCGATCTGCGCGATGAACTGCACAGCCAGGTCAGCAAAAGCATCGCGGCCGGCGCGAAAGTACTGCTCGGCTGCGTGCCGGGCATGGGCGCGAGCCACTATCCGGCATCGATTCTTGATTCCGTCAAACCCGGCATGCCTGCTTACAGCGAGGAGTTGTTCGGCCCGGTCGCGGCGATCATCCGCGTCAAGGACGATGCTGACGCCGTGCGCGTGGCCAATGACACCAGTTTCGGCCTCGGTGCCAGCGTCTGGACCACCGACAAGGCGCGCGGCGAAGCCGCGGCGCGACAGATTCGCGCCGGTGCCTGCTTCGTCAACGCGATCGTGCGCAGCGATGTGCGCATGCCGTTCGGTGGCACGAAGTCCTCAGGTTTTGGCCGCGAGTTGGCCGAGCATGGCATCCACGAGTTCATGAATATAAAAACCGTCTACGTGGCCTGAGTGCGAACACCGAAAGCGATTTAGCGCGAGTTCGGTTTTGTCGTCGATCCGTGCTGTATCGATTTTGATCCGGGCATTTTGCCGAAGGCCGGCTACCTGATTTCCGGCGCCTGCACGATGCTGCCATGCAATGCGCCGGGTCCGGGACCATTCTGCCCGCGCTTGCCGTGGCGACACCATCCCGACCTATACTGTCCCAGCTCGCCCCGTAAGACCTCCGATCCCTATCCCCCAAGGAGAAGTGCGATGGCTAAGTCGAAGAACGCCGATCAGGAAGAATTGATGGCCGATCTGCAGGATGTGCTGGCCGATACCGAGGCCATGCTCAAGGATGTCGCCAACGAAAGCGGCGAGATGGCGTCGGCGCTGCGCGAACGCATCACTGCGAATCTGCAGAACGTGAAAGCCAAGCTGATCGAAACCGAGCAATTGGTCACGCACAAGGCCAAGGTCGCCGCCAAGGCTACCGACACTTACGTGCACGACAATCCCTGGCAGTCGGTCGGCGTCGCCGCCGGCATCGGATTTTTGGTCGGTCTGCTCGTTTCCCGTCGCTGATCGCCGCGGCTGACACCGCATGAGCGACGACGAGATCAAGAAAGCGCCGCCGGGGCCCTTGCAGCGATTGGCTGCAAGTTTCCTCGGCTTGATGCAATCGCATCTCGGCCTTTTCAGCATCGAGCTGGAAGAAACCCGCGAGCGTCTGATCAAGACGCTCGTGCTGGTGATCGTCGGCGCTGGTGCGATCGTGTTGTGCCTGCTTACCGTGACGCTGGCGGTGATCCTGATGGTCGATGAAGCGCATCGCCTGTATGCGGTGCTCGGCCTGCTCGCGTTCTTCATCGTGCTCGCGCTCGCCTGCCTCGGCGCGGCCTGGTACGGCGTCAAGCACGGCCCCGAACCCTTCGCGATGACCCGCGAAGAATTGCGTCGCGACCGCGAGCGCCTGCTGCCATGAGCGCACAGACGCGGCAATCGCATCGCGACCTGCGCAAACGTCTGCTGCGTCTCGAAGCAGAAACGCACCGTCTGGAAATGGTCGCGAATCTTCGTGAACTCCGCGACCCCGTCTCGCACCTGCAACGCGTGCCGGCATTGCTCGGATTGCTTGGCGGCAGTGCTGGTGGTTTTGGTGCCGCCGCTGCCTTCCTTTCATCCTCGCGCTTTGGTTGGATCGTGAAAGCGATACCACTGGCGTTGGCGGGGTGGCGGATCGCGCGACGGGTCAGGGAGCTGTTGGCGAAGCGAGCCAGGCATCGTGATGTTGCCGAGGATTGATCGCGTTGTTCGAAACAGGAAAGGCTGCGAAAGCGGCCTTTTTGTTTGCTTGATCATCAGGGGGCGGAGTACGCTTTTTAGCAGTACTCTGCCCCCTGTTCTGTAGACGGACTCTCGGAATGTGGATGCAAGCCATGAAATATCGCAGCTCCGTATATCTCGTGGCCGCACTGTTGGCAGCATCGTGCTCCCGGGAGACCATAAGTGGGACTGCAGGTCGCTCGCAGTCCGCATTAATCGTCGAATCGCACGCCGAGCTTAAGGAACCAAAGAGCAAAGGGTTGCTTGTTATCAGCGACCGTTACGGAATTTGCTTGCCGAAAGAGTTTGCCGCTCATGGGACATATACCACTCGCAGGGATGTCTTATTCTCATACGGCGAGTATGTGTTCGTGGAGAACGATCAGGCGCATAAGATATCTTTTATGGCCGGGAAGACTGTCGGGCCGCCGGGGATAAAGCTTGAACAATCGGAAGCAAGCGATCCAACCAAGCGCTTCTTTGAAGGCGAGTACGACTCAACTAGAGTGTTAAGCGTCGAATCCTTAAATTCCGATGAAGGCTCGCGGCTGTGGTTCGAGTTCAAGAGCGATGATCAAGTTGCAGAAAAAGAGGCGTGGAGACTTGCGAGAGGGTTGATCAGGTGCGAGATCGTAGCAAAGTACTAGTGCCAAAATGGTGAGCAAAACGGGGTCAGGTTCACTTGCAACGTAAGACGTCCGCAAGAAGTGAACCTGACCTCGTTCTCTGCTATTGGAGGAAGTTATGAAGAGAGCCGTTTTTGTAATTTCTATGGCTCTGCTGTTCCTAGCATCTTGCAAGTCAGTGGAGCGTGGCACGGTTCAGCAGAAGACCTATTACGATATGAACGAAAGGTATTCGCTTTCCGTGGAGCAATTCTCTAAGTTCAGATCACTCTCGCTGAGAGGCGATGGCGATGCCTCATTCAAAATTGCGCAGGACTTCATTTATGGCGGCGATGCAGGGGAGGGATACTTTTGGCTGCGTTTGAGTGCTGAGCAAGGAAATTGCGACGCTTTGGATGTATTTAAGCATATGGACGATCTTTCGAACCCAGCTGCGGCGCGCCTGGCTCGAAAGGCGCTGTCCGAGTGCTCCGGCAAGTAGTAATCAAAACGGAGAAAAATGGGGTGAGCAAAACGGGGTCAGGTTCACTTACAGCGTAAGGCGTCCGCAAGAAGTGAACCTGACCCCGTTCTCGTGGCACTCTTGCTTTCATGGCCCACTAACCACGAGGTTGTCGCCATGGCCGACAAGACGTCTTGGACGTGCCCCACCTGCAAGGTCATGGTGAGAACGCCATTCTGTGGTCGGTGCGGCGAAGAACTGCTTACGCCATCCGATCTCACCGCGCGCGGCCTCATCGCGAAGATAATTCATGCCTTTACGAATATCGATGCGCGCGCCGCAAGATCGGCCCGAATGCTTTTGCGCCATCCGGGCGAACTCACGTTGGCGTGGATCGGCGGCATCCGTAAGCCGTACGTGGCGCCGTTCCAATTATTTCTGATCGCCAACGTTCTCCTCTTCGCGGTGCAGTGGGCGACCGGTGAAAACGTCTTCAGTTCGTCGCTTGACTCGCATCTTCACCACCAGGATTGGAGTGACTTGGCCCAGGCGTCGCTGTCGCGCCGACTTGAGGCCACTCACGGAACCCTCGCCCAGTACGAGCCGATTTTTGACCGCGCCGTCGTGCTGAACGCGAAGTCGCTCATTCTCCTGATGACCTTGCCGTTCGCAATGCTGCTGCAGTTGGTCTTCGTACGTGAACGACGCCCCTTCATGACGCACGTGATCTTCTCGCTGCACCTCTATACATTTCTCTTGCTGCTTTTCTGTGTTGCCCTCCTTGCGGCCAAGTTGAGTGCATTGTCAGGCTTTGGCGGACTCGAGGCTCCGATGGTGGACGACGTGCTAAGCGTCGTAAATCTCGCCGCGTGCGCTGGCTACATTTACCTGGCGATACTCCCGGTCTACGGTGCCGCAGGGGCTCAGCGGATTGCGAAAGCAGCCCTGCTGTCGCTCGCGGTAGCGGCCATCGTGCTTGGCTATAGGTGTGCGCTATTTTTCATCACCTTGTACGGAACCTGAGTTGGCGAGAGGCAGGCACCGCATTGCTTTGACATGGCGGCAGTGGCCGTCGCGCTCATGAGCGCTCCTACGATGGCCGAGCTTTCAAGGCATAGTCACCAGCAAGACACTGAGCCCAGCTCCTTCGGCGAATCGATTTCTCCTATGTCACCACACTTCTTCGCCACACCCGCCGAGTTTCGCCGCTGGTTGCAGAGCAACCACGAATCTGCGAGCGAGCTGATCGTCGGATTCTGGAAAACGGGTTCCGGTGAGGCGTCGATCACCTGGCCGGAGTCGGTGGATCAGGCGCTGTGTTTTGGCTGGATCGATGGCGTGCGGCGGTCGATCGATGCGCGCAGTTATTGCATTCGTTTCACGCCGCGCAAGCCGGTGAGCATCTGGAGTCAGGTCAATATCGCGCGGTTCGCGGTGTTGAAAGAGGCAGGTTTGGTGGCGCCGGCGGGCGAGGCGGCGTTTGCGCGCGGGCAGCATCGCACCAAGTTGTATTCGTATGAGAACGAAGAGGGTGAGTTGTCGGCAGAGGAACTTGCGCGCTTCAAGAGGGACAGGAAAGCCTGGGCGGCATTCGAGGCGCGGCCGGCCTGGTATCGCAAGCAGGCGGTGTGGAAAGTGATCAGCGCCAAGCAGGCGGCGACGCGCGAGCGGCGGCTGGCGGCGCTGATCGAGGACAGCCGCAACGGCGTCGAGATCCGCTGGCAGAGCAAGAACAAGGCCTGATCCGGGCTTTCAGTGGCAGCCGCTGAACGGCCCAGATTTCGGGAATCCGCCGCCGGCCCGTATCCTTGCCGGATGCGACAGTCACTCCGGAACCAATGAAAGCGCCCAAAGACCTGCAAGCCCTGATCGACGACGGCATCATCGACGCAGTAGTCAGACCCCTGAAAAGCGGCAAGGAAGCGGCGGTCTACGTCGTGCGCTGCGGTGCCGAGGTGCGCTGCGCCAAGGTCTACAAGAACATGGCGCACCGCAGTTTCCAGGCGCGGGTGCAATACCAGGAAGGGCGCAAGGTGCGCGGCAGCCGGCAGGCGCGCGCGATCGGCAAGGCTACCAAGTTCGGCCGCAAGGAACAGGAAGCGGCCTGGAAGAACACCGAGGTCGACGCGCTGTACAAGCTCGATGCCGCCGGTGTGCGCGTGCCCAAGCCGTTCGGCTATTTCAACGGCGTGCTGGTGATGGAGCTGGTCACCGACGACGAAGGCCAGTCGGCACCGCGGCTGGGCGAAGTCGAACTCTGGGCCGAGGAAGCGCGCGAATTCCATCGCTTCCTGATCCGCCAGGTCGTGCGCATGCTCTGCATCGGTCTGATCCACGGCGATCTTTCCGAATACAACGTCCTGGTCGCGCCCGACGGCCCAGTAATCATTGATTTTCCGCAGGTGGTCAGCGCCGCCGGCAACAATGCCGCCCGCGCGATGCTTATCCGCGACGTCAACAACCTCAGCGCGAGTCTCGCGCGCTTCGCGCCCGAATTACTGGCCACGCGTTACGCCGAAGAAATGTGGGCGCTGTTCGAGAAGGGTGAATTGAAGCCCGACAGCGTGCTCACGGGGTTGTTTGTCGATCCGGACGCGGCCGTCGATGTCGATGCGGTGATGTGGGCGATCAACGACGCCCGCGAGGAAGCGATCATCCGTCAGCAGGGCAGGGAAGCGGCGGAGGATGGGGATTGATTTTTCTGCGGTGAAAAATGTGTCCCGTCATCCCGGCGCAAGCCGGGACCCATTTTTCTCTTGCGAAAATCAACATGGGTCCCGGCTTGTGCCGGGACGACGGGCCGGTTTTATTTTCTTCGATTTTATTGACCTGCCCGATTGATCATCCCGATATCTTCGCTTCCTCATCTTCTACCCGCATCGATAGCGCAGGCTGCGCAACTTCCGAATACGCCCGCTCCGGCGGCCCGAACATCTGCTTGAGGCGCGACAGCAGCGGTTGCGGCCTTGCTGCGTCGGTGAACATCGCCACCCATTCGTGGAAGGTGAGCGTGATCGGGTTGTGCGAGTGAATAGGTTTGACGATGCCGTAGTCGCAGGGCACCGCTTCGTCTTCCTCGACGAAGCTGCCAAATAATTTATCCCAGATGATCAGCACGCCGGCGTAATTGCGATCGATGTACTTGGGGTTGCGCGCGTGGTGCACGCGGTGATGCGAAGGCGTGTTGAACACATATTCCAGCCAGCCGAGCTTGCCAACGGTTTCGGTGTGCACGAAAAATTGGAAACCGAGATTGATCGCGACCACCGCGACGATGTTCTTCGGCTCGAACCCGAGCCAAGCCAGCGGCAGCCAGAAAATCCACATGCCCGAGACGGGATAGGTGAGGCTCTGTCGGAACGCCGTGGAAAAATTCAGGCGCTCCGACGAGTGATGCGTGACATGCGATGCCCACATCCAGCGGATGCGGTGGTGGGCGCGATGGAACCAGTAATAGAAAAAATCCTGCGCAACGAACAGGGCGACGATCGTCCATGCCGAGGCCGGCAGGTCGAACAGACGGTGCTGGTAGATCGCGTAATAGATGCCGATCACCAGCAGCCAGGCGACGGCATCGGCACCCTGATGCATCAAGGCCAGCGCGGCATTGGATAGCGTGTCGCGCAGCGTGTAGACGGCGCGTTTGCCATGCCAGTACCACGCCTCCCAGATTACGAATCCCAGGAATACCGGCGCCATGCCGAGCAGGATCCAGCGTTCCATCAGTTCTTTCCTTCGAGTGTATTTGCCATCGCATCCAAACAGCGACGCATCGCCCCCTGCATGAATATTTTCAGCAGTGGCAGGCAGACCGGCCAGGCCAGCGGCGAGCTCAGCGTGAACGTGTAGTTCCAGGTGATGCCCGCGCCCGTTTCCGTATTGGCGATACGCCAATCCGCTTCGCCGAGTTTCACCAGCCAGGAAAACGGCGCGGTGAATCCGCTAAGCACATAGGCGTGGCGCGAAGGTGGATCGAGCGCGGTGATGCGTTCGCTGAGCACCGAACCGTCGGCGTTGTGGATGCGGCGCGTGCTGCCGATAGCCAGCGGCGCGTCCAGTGTGACTTCGCGGATCGCCGAGATCGGGCCGCAACCATGGAACAAGGACGGAAAGCGCTTTGCATCAATGCATAACAGATAGGCCGCCATCGCCGGGGCGGCGATCTCGCGCTGGGCTTGCAATTGGATTTTCATGGCAGCGGCGCGCGTCGTCGCCCTAGTCCGAATTCGCGAACGCGAACAGGAAGATCGACAACACGATCAATGCCGCCAGCGCCGCGAAGAAAATCTTCACCCAGCTGCGCGGATGTTCGCCCGCCAACGTGCCGGTGTAGCCGTTGGCGACGACCTGAAAACTGCGCGCGCCGTAGGTGTAGCTGACCAGCCAGACCGGCACCAGGATGTGCTTGAAGGTGCGGCCCTGGTATTGCGCCTGCACCTGCAGGCCGCGCTGGGTGTCGCCGGGGACTTCCGCCGAACACAGCTGTTCGGTCTTCGCCTGCATATCCTGCTGGTTGAGTTCGGACGCTTTGCGCAGGTCGACCTGGTAGCGCTCTACCGTCCAACCGCGCACGAATTCCGGTGAATAGGCCTTGAGGTCGGTGAGCGTCGGGAAAGGTTCGATCTGTCGTAGCAGATCTTCGCGCACGCCAACGGTACCAGCGACGAGTTCGTCATCGAAGAAATGCGCAAGGTCGCCGCTGGCCGATTCCCAGCGCGTGTGCCGGACTTCGCGTGTCTGCGACCGGCCCTGGCTGTCGGTGTAGCTCTCGGTTTCGTAGTAGTAGTAACCGGCCTCGGCAGTCCAGCTCGCCTGCACGTGCGCGTCGAAGGTCCAGTACGGCAGGTAGATGCCGCGCAAGGTGTCGGTGAGCGCGGCGGTTTTAAGCCGATCCGGCGCAAACCAGCGCGAGCCGTACCATTTGCGTATCAGGTCGCGGACCTGGCCGTCGCTGATCTTGAACGGCAGCAGGCTCTGCGGCGTGATCGCATCGCGCGCGCTCTCGTGCGCGATGATCGATGGCGAGCCGCAGAACTCGCAGCGTTGCGCGACCTTGCCATCGACGAACACCGAAATCGCATGGCAACTCTGGCACTGAACCTCGCGGCGCTCATCACCCCAGTCGCGCGCGACCTGCGGATTTTGCAGCGCCGCGGCGAGATCGAGTTCCTGGATCGTGCCGGCATCGGCCTGTTCCGCCGGCGACCACGGCACCAGCGTGCCGCAGTAAGGGCAGGCCAGCGATTGTTTGGCCGCATCCCATTGCAGATCCCCGCCGCATTCCGGGCAGGGATGCTTGCCGATGGTGCTCGCATTTTCCATAGCTACTCAGCTTCCTCGCATGCCGACGTGCGTTCGCGGGCTCGTGGCTGGCGCCACTCGAATTCCCCGCATGTCCGGCCCGCCGGCTTGCATGCCGACGTGCGTTCGCGGGCTCGTGGCTGACGCCACTCGAAATCCCCGCTCACCCACGTAGGAATTCGTCGAGGGCGGTTTTGGCGATGCGATAGGCGTTGCCGATCTTGCGCGCCTTCAGATCGCCCGAAGTGATCGAAGCCATCACGTCTTCAACGGAGACGCCGAGCGTGGTTGCGGCCTGTTCCGGCGTGAGCACATCAAGCGCCTGCGTTGCGGCCGCGGCGCCTGGAGCTGCTGCCGGCACCGGTGGTGGTGTCGCAGCGCCGGGCTGCATGTCGCGCATCATCTGCTGCGCCATGCCGAAGCCCATCGCCATCTGCGCCGGCATCGTCGCGGCCGCGCCGGCATCGCCGCCTTGCGTCATCGCCTGGCCCATCTGGTATTTCACGTAGTCGTTGAGGTTGCCGATCACGCCCATGCTTGAGCGCTTGTCGATCGCCTGCTCGACTTCCGGCGGCACGGAAACATTTTCCAGCAGGAAGCTGGTGATCTCGATGCCGTACTTGCTGGTCACCGCAGGGTTGATGATCGGCAGCAGCGCGTCGCCCATCTCGCTGTAACGCGAGGCGACATCGAGCGCCGGCACTTGTGCGGTGGCGAGCGCGTCGGTGAACACGCTGACGATGCGCGAACGCATGGTGTCGGCGAATTCGTCGAGACGGAAATTCTGATCGGTACCAGCGACTTCCTTGAGGAATTTCGGCACGTCGACGATATGGAAATCGAAGGTGCCGAAGGCGCGCAGGCGGACCACGCCGAAATCCTTGTCGCGCATCATCACCGGGTTGGACGTGCCCCACTTATTGCCGGTGAACAGCCGCGTGTTGACGTAGTAGACGTCGCATTTGAACGGCGACTTGAAACCGTATTTCCAGCCGAGGATGTCGGACAGGATCGGAATGTTCTCGGTGGTCAGCGTGTGCTTGCCCGGCTCGAACAGGTCGGCGTACTTGCCGGCCGCGACGAACTGCACCTTCTGCGACTCGCGCACGATGAGCTGCGCGCCGTTCTTGATTTCCTTGTCGTCATCGGGGAAGCGATAGGACAGCGTGTCGCGGGAATCGTCGGTCCATTCGATGATTTCCAGCAGCTGGCCCTTGACCAGATCGAGAATGCTCATGACGCGCTCCTTGTGACGAAGGGTGGCTGCTTTGGGAAAAGCGGCGACGGGAAGCCGATTCTAGTCGGACGAGGTCATGTTGCAACGCCCGGCCAGGTGAACGGCACGGCGATGCGCTCGATGCGGCGCTGGCAGGATGGGCAGTTGACCGCCGCGCCGCCGCCATCGAGCAGAAGCACGCTGCCGCAGCCATCGCAGGTCAAGGGTCGATCCAGGCGCAATTGATGGCCGCAGCGGTCGCAGACGCTGCGGCGCGCGCCCGGCAGGATCGCAATCGGCGCCTGGCAGTGGCCGCAGATGCCGCCTTTGCCCTCGACCGGAGCCACGCTGAGGTATTCCTGCGCCAGCCCGGTGCGATCGAGTAGCTTGTGCGCGCTCGCTTCGTCGAGGTAGGGCAGCCAGCCCTGCACGAACATCGCCTGCGCCATGCGTTTTTGCAATGCTGGCGAGGCAGCATCGGGTTGCGGCGATATCTGCGCCTGCACGGCATCGGACAGCGCGTGGTCGAGGCTGGCCAGAACGGTTTCCAGTACTGGTTCGAAACTGCCGGCGCGCACGCGCGCGGGTTTACCAATCGTCCCCGCCTCCCATTGCAGTTTTGTCACGGCGGCATTCATGCGCTCGCTGAGCGCGATCGATTCCGGATCGAAGGCCGCGAACGTGCCGGCATCGGCAAGATTGGCGATATACGCGCGGCGGTACTCGGCATCGCGCACGCGCGGCGGCACCGCGCTCGGGCAGGCATCGACCCAGGCTTCGTAGATTTTCACCTGCAACTCGCGATGGGCGCTGCGGTCGCCCGCGGCCAGCGCGGCGGCAGTTTTCTTCTGCAGCGCCGCGACCAGGTTCCGGTAGACCGGCCCGGGCATCTGCTGCGGCTGTTCGCAGGCCCTGCGGAAATCGTAGTCGGCGAGTGCTCCGCAGAAATCGCAGTAGACATAAGCGGTGACCGAGGCGCGGCTCTTGGCAGCACCACAACTCGGGCAGCGGCTGGCGAGAATGTAGATCGGAGCAGGGTGGGGCATGGATGCAGGCGTCCGAATCGGAAGGGGTTACTCTAGCCACGAAGCGATGATTGAGGGGAGTCGTCATCCCGAAGAAAGCCGGGATCCATTTTGATTTTCACACGAGCAACATGGATCCCGGCTTTCGCCGGGATGACGGAATCTTTTTCCCAAAAAGACTTTTGACAAGACTCCCGTCTACCCATTCCCCATTCCCCATTCCCGAATCATCGCATTGTCCAATCCCACACCCACACTCGACGGCCTCGCCGCCAGCACGCTGCAATTGCCGCCCGGATCGTGGACGACGGTACTCGATTGCCTGTGCGCTCACTTCACTGCGATCCCTCGCGAGCAATGGCTGGACCGGATGCAGCGCGGCCGCGTGCTGGATGCGTCCGGTCACGCGCTGACGCCGGAGAGTGCGTATCGACCCGGCCTGCGTGTGCATTATTTCCGCGAGGTCGCCGACGAAGTGGTGATCCCGTTCCTGGAAACGATATTGCATGCCGACGAAGATCTCGTCGTCGCCGACAAGCCGCATTTCCTGCCGGTGACGCCGGTGGGCAGTTATGTCGAACAGACGCTTCTCGTGCGCCTGATCCGCCGTCTGGCCAACCCCGATCTCGTGCCGCTGCATCGCATCGATCGCGGTACCGCCGGGCTGGTGTTGTTTTCCGCCAATCCTGCGACGCGATCGCGCTACCAGGCTCTGTTTCGCGAGCAGAAAATACGCAAGCGCTACCAGGCGATTGCGCCACGCTTGCCGAATTCGGAATTTCCACAAGTGCGCCGCACGCGCATCGTGCGCGGCGAGCCCTTTTTCCTCAGCCAGGAAATCGATGGTCAGGCCAATGCCGAGACGCGCATCGAAGTGATCGAGAAAATGGGCGCGCATTGGCGTTATGCACTCTCGCCGATCAGTGGCAAGAAGCATCAGCTGCGTCTGCATATGGCTGCGCTGGGTGCGGCCATCGTCAACGATGATTTCTATCCGCGCGTGCTACCACGCGCTGCCGATGACTTCAGTGCGCCACTGCAGTTGTTGGCGCAGGGGCTGGAGTTCGTCGATCCGCTCAGCGGTGTGACGCGGCAGTTCGAGAGCGGCCTGCGGCTCTCGCTGGAGTGAGCGCGGCAGGGTTCAGCGCTTGCGCAACTCCAGCAACTCGATCTCGAACACCAGCGAGGCATTCGGCGGAATCAGGCCATCGCCGGCGCCATCGCTGCCGTAGGCAAAGTCGGCTGGCACCAGCAATACACGCTTGCCGCCGACGCGCATGCCGATCACGCCTTCGTCCCAGCCACGGATCACCTGGCGGCCACCAATGAAAAAAGTGAAGGGCTCGCCATGATCGCGCGAGCTGTCGAACTTCTGCCCACGGTGATCCTTGGCTTTTTCGTCGTACAACCAACCGGTGTAGTGAACCACCGCATCCATGCCGGCATCGGCGGTGGCACCAGTGCCGACCACTTCGTCGACGAGCTTGAGTTCGGCCACGCTGCCACCGGGCGGCGGCGATGCCGTCGTGCAGGCGGCGAGGGCGAGCAGGAAAGTCAGCAGCAGGGGCAGGCGCATCGCGATGATCTCCGGAAAGTGGGCAGAGTGCCTTTTGTGGCGCGAAACGGGAAGTCCGGTGCAGACCGGGTTCGGCGGGACATCGTCGCGACTGGACAGGGCCGGCATTGCTGGCGACACTCGCCGCTGCGCTTCGTGTCTCGGCGCGCCCGTATCCACCGCTCGCTTCCGGAGAACCAGCGATGAAGAACCAGGCAAAGCGCTTGATCGGCATTGGCGTAGTGGTGATCGCGGCATCGATATTGACAGCCTGTGCGAGCTCGCCGCCGATCGCGACCGAGCCCCCGCCAGCGACAAAGCCCATGACCTGCGAGCAATCGCGCGCCGCCTGGGCCATCGGAAAATTCGCTGAACCCTCATTGCTGGCGAAAGTGCGCGAGATCAGCGGTGCAAGAGTCGTCCGCGTGATCAAGCCCGGACAAATGGTGACCATGGAATTCAATGCCGAACGCGTGGATGTACGCGTGGATGGCAAGAACATCGTGCTGGGCATCACCTGCGGTTGAGGCGGATCATCGTGGCATCGTCCTGCCGAGGTCGCATCGCAGCCCCTCGCTTGTTGTTCAATAACAAAAGGAAATAGACGCATGACCACCGAACTGCAAATGTTGCTGTGGACCGTGGTGCTGGGATTGGTGCAGATCGCCGTGAGTGCATCGATCTCGACGCATACCCGAGGTATTGCCTGGAACGTCGGCGCCCGCGATGACGCGCCGAAACCTCTGACTGCCGTCGGTGGCCGCCTTGATCGTGCGTTGCGCAATCTGCTGGAGACGTTTCCGTTCTTCGCGGTCGCGGTGCTGGCAGTGACGATCACCCAGCGTGGCACGCCGCACAGCGCGCTTGGCGCACAGATCTATTTCTGGTCGCGGGTCGCGTTCGTGCCGGTGTACGCGGCTGGCATTCCCTATCTGCGTACCTTGATCTGGGGCGCGTCGATCTTCGGTCTGCTCATGGTTCTTTCGCCGGTGCTGTGAATGACTGAGCGTCGCGTCGACGTCGCGATCATCGGTGCCGGCAGTGCCGGGCTGGCGGCGCATGCGTCGGCGCGTCGACTCACCGCCTCGGTGTTGATGATCGAAGGTGGTGTCTACGGCACGACCTGCGCCCGCGTCGGTTGCATGCCCAGCAAGTTGCTGATCGCTGCCGGCGACAGTCGTCAGGGCATCGCGGAGGCAGGGATCTTCGGCATTCGCGTCGGTGACGTCGCAGTCGATGGGGCGGCGGTGATGCGGCGCGTGCAGTCGCTGCGCGACTACTTTGTCGGCGGCGTGTTGGCTTCGGTGGCGAAGATTCCCGAGACGGAGCGGCTCGCCGGCCATGCGCGTTTCGAAGCGCCGCTGTCCCTGCGCGTCGGGGACGTCGGCATCCAGGCGAAAAGCATCGTCATCGCGACCGGCTCCGCGCCGTTCGTGCCGGACGCCTTTCGCGATATCGGTGATCGCCTGCTGACCACCGATTCGCTGTTCGAACTGCCGACCCTGCCGACTTCGCTGGCAGTGGTAGGCGGCGGCGTGATCGGGCTCGAGCTCGGCCAGGCCTTGCATCGCCTCGGTGTGCGCGTGCGGCTTTTCCACCGGAGTGCGAGCCTGGGCGCGGGCGGCGATGCCGTGATCGCCGCGCTCGCGACGAAGTTGTTCACCGCATCATTGCCGTGTGAGCTTTCTACCGACGCGCAGCCGCTGTCGCATGATGCGGCTGGTGTGGACATCGCCTGGCATGATGCCGGCGGCACGGCGCGCAACGAACGTTTCGAATACGTGCTGGTCGCGACCGGCCGCAGACCCCGGCTGGAAGCGCTGGATCTTGCGAAAGCCGGCATCGCGCTGGATGCGCATGGCGTCCCGACCTTCGACCCCGCCACGATGCGTTGCGGCGAAAGTGCGATTTTTCTCGCCGGCGATGTCGATGGCCAGCGCGCGATGCTGCACGAGGCGACCGAATCGGGCCGCATCGCCGGCGAAAACGCCGCGCGCTTTCCCGAGGTTGCGACACATCGGCGGACGCCGCGCCTGGCGATCGGTTTCACCTCACCGCAATTCGCCGTAGTCGGGGCGTCGTTGTCGGAATGCGATCCCGCGCAGACGGCGATTGGCGAAGTCTCGTTCGCAGATCAGGGCCGCAGCCGCGTGATCGCGCAAAACGTCGGTCTCGGTCGGCTTTATGGCGATCGCAGCAGCGGTCGCCTGCTGGGCGCGCAGTTGCTGGGGCCAGCGGCGGAACATCTCGCGCATCTCCTCGCCTGGGCGATCGCGCAGGAGCTCACCGTGCAGCAGATGCTGGACCTGCCTTTCTATCATCCGGTGATCGAGGAAGGCCTGCGTACCGCGCTCAAGGATCTGCGCCGCGAACTCAAGCGCAAGCCCGCGCCAGCGCGCGACGCCATGGATTGCGGACCGGGGACCTGAAGTCGGGTGGCGTTGCGGCTTTGCGGGAGTGAGCGGTGAGTGGTGAGTGGTGAGTGGAAAGATCTTGCCCGTCGTCCCCGCGTAGGCGGGGACCCAGTGCCTTTCGCGGCGATCACGACCAAGACGCCAGTCAGGCGGAAAGCGCAGATTAATCGGCGCGCAACTGCGTCTGCCAAGGCTGCACGCCGGGAATGCGCGTCGGGATGTCGCGCGCGCTCAGGTCGCCTTTGAGCGTGTCGAACAGGTCGCGCACGAAACGCTGATTGCCGAAGAACCAGGAGTGTTCGAACGAGCCCGGCGTCGCCAGTTGCTCCTGCTGGCGCAAAGCGGCCGAGCTCTGCAATCGTTCGAAATATGCCGTGCAATCCACATCGACCGCGCGCGGGCCGGGCTGGTCCGGCAGACCGACGCGGCCAACGCGCGGCGCAACGCCAAGCCGCTTGGCGTTGGACAGCTTGAGTACGCCGTCATTGCGATTGTAGTAATTGGTCAGGCGCACGCAGTGCCGGTACAGCGAATCGCTGCTGGAATTTCCGGCAGCAAGGGAGCCCGAGGAAACATCACCGGCGATCAGGCATATCTGACTGACCACCCAATCGTTGCGATCCAGACGAGTATCGTCGGCGTCGTCGAAGGCTTCGCGCACCACGAAGGCGCCCATCGAATGCGCGAGAATATGGATGTTGATGCTGCAGTCGGGCGTCTGCAGTTTCGCCAACAGCGCGATGCCGTCGCTGACCAGGCGCATCGCGGTCTGTTTGGCATCGTGGCGGTCGTCGAGATAATTGAACGCCGATGAGGCGCTGGGCCAGTCGTAGGAGACGATAACGCCCTTGAAGCCGATGCCGTGCAGATCCGTTTGCAGCTGCCGGTGCCGGTTGATGACGGTGTCGGGCGAGTTGTTGAAACCGTGCACGAACACCAGAATGTCACCGCGCGGGTGACCAGTGCGCGCGTCCACGCCCCAGGTGGCAGCCTGACGAATCTGTTTCGTCCAGAGCGGTGCGGCGACGGCATGCGCGGGCGCGGGCGCGGCGCCCGGCGGAACGAACAGATAGCCGGTGGGGCCAGGGTCGTTGCTGTATTGGCCGTTGCGTGTGCGCCGGGCGGTGAGGACATAGTCGGTCATGGCGGTGTTCCATGCAGGGATTCGATCAAGGCAACGCGAGCACTGCGGAAAAACGGCAAGTCTGCGGCGGTCGAGCTTGTTCAGCTTGTTCGATTGCGACCGAGCGGCCCACTGCGGGTCATGCTACGCCGGAGTTTCGGATTAAGCTGCGCCCTGACGGTCGATCGGGCCGTCGCGAGTGTCACGATTCCATGGGAGGAAGAGCGCATGAGTTTTTCGATCCAGCACAATGCGGCGGCCAGCCGTTTCGAGGTCGTCGTCGACGGCCAGCTCTGCGTGCTTGAGTACAGGTTGCAGGGGCAGGTGATGACGATCACACATACGGGTGTTCCCACGGAAGTTGGCGGCCGCGGCATCGCTGCCGATCTTGCAACGGCCGCTTTCGAAGCCGCGCGCGCCTCCGGCTGGAAAGTGCTGCCGGCGTGCTCGTATGCTGCGGTTTTCGTCAAGCGGCACCCCGAATACGATGATCTGATCGTATCGGCCTGATCCGGAGGAAAACGCATGGCCAAGCTCGATCCGCGTGTCGATGCCTATATCGCCAACGCCGCCGAATTCGCCCGCCCGATTCTGGTTCATCTGCGCGAACGCGTGCATGCCGGTTGCCCGGACGTGGAAGAAACGCTGAAATGGAGCATGCCCACCTTCATGCACCACGGCATTCTCTGTGGCATGGCGGCGTTCAAGCAGCACTGCACGTTCGGCTTCTGGAAGAGCGAGCTGGTGGTGGCCGAGGGCGACAACGACAAGGCGATGGGACAGTTCGGGCGCATCGTCAAATTGTCCGATCTGCCTTCGAATAAGATTCTCGCCGGCTACATCAAGCAGGCGATGAAGCTCAACGAGGAGGGCGTGAAGACACCGCGCCGCAGCAAGGCTGCAACGCCGAAACCGGCACCGGTCGTGCCCGAGGATCTGCTGGCGGCGTTGAAGAAGAATCGCAAGGCGCAGGCGACGTTCGATGCTTTCAGCCCGAGCAACCGTCGCGAATACACCGACTGGCTGGCCGAAGCCAAACGCCCCGAGACCCGCGAACGCCGCCTCGCGCAGACCATCGAGTGGCTGGCCGAGGGCAAGGTGCGGAACTGGAAGTATTTGAATTGTTGAGGTGGTGGGCGGTGAGCGGTGAGCGGTGAGCGGTGAGCGGTGAGCGGGAAAAGCATATGGGATTTCGTCATCCCCGCGAAGGCGGGGATCCAGTGTCTTTGCTTTCCAGTGTTTCAGAAGAAACGATCAAAGAGCCAAGTCACTGGATCCCCGCCTTCGCGGGGATGACGGTAGACAGACCGGCGAGTTTTTGGTGGGCGGCTTCGCCGCTGAAACTGCTTCCAGTTTCGCGGGAGCGGCCAATTTAAATAGCAGCGACCCGCAGCACATGTGCTGTATGCCTAGGCGAGTTCATCGAAATATCAACGCCCCGCGTGATATTCCCCGCGCAGCGCCGCCGTATCGAGTTTTCGGGATTGTTCCGCGTCGTAAGCCAGCTTGACGCCGTCGCCACCGAGCCCGGGCAGGTACAACTCGACCAGCATGGTGTTTTCCGGATAGCGCTTGCGCATCACCAGCATCACGTAGTCACTGCCGTCATGCTGGAAGAAATAATCCTTGCCTTCATAGGCGGCGGGACGGACCTGGGTGCGGATCACCTGGCCGTCGAGCGGATTGTTGACGCCCTCGATCTTGATGTAGACGACATCACTACCAGCCACCTGCGCGACGGAGACGGTTTCGTTGTGCTCGCCGACATAGACGTTGCCGTATTTTTCCATCGCTTCGGACGGCTTCGCTTTTTCTTCCTTCGCTACCTCGGGCTTCGTCGTCGGCGCGGCGGCTGGAGGCGAAACCGCCGCAGGCACAGGCGTCGCGACGGGCTTCGAAACCGTGCTCGTGGGCGCGGGCAGCGTTTCGACCTTGGTCGCTGTTGGTGCTGGAGATGCAGCATTCGTCGCGACGACTGCCGGAATCGTCGCGGCCGCTGTTGTCGCGACGCTCGTATTTTCCGGTAGCGCATCGGGCCGTGGCACTTCGGTCGTCGAATGCCATCGCGTCCAGATGAGTGCGCTGACGGCCAGCGCTGCGGGAATAGCCCAAAGCAGAGTTTTGCCCGGCGATTTTCTTTCCGACATCGCCTGCGTCGATTGCGTCGCCTGCGCGGGAAGCGTTGCCGGCGGGCTCGGCGTCGCCAGTGAAGTCGCAGGCAATGGCGCCGCGGCTTTGGCCAGGCCCGGTGTCGCCAGCATCGTCGCTGCAGCGCTGGGCTGGCGCGCCTGCACCTGCAGGTCGCCGCCTTGCTGGATCAACGGATGCGCGGCGAGCGCGGCCAGCAACTGCCTCGCACTTTGATAACGAGCGGCCGGTTCTTTCGCGAGAAGCTTGCCGAGAATTTCCGCGGTTGTGTCATCGACCTTGGCATTGAGCGTGCGGATATCGGGGATGTCCGACTCGACCACGCTGAGCATCAGCTTGAACGGGCTTTCGGAATTGAACGGCAGGCGGCCACTGAGCATCTCGAACAACACGACACCGAGCGCGAACAGATCCGAGCGCTCGTCCACCGGCTTGCCCAGGCAGACTTCCGGCGACAGGTAACCGGGCGTACCGACGACGTCGCCGGTCGCGGTGAGTTTCTTGCTGAGGTCGCGCTGGGTGAGGGCGATGCCGAAATCGGCGATCTTGAGCTGGCCGCGTTTGCTTAGCAGCAGGTTGCCCGGCTTGATGTCGCGGTGGATGACGCCGTGTTCGTGCGCGGTCGCGAGACCGAGCGCGGCTTGGCGCAGCAGGTTCAGCGCATCGCTTGTCGCAAGCGGACCTTCGCGTTCGATCAGGGTCGACAGGCTTTCGCCGTCGACGAATTCCATGGCGAAATACGCCTGTTCGTTTTCCTGGCCGATGTAGTGGATCTGGATGATGTGCGGGTCGTTGAGCGCGGCCATCGAACGCGCCTCGCGCACGAAGCGTTCGACCAGCGCGGGATCGTGCGACAGCGCCGCCGACAATTCCTTGATCGCGACGTAGCGATCCAGCGACGGCTCGAACGCCTTGTAGACCACGCCCATGCCACCGCGACCGAGTTCGGCGACGATGCCGTAGTGTCCGAGTTGCGTCTTCATGCGTCAGCGCGGCGCGGTGGCGGT
This sequence comes from Arenimonas sp., assembly GCF_035312645.1. Lineage (GTDB taxonomy): Bacteria > Pseudomonadota > Gammaproteobacteria > Xanthomonadales > Xanthomonadaceae > Arenimonas. The sequence continues at coordinate 35,262 of NZ_DATGBO010000053.1, forward strand.
GCGCAGCACGGGGTAGAGGTTGTAGCGCTCGTCCCAGGACGAATGCCGGCGCGCGAAAAACTGCAGGCGCGCCGCCGGACTCTTGGCGAAGCCCGGATCGCTGGCGAGTTTTTGCTTGAATTCGGCAGCGAGCGCGGGATCGGCGGCGAGTTGTTCGCGCGCGACGTCCTCGGCAACGTAGTCCTCCATGTATTCCTTCTGCTCGAAGGCATTGTTGAATTCGCCCCAGGCGACCAGCGAATCGCCCGACTGCGGTTCCAGCAAGGTCATCACCAGCCGCGCTTTCGCCTGCGCGATCGGCACGAACAAGGCGCCTGCGCCGATCTCGCGCTGTTCGGGTTTCCAACTGCCCTGCGCATTCACGCGCTGGTGGCCTTCGACGGATTGCCCACTGATGTCGGTTTTGTTGGCGCGATAGGTTTCGACATCGGCCTTGTGCAGCGGACCGGTGATTGCGCGAAAAGAAATTCCATGCAGCCGGAGTTTTTCGCCGACCCAGGCGGCGTGCGCGGCGGGGACGATGTAACCGGCCTCCGGCGCAATGACTTGCGTGCCGGGATGGATGTCGTCGCGCAGTCCGACGTGCCAGACCTGCGGCTTGCTCTCGTCGTAACGCGTCATCAGCGCGCCGGAAATATCCGAAAGCGTGCGCGTGTATTCGTAGCCGAGGAAATCGATATCGCGGACCTTGTCGGAAGCGACGTAGTCGAGTGCCACGTTTTTCCCGCCCAGCGTCATCGCGCGCGCGTCGGCGGCATGCGCATCCTTGAGCCAGCTCGCACCGTGCGTCGCGACCTGGTTGAGCAGGGAGACGATGGTGTTGTGGGTGATGCGCACGCGGGTCGGGTAGTCCTTCCACGAATGCGTTTCGACCAGCATCGCCATGCGGTTGCGCAACTGGAAGTAGCCGGTGGAGAAACGCGGCGTCGCGACGCCGTCGGTGAAGCCGGAGCTTGGATCGTCGCCGACGTTGAACGAGGGATAGAACGCTACCGGCCGCGAACCCTGCGCGCTGAGATCGGCGATCACCGCGCTGCGCAATGCCAGGCCGTCCCTACGGAATTCCGGGTCGCCGGAATTGACCGGTTCGACCTGGATCGCGACATCGTGCTGGAACTTGGCGCCGTCGGTGACATGCAGGTCGATATAGGCGAGCGGATCCCATTGATTGACCAGGCGCAGCATCGCCTGCATTTCCGGCGCGTCGGCTTTGACGTAATCGCGATTGAGGTTGTAGTTCTGTGCGGTGGTGCGCCAGCCCATTTCCTCGGGGCCGCGCTGGTTCGGGCGATTCCATTTTCCGAAGCGTTCGTGGCCGTCGATGTTGAACACCGGCACGAAGATCAGCACCTGTTTTTCCAGCGCGCCTTTCGCGGCCTTGCTCTCGAGGGCTTCGCGCAGCGCGAGGAAGCCGGCGTCCTTGCCATCGATTTCACCGGCGTGGATGCCGCCCTGGATCAGCAGCACTGGCAGGCCGCGGTCGCTTGCTTGTTTGGCAGTAAGAGCGCCGCTGCGCGAGACGATCAGCGCTTTCATCGGTCGGCCTTCCGGCGTGCGGCCGAAATCGATGCAGCGCACGGCGTCCGGATATGTCTTCTGGAACGCGGCGCAGAGCGCGATCACTTCGTCATAGCGGCCGGTCTTGAGGAAGCCCGAGCGTTCGGCCACGGTGCTCAGCGGTGCATCGGTGGCGTGGGCGCTGGCGATGGCGCCGAGGGCGAGCGTCAACGCGAGACAAAGAGGACGGATCATGGGCGCGCCTGGTCGTGTGGAAGCGCGATGATGCCTGCGGATGCGCGTGGGGAATAGTGAGGATGGTTGGGGAGGTCATTCGCCCATGGGGGCGGGCATGACCGCGACTTCATGATCGCCGTGAATGGATGGAGTCGCGGCCATGCCCGAGCCTGCGGGCGCCGCACCGATTGCGCGCGGGGCGCGGCCGAGCAATTCCGGCAGGCGATTGCGCTGCGGGCAGTTGTCGTGGCGCAGCAGCTCCCAATGGCCGAATGAAAACGGCGTCCAGTGCAGCAGGTCGCAGACGTGACTACCCAGGCGCGCGAGCAGGCTGGGCACGCGCAGGCAGCGCGCGGGCTTGTCGTGATGCAGGCGGCGGATCGCTGCAATGTAGTCGGACAGGGTGCGCTGGTCGGGTCCGCCGAGATCGAATTCGCGATCACGATCGTCGGGTGTTGTCGTTTCGATGCGCAGCGCGAGATGGGCGAGGGCTTCGCCGAGTTCGCCGACATCGAGCGCGGCGATCTGGCCGACGGCATCGGCCGGCAGCAACTGGATCGGCCAGTGCGCGACGCGCCGGATCCACAGCGCGCCATAGCCGCCGTCACCATCAAGCAACGACGGCCGGACGATCCGCCAATCGGCGCCGCTGGCACGCAACGCGGCTTCGCCATCGACTTTTGAGCGCAGGAAACGGCTGCGCGCCGGATGGTTCAGTCCCAATGCCGACACGTGGATCAGCCGCAGCTGGCGTTGCCGACAAGCTTCGGCAAGCGCTGCGGGCGCGTGGTGGTGGACACGCTGATAGGTTTCGCGCCCGCGCTGACGCAGGATGCCGACGCAGTTGACTACGGCATCGACGCCTTCGAGCGCGGCGGCCCAATCGTCAGGCGTTTGCAGTTCTTCAAGCCGGGCTTGCCGGCGTAGGCAGGTCAGGGCGCCCTCGGGCAGTTTGCGATCAATGCGTCCGGGCTGGCGGCTGCCGATGATGACTTGCGCGCCCCGCACCAGCAGAGCAGTGACCGCATGCCGGCCGATAAAGCCGGAGCCGCCCAGGACCAGGACGACGGCGCGGCGCGCATGAGGGAGGTCGGCTTGATCCATGGACTGCCTGCGACTCTCGTCAGTTATTTCTGTCTTGACAGAAATATATGACCAAAATACGATCCGGGCAAGCGCAGATTCGCGGGAATCCCACCATGAGCAGCATCGATCCGATCCCTGCTTCCAACCCGACCGCCGCCGACCGCCTGACTCCCGTGAGCCGGCGTTTCGTCCTGCATTGGGGCGAAATGGGTTCGCGCTGGGGCGTCAACCGCACCGTCGCGCAGATCCACGCGCTGCTGTTTCTTTCCGGGCGGCCGATGCCGGCCGATGAAATCGCCGAGATCCTGGTGGTCGCGCGTTCGAACGTCAGCAACAGCCTGCGCGAGTTGCTCAGCTACAACCTGGTGAAGGTGGTGCACCTGCTCGGGGATCGTCGCGATCACTACGACACCGGCAAGGACGTCTGGGAGTTGTTCCGCACGGTGACGCGCGAGCGCAAGTCGCGCGAATTCGATCCGACCATCGCGGTGCTCGGCGATTGCGTGGCCGATCCGGCATTTTCCCGCGAGGATCGCAACACCCAATTGCGGATCAAGGAGACGTTGACGCTGATGACCACGATGTCGGCCTGGGGCGAGGAAATGCTGCGGCTGGAGCCGTCGACCTTGATGCAGGTAATGAAGCTCGGCAGCCGCATCCAGAAACTGCTGCGCGATGGCGGCGGCAAATGAGCGCTGTCGTTGCCCGTTTTCCGCTGACGATTTTCTACGATGCCGGCTGCCCGCTGTGCACGAAGGAAATGCATGCGATCAAGGACTACGACCAGCACGATCGTCTGCACCTGGTGGATTGCTCCGACGTGGATTTCGCCGATATCGACGCGGCTCGCGCCGGTATCGCCAGGGCCGACATGATGCGGCTGATCCATGCCCGCGATGCGGCCGGGCGCTGGTTCATCGGCATGGATGTCTTCGTGCTCGCGTACCGTGAAGTCGGTATCGAAGCGATGGCGCAGCTGTGGTCGAATCGTTGGTTGCGGCCGCTCTGGGATCGACTGTATCCGTGGGTGGCGGACCACCGCATGGGCTTGTCGCGGATTGGCTTCACCAATGCTTTCGATCTGCTGCTGCGCTGGGCGGCGAGGCGTGCGCAGAAACAGGCGCAGGCCTGTCGCGATGGCCGTTGCGAGCTGCCTTGAATGCAGGCCGCGATTGTGCAAGCGCCATCAGCGGAAGAAAAATCCTTGGGCTTCGGGCGATAATCGCCGCTGCATCGTCAGGACCCGTGTCCATGTTCGCCTTCCTGCCCCTGTTTCTCCGCCTGCCTCTGGTCGCTCTGCTGATCGCGCTCAGCACGTTGGCGCATACGCTGCCCTTGTTCGTCGTGGCATTTTTTAAATGGTTGTTGCCGCTGCCGGCGTTCCGGCGCGCGTGCAATCACGTGCTGGTCGGATTGGCGGAAAGCTGGATCGCGGTGAACAGCGCTTTGTTCGGCCTGTTCACGCGCACGAAATTCGTGATCGAGGGGCTGGAGGATCTGAAGACCGACGGCCATTACCTGGTGTTCGCCAACCACCAGAGCTGGGTCGATATCCCGGTGCTGCAGAAAGTGTTCAACCGTCGCATTCCTTTCCTGCGCTTTTTCCTCAAGAGCCAGCTGATCTGGGTGCCGCTGCTGGGTCCGGCCTGGTGGGCGCTCGATTTCCCCTTCATGAAGCGCTACAGCAAGGAAATGCTGGCCAAGCGTCCAGAACTCGCCGGTCAGGACACCATCGCCACGCGCCGCGCCTGCGAAAAATTCCGCGACATGCCGGTGTCGGTGATGAACTTCGTCGAGGGCACGCGCTTCACGCCGGAAAAGCACGCGCGGCAATTGTCGCCGTTCGCGCACCTGCTCAAGCCCAAGGCTGGCGGCGTGGCGTTCGTGCTTGATGCGATGGGTAGCGCGTTGCATTCGATCGTTGACGTCACCCTGGTGTATCCGGGCGGCAAACCGACGATGTTCGATCTGATGGCCAATCGCGTTCCCGAGGTGCGCGTGCAGGTTCGGCAACGGGCAATTCCCGCCGAATTCCTCGCTGGCGATTACGAGAGCGACAGGCCTTTTCGCGCGCGCTTCCAGCAGTGGATGAATGGCGTGTGGCGCGACAAGGACGAGCAGATCACGCGGATGCGCGTGGACTGATCCCTTGCTGCCGGGTAGCGGGTTTCCGGCCGGCGACGTGGGTTGCATCCAAATCATGGCGTGATGGCGTACCTTGTCGATTCGTCCACGCAGGGTTTTCACCATGATCGTCGTCCACCATCTCAACAACTCGCGTTCGCAACGCGTGCTCTGGTTGCTCGAGGAACTGGGCCTGCCTTACGAGATCAAGCGTTACGAGCGCGACGCCGTGACGATGCTGGCACCGCCGTCACTGCGCGCGGTGCACCCGCTGGGCAAGTCACCGGTGATTACCGACGACGGGCAGACGGTGGCGGAATCGGGCGCGATCGTCGAGTACCTGGTCGACAAATATGGCCAAGGTCGTCTTGCGCCGGCAGCAGGGACACCGGAACGATTGCGCTACACCTATTGGTTGCACTACGCGGAAGGCTCGGCGATGCCGCCGCTGCTGATGAGCCTGATCTTCGCGCGGGTACGCTCGGCGCCGGCACCTTTTTTCGTGCGGCCGATCGCGCGCGCGATCGCCGACAAGGTGATGGATTCCTTCGTTCGTCCACAGATAAAGACGCATCTGGATTTCATGGAAGGCGAGCTGGGCAAGTCGGCGTGGTTCGCCGGCGCGGAGTTCAGCGCTGCCGATGTCCAGATGAGTTTTCCGCTCGAAGCCGCGGCATCGCGTGGCGGCCTCGACGCCAGCCGCCCGAAGCTGATGGACTGGCTCGCGCGCATCCATGCCCGGCCTGCTTATCAGCGGGCGCTGGAAAAAGGCGGCCCTTATCAGCTGATGAGTTGAAGTGCAGGGCGACGCGCCTGTGTGCTTGAATACGCGACCGGAAATTTCCGGCCGCCACGCGGAACAAGGTCAAGCATGCTGTCGTCCACTCTGATCATCATCGCCATTACCTGCGCGATTTCGTTCCTCGCGTTCAATCAGACGTCGATGCGCGAGGCCCTTATCCTCTGGCCGCCGGCGATTTCCCGCGACAACGACTGGTATCGCCTGGTCAGCTACGGCCTGATCCACGCCGACTTCCAGCATCTGTTCTTCAACATGCTCACGCTGTATTTCTTCGGGCGTGCTGTCGAGCCGTTCTACGATCAACGGCTGGGCGAACTGGGCTTCGTGCTTTTCTATGTGCTCGGGCTGATTCTTTCGATCCTGCCGAGCTACCTGAAGAATCGCGGCAATTCCGAATACCGCAGCCTCGGCGCGTCCGGCGCGGTGTCGGCGGTGCTGTTCGCCTTCATCCTGCGCGATCCGTGGTCGTCGATCTATCTGTACATGGCGATCAAGATCCCGGCAATCGTGTTTGCCGTGTTGTACACCGCGTATTCGATCTACATGGACCGGCGCGGCAAGGACAACGTGAACCATAGTGCGCACCTCTGGGGCGCGGCGTATGGCGTGGTGTTCACCGTGCTGATCGATCCGAAGGTGCTTTCGGCGTTTTTCCTGCAGCTGAGCCACCCGCGGTTCTGAGCCTGGGTAGCAATGGCCCGGCTAGAGCCAGCCGTCAAAGCGCTTCATGCGACAATCGCGCATGACTGAATTTTCCTCTCTCCGACTGCAACCCGCGCTGCTGCAAGGCGTGGCCGATCTCGGCTACGCGGCGATGACACCCATCCAGGCTGGCAGCCTGCCGCCCATCCTCGAAGGCCGCGACGTGATCGCCCAGGCCCGCACTGGTAGCGGCAAGACCGCCGCATTCGGGCTGGGCCTGTTGTCGCGACTCGACCCGGCCATCGCCCGCGTGCAAGCGCTGGTGCTGTGCCCGACGCGCGAGCTGGCCGACCAGGTAACCACCGAGATCCGCCGCCTGGCGCGCGCCGACGACAACATCAAGGTGGTGACGCTGTGCGGCGGTGTTCCCCTGCGCGGGCAGCTCGCGACGCTGGAGAACGGCGCGCACATCGTCGTCGGCACGCCGGGGCGCCTGCGCGACCACCTGGAGCGCGGCAATCTGCAGATCGGCGGCCTGAAGGCGGCGGTGCTCGACGAGGCCGACGAGATGCTCGACCTCGGCTTCCGCGAGGAGATCGAGGAGATCCTCGACGCCACGCCCGAGGACCGCCGCACGCTCT
>NZ_DATGBO010000054.1:0-13461 GCF_035312645.1 Arenimonas sp.
CTCGATCTGTTCCGCACCGAGTACCGGCTACCTTTCCTGTCGCCGGAAATCGCCGCACCGATGGCCGCGACGGCCGAGCACCTGTTTCCGCTGTTGTTGCTGATGGGTCTGGCGACCCGGATGTCGGCGCTGGCATTGCTGGGCATGACTGCGGTGATCCAGACATTCGTCTATCCGGGAGCATGGCCGACCCATGCGTTGTGGGCGACCAGCCTGATCTATCTGGTGACGCGTGGCCCGGGCAGACTTTCCTTCGACCAGATGATCGCCCGGCACTGGCGATGAACCCCGAGCGGAACTTGGATTCGGCGAGCGATCGCCGCATCATGGACACGGCGACTCCATTCCCGGGACCTGCATCAATGAGCGAAACACTGATGCCGACGATGGAAACTGTCCCGGACAACGAAGATGGTGCGCAATGGGGCGCGTGGATGACCCGTGCGCAACAGGGCGATCGCGAGGCATACCAGGCGGTGCTGATTGCCATGACGCCGTATTTGCGTTCGATCGCGCGTCGTCTGCTCGGACAGGACCAGGATGTCGAGGATGTAGCGCAGGAAATCCTGATCGTCGTCCACGACATTCGCCATACCTACGAGCCAGGCCGGCCGTTCAAGCCGTGGCTCAGCACCATCGCCACCCGTCGATGCATCGACCAGCTGCGCCGCCGGACGCGTCGGTTGCAACACGAGATCGCCGAGGACGGCGATCTCGACGTGACTTCGTCGACTCACGACTCTCCGGAAGACCATGTTGCACGCGATCAGTCGGACCGCGAGTTGCGCGAGGCGGTCGACGGATTGCCGGGGCGCCAGCGCGAGGCGATCCGGTTGTTGCGCCTGCAGGAACTGTCGTTGAACGAAGCCGCCGCCAGAAGCGAGCAGAGTATCGGTTCGCTGAAAGTGGCCTGCCATCGCGCCATCAAGGGCCTGCAGCGTGCGCTCGCCCACAAGGAATCACCATGAGCGACACCCGTGCGTTAATCGAACAACTCGCCGGCCGTGCAAACGCGGTGCGTCCATTGCCCTCGCCGATGAAGCGAACTGTCGCATGGACCTTGGGGGCCTTCGTGTTGATCGCGGTGATGGCGGCCAGCTATGGCCTGCGCCCCGATCTCCTGGCTGCGCTTTCGCAACCGGCGCAGGCGCTGGAATGGACGGGCAGCGTGTTGACCGGGGTGTTCGCCGCGTACGCGACTTTTCAGATCAGCATCCCTGGCCGTTCGCCGTCCTGGGCCTGGTTGCCGGCACTGCCACTCGCCATGTGGCTGGGCGGAATCGGACTGGGCTGCCTGCATGATTTCGCGATTCAGGGCCCGGCGGCATTTGCCTTCCAGACGCACAGTGGCGAATGCGCGCGCGCGATCATCGCGATGAGCCTGCCGCTCGCCCTGGTGATGGCGATCATGGTTCGCCATGCCGGCGTGGTGCGACCGGCACCGACGGCGATGCTCGCGGTACTCAGTGCTGCGGCCCTGTGCTCGGCGGGCGTGAGCCTGTTCCACTCTGGAGAGAATGCCTTGATGTCGTTGGTCTGGCATTTCGGAGCGGTGACCTTGCTGTCCCTGATCAGCGTTCTTTTTGGTGGCAAGGTTTTCTCGTGGATTGGTCATGCCCGACGCGCTTGAGTAACCGTCCCTGCGAAACACCGGGCAGGGAGCCTCGCCGTTTCATTCCGGCTGCGGGGATCATTCCCGCGACGGCCTTTGCCTTCTCCGCTATGCCGCGCGCATCTCGCGCAGCACCGCCAGCAGGGTTTCGCCGTAGCGCTGCAGTTTGCTGTTGCCGACGCCGTTGATTTGCCCCAGCTCGTCGAGATTACCTGGCTTCTGCGCCGCGATCGCGCGCAGCGTGGCGTCGTGGAAAATCACGTAGGCGGGCAGGTTCTGTTCGCGCGCCAAGGTCGCGCGCAGCGCGCGCAGGGCTTCGAATACCGGCGCATCGCCGGCAGCCATCGGCAGCACAACCGCTGAACCACCACGCGTCGCGCGTTCGCCGCGGCCACGCTTCTTTTCGACATCGCGGCGTAGCAAAACCGCTCGTTCGCCACGCAGCACCGCGCGGCTGGCATCGGTGAGGCGTAGCCCGCCATAGGCTTCGGCATCGACTTCCAGCAGGCCCATCGCTACCAGTTGCCGGAATACGCCGCGCCATTGCTTGAGCTCGAGATCGGCGCCGATGCCGAACGTGCTCAGGCGATCGTGGCCAAATTGCGTCATGCGTTCGCCGGCGACACCGCGCAGGATGTCGATCAGGTGGCCGACGCCGAAACGCTGGCCGCTGCGATAGACGCAGGACAACGCTTTTTGTGCGGCGATGGTCGCGTCCCAGGTCTGCGCCGGCTCCAGGCAGTTGTCGCAATTGCCGCAGGCGTGGGCGTAGACCTCGTCGAAATTCGCCAGCAAGGTCTGCCGGCGGCAGCGCGTGGATTCGCAATAGCCAAGCAAGGTGTCGAGCTTGCGTCGCTCCAGTCGCTGGCGTTCCTCGCTGGCATCGGAACCGGCGATCATCTGCTGCAGCGTCACCACATCGCCCAGGCCATAGGCGAGCCAGGCGTCGGCGGGGTCGCCGTCACGGCCGGCGCGACCGGTTTCCTGGTAGTAGCCTTCCAGCGATTTCGGCAGGTCCATGTGCGCGACAAAACGCACGTCGGGCTTGTCGATGCCCATGCCGAAAGCGATCGTCGCCACCATCACGATGCCTTCTTCGCGCAGGAAGCGGCGCTGGTTGGCGGCGCGCGCGGTCGCCTCCATGCCGGCGTGATAAGGCAGGGCAGTGATGCCGTGGCCCTGCAGGAAAATCGCGGTCTCATCGACCTTCTTGCGCGACAGGCAATAGACGATGCCGGCCTGGTCACGATAGTCGCCGAGGAAATCGAGCAGCTGCCGGCGCGCGTTGTCTTTCTGCACGACGCGGTAGCGGATGTTGGGGCGGTCGAAGGAACTGACGAATTGCCGCGAATCCTCCAGGCGCAGGCGCTCGACGATCTCGCGCCGTGTCGGCGCATCGGCGGTCGCGGTGAGGGCGATGCGCGGCACGTTCGGCCAGCGCTCGTGCAGCAGGTTCAGTTCGCGATATTCGCGGCGGAAATCGTGGCCCCATTGCGAGACGCAATGCGCTTCGTCAATCGCGAACAGCGCGATCTCGATGCGATCGAGCAATGACAGGAAACGCGGCGTCAGCAGGCGCTCGGGCGCGACATAGAGCAGATCGATGCTGCCGGCGAGCAGACGCCGCTCGATATCGGCAGCGGCTTCGGCGCTGAGCGATGAATTGAGGAAGGCGGCATTGACGCCCAATTGCGCCAGCGTTTCGACCTGGTCCTGCATCAGCGCGATCAGCGGCGAAATCACCACGCCGGTGCCGGCGCGGATCAATGCCGGCACCTGATAGCAAAGCGATTTGCCGGCGCCGGTGGGCATCAGCACCAGGCAGTCCTGGCCGGCAATCAGGTGTTCGACGATGGCTTCCTGGTCGCCGCGGAAGCCGGCGTAGCCGAAGACGCGGTGCAGAACTTCATTGCTGCGGGAATTCATGCGCCTAGGGTAACAAACAGCGGAGCGAACGCCGCAGGAAAACACGGTGCGTCGCGTCGTTGCACGGCCGGAAACGTTATAGCTCTTCGCCGCTACCGGGCGTTGCCGCAGTTAGCCTCGCTCCTCGCCAGCGCTGAATTCAGCGCTCAGTGGGACCGGCTGCAGACGAAATCGAGCAGAACCCCGCCCATCGTGCCCGGCGCCGCAGGCAGGCCTTTCGACCGCCAATTTTTCTCGTATTCGATGGAATAGGACGAGTAGGACAGGCGCTTTCCGCAATCGACGGCGGCTTTTTCCGCATCACCCCAGTGCGAGCCTGCCGGATAGCCGTTGTCGTCCATATCGTGACTGCGCTGCTTCTCGTAGTAATAAACGAGCCCATCTTTTTGCTTGTGGATGCTGTCGACGTCAATCAGCAGGTCGTGCCCCGTGTCGGTCCAGTTTTCGGCGTGAGCACGCGGCGAAGATGCGATCAAGCCAAGGCCGATGGCGGTAATGACGACCAGGCGAATCGTGTTCATGTGCAGACCTCCCATGAGAAACCCCTTCGTGCGGTCGATCGTCCGCCAAAAAAGCCTGGCAGGCCAGTGCGGCGGTGTCGCAGATCGGCTATTGCAGCAGCGATCGCAGCATCCATGCCGTCTTTTCATGCGCCTGCATTCGCGTCGTGGCGAGATCGGCGGTGGGTTGATCGTTGGCGGCATCGGCGAGCTTGAAAGCCTCGCGCGCCGTTTTCGCGCAGGTTTCGTGGCCATTGACCAGCTGGCCGACCATGCCTTTCCAGTCCGGTACGCCGGTTTCTTCCTTGATCGAACTGAGCTTGGCGTATTGCGCGCCAGAGGCGGGCGCGGCGTGGTCGAGCGCGCGGATGCGCTCGGCGATCTCGTCCAGCGACAACCACAACTCGTTGTATTGCGCCATGAACATCGTGTGCAGCGTATTGAACATCGAGCCGGTGACGTTCCAGTGGAAACCATGCGTCTTCAGGTACAGCGTGTAGGTGTCGGCGAGCAGGTGCGATAGCCCCGTGGTGATCTGCTTGCGGTCCTTGGCGCTGATGCCGATGTCGATTTTCATGACGTGCCTCCCGGGGTGATGTGACAATTGAGCCTAGGCCCGGATTCAGCGGGCGTGAAATCGATTCTTCGAATGACCCTGATCAATCATTGCTATCGCTCATGAGCAACGCCCGCATTCCCAGCCTGCAAGCCGCCCTGACCCGCGATCACGCGCGGCTGACCCGATTGTGGGCGACGGTGAGCAAAGCGCGCGCCGACGATCAGGCCGGGCCACGAGCGAGCTTCGATCAGGCGCTGGCGGCATCGATCGCCACCGCGCGGCAACGTGCCGTGCAAGCGCCGCAGCCCGAGTTCGACAACGATCTGCCGGTAAGCCGAGAAGCCGAAACGCTGATCGATCTGATTCGAAAGCATCAAGTCGTTGTTGTCGCCGGCGAAACCGGTTCCGGCAAGACCACGCAGTTGCCGAAACTCTGTCTTGCCGCCGGCCGCGGCGTCACCGGCATGATCGGTTGTACGCAGCCGCGCCGCATCGCCGCACGTGCAGTCGCGCGCCGTGTCGCCGAAGAACTCAAGACCACGATGGGCGCCGCCGTCGGTTATCAGGTGCGCTTCACCGAAAACGTCGGCGCCGACACCTACATCAAGTTCATGACCGACGGCATCCTGCTCGCCGAGATCCAGTCCGACCGCTGGCTGTCCCGCTACGACACGATCATCGTCGACGAAGCGCACGAACGCAGCCTCAACATCGATTTCCTGCTCGGCTACCTGCGCCAGCTGGTGGAAAAGCGCCGCGACCTCAAGCTGATCATCACCTCGGCCACCATCGATACCGAGCGGTTTGCAAAACATTTCCACGGCGCACCCGTGGTCAACGTCGAAGGCCGCAGCCATCCGGTCGAGACGCGCTATCGGCCGATCGGCGAAGACCGCGTCGACGCAGCGACGAAGCCCGGAGGAAATGCCGGCGGCGACCGCGAGTCGGGTGGCGATACCGCCTCGGCGATTGTCGCTGCCGTCGATGAAATCACCCGCGAAGATCCACTCGGCGACATCCTGGTTTTCCTGCCCGGCGAGCGCGAAATCCGCGACGCCCACCTCGCTCTGGCGAAACGCAAATATCGTTCGACGGAATTGCTCGCGTTGTACGCGCGCCTGTCGGCGAAGGACCAGGACCGCGTCTTCCAGCCCGGACCGCAGCGGCGCATCGTGCTCACCACCAATGTTGCGGAAACGTCGTTGACGGTGCCGCGCATCCGTTACGTGATCGATCCCGGCCTGGCGCGTGTCAAGCGCTACTCGCCGCGGCAGAAACTCGACCGCCTGCATATCGAGCCGATTGCGCAGGCCAGCGCTGATCAGCGCAAGGGCCGCTGCGGCCGCGTCGCCGCCGGCATCTGTTACCGGTTGTACGCGCAGGCCGATTTCGAAACGCGACCGCGCTATACCGATCCGGAAATCCTGCGCGCCTCGCTGGCTGGCGTGATCCTGCGCATGCTCGCTCTGGGTCTGGGCCGAGTCGAGGACTTCCCATTCATCGATACCCCCGATCCGCGCGCGATCAGCGATGGCTGGCAGACGCTCACCGAGCTCGGCGCTGTCGACAAGGATCGCAAGCTGGTCGAGATAGGTCGGCAGATGGCGCGTCTGCCGGTCGACGTGAAGCTCGCGCGCATGCTGATCGCGGCGAAACAACACGGCGTGCTGCACGAGATGATCGTGATCGCCGCCTTCCTCGGCATCCAGGACCCGCGCGAACGCCCCAGCGATGCGCGCCAGGCGGCGGATCTTGCGCACGCGCAATTCGCCGACGGCAATTCCGAATTCCTCGGCGTGATGAAACTCTGGGACGCCTATCGCGAGGCGCACGAAGAGCTGACCCAGTCCAAGCTGCGCGGATGGTGCGAGAAGCGCTTCCTCGGCTTCCTGCGCATGCGCGAATGGCGGGAGCTGCATCGACAGTTGCTGGTGACCTGCGAGGAACTGGGCTGGGATGTGCAGGCGCGGCCGATAAGTTCGGCGGATGGCCCGGGGAGCGCGAATCAGCGCGAAAAAAAATCAAACCGTCATCCCCGCGAAGGCGGGGATCCAGTGTCTTTGCTTCGTCATGCGACACAGGCCGATTCGCAAAAGTCACTGGATGACCAGCTGACGCTGTTGAAAAGCTCTTCCCGCCTTCGCGGGGATGACGGTTTCTCTTTGGGAAGCGCGGTGAACGTCCGACCGTCGTCATCAAAAGACTCTCAACAAACACGCAACAACAGCGACACTGCCACCTACAGCGATTCCACGTACGCCCTCCTGCATCGCGCCCTGATCGCCGGCCTGCCCAGCCAGATTGGCCATCGCGGCGAAAAAGGTTTTTACGATGCGCCGCGGCAGCGCAAATTCCAGGTTTTTCCAGGCTCGGCATTGGCGAAAGCGCCACCGGCCTGGTTGCTGGTTGCGACCATGCTCGACACGCAGAAGATCTGGGGTCTGATGGGCGCGAAGATCGAGCCCGACTGGGTGATCGCCGAGCTGGCGCATCTGCTCGCGCGCAAGCATTTCGATCCGCATTGGTCGCGGGCGCAGGGTCGCGTGCTTGGCTCCGAGCAGATCAGTCTGTTCGGTCTGGTGTTGGCGCCGAAAAAGCCCGTGCATTATGGCGGTCTGTATCCGGCGGAAGCGCGCGAGATCTTCGTGCGCCAGGCCTTGCTGCCCGGCGAGATCAATACGCGCGCCACGTTTATTTCGCGCAACCTCGCCACGCTGGCGAAAGCGCAGGAAGAAGAAGCCAAGCTGCGCCGCGCCGGCCTGATCGCCGATGAAGATTGGCAGGCGCGCTGGTATCTCGATCGCCTTCCGCCGGAAATCAATTCCGTGCAGGGTCTGGACAGCTGGTACGGAAAGCTTCCGCCGGAGAAAAAGAAAGCGCTCGAATGGACGGTCGTCGACCTGTTGCCGGGCGAGGGCAGCGAGGCCGATCGCTTTCCGAAATATTTTCCGCTCGGCGATTCCCGGCTGGCGCTGCATTACCGTTTCGAGCCCGGCGCGCCCGACGACGGCGTGACGCTGGACATTCCGCTGCATCTGCTCAAGGCGCTCGACGCCGCGCGTCTGGGTTGGCTGGTGCCGGGTCTGGTCGAGGAAAAAGCCACGGAACTGATCCGCGGCCTGCCCAAGGCTCTGCGCCGCAATTACGTGCCAGCGCCGGATTTCGCGCGCGCGTTCCAGCAGGCGCATCCGCAGCCGGAAGCGGACGCGCTGGTCGGCACGCTTGCGCGTTTTCTGACGCGCACCACCGGCGCGCCGGTGACGGCGCTGGATTTCGACGAAGCCGCGCTCGATCCGCATCTGCGCATGAATCTGCGCCTGGGCGAACGCGACGGCAAGCCGCTGGCGATGTCGCGCAGCCTCGATGAATTGCGCCAGCGTTTCGGCGCCGACGCGGAGCGCGCGTTCGCCGCGCGCGCTGGCGAGCGAATCGCACGCGAAGGCCTGCTGACTTTTCCCGATGAAGCCATCCCGTTGCAGGTCGATGGCGCAGCGGGCGTTCCCGCGTATCCGGCGCTGGTCGATGAGGGCGAGTCGGTGGCGTTGCGCGTGTTCGCCGATCCGCAGGAAGCGCATGGGCAACATGTGCGCGGGCTGCATCGGCTCGCGCAGTTCGCGCTGGTCGAGAAGGTCAAGCAGGCCCGCAAGCAATTGCCGGTTTCGCCGAAACTCGGCCTGCTCTACGCGGCGATCGAATCCTCCGAACGCCTGCGCGCCGACATCGTCGACGCCGCATTGAACGCGCAGCTCGCCAGCGGTCTTGCCGAGGTGCGCGACAAGGCCGCCTTCGACGTCGGCATCGCGGCGATCGGCCGGCAGCTGTTTCCGGCGGCGATGCAGCGATTGCAACTGGCCGAGGCCATCCTCGCCGCGTATGCCGAGATCAAGCCGCGCCTGGAATCGAAACTGATCGGCTGGGCGCAGGGCAATCTCGACGACCTCAACGCGCATCTGCGCAGCCTCGTGCATCCGGGCTTTCTGCGCGAGACGCCAGCGGACTTCCTCGGCGAGTTCCCGCGCTATCTCAAGGGCCTGAAGCTGCGCGCCGAACGCGCGCTTGCCG
Organism: Arenimonas sp.; assembly: GCF_035312645.1. Lineage (GTDB taxonomy): Bacteria > Pseudomonadota > Gammaproteobacteria > Xanthomonadales > Xanthomonadaceae > Arenimonas. Next base: position 8,660 of record NZ_DATGBO010000054.1, read on the forward strand.
ATCCGCTCAAGGACCAGGCGCGCATGCTGGAACTGCAGCCGTTCACCACGGCGCTCGCGCGCGCGGTAGCCGCCGGCCAGGCCATGCATCCGCACTGGCAGGCTTTCCGTCACGACCTCGAGGAATTGCGCGTGCAGACCTTTGCGCAGGAGCTGGGCACCAAGCGCCCGGTCTCGCACAAGCGCCTCGCGCGGCAACTGGAAACATCGCCTGCCTGAATCCGGCCGGCAGCGCGGCACTTGTGCTGGTTGTGCCGATGCCGCTCGCGGGATAGCTTTCCGACATCGACTCCATGACGTGCCCCGTGCCGACCAACGCCCACTCTTTCTCGTTGTCCGACTGGCTGGATCGCCAGGACGCCAACGCCGTGCCCACGGCGATCGCCGCAGTGTTGCGCGCGCGATCGCAGGCGGACATGCCGCCCCTGCTCGCGCCAGTGCTCGACACGCTGCTGCGGCTGCGCGCCGACAGCGAAGTGCAACTCGCCGCGATCCTGCATCTGTGTCCGGATCTGCGCGGGAAAGTCACCGCCGAGTCGCTGAAGAAAGCACCGGGGCTGGCGCTGCTGCTCGATGGTCTGCGCGCCGCCGAACAGGTCTGGAGCCTGCATGCGCAGCGCGAAGGTCGCGGCAATGCCGAAGGACTGCGCCGGTTGTTGCTGGCGATCATCCGCGACCTGCGCGTGGTGCTGGTGTTGCTGTCGGAACAGCTCGCGCGCCTGCGCACCGCCGGCAAATCGCCGCGCGAAGAACAGATCGCCCTCGCCGAACTCACCGCCGACATCCATGCGCCGCTGGCCAATCGCCTAGGCATCTGGCAGTTGAAATGGGAACTCGAGGATCTCGCCTTTCGTTACCTGCAGCCGGAAACCTACCAGCGCATCGCCCGCCTGCTCGACGAAAAACGCGGCGGCCGCGAGCGCTTCATCGAAGAAGCCAAGCAGAAAATACGTAACCTGCTCGCCGATGCCGGCATCCATGCCGAGGTCGCGGGGCGGCCAAAACACATCTTCAGCATCTGGAAGAAGATGACGCGCAAGGGCGTTCCTTTCAGTGAGCTGTACGACATCCGCGCCGTGCGCGTGTTGGTCGACGACATCTCCGACTGCTATGCCGCGCTGGGTCTGGTGCATCAGATGTGGACGCCGGTGCCGTCGGAATTCGACGATTACATCGCCCAGCCCAAGGGCAACGATTACCGATCGCTGCATACCGCGCTGGTCGATCCGGAAGGCCGTACGCTGGAAGTGCAGATCCGCACGCAGCAGATGCACGAACATGCAGAGCTCGGTGTCGCCGCGCACTGGCGCTACAAGGAAGGTGGCAAGGCCGAGGCGAGTTTCGAGCGCAAGGTCGCATGGATGCGGCAGTTGCTTGAGGGGCGCGAGGGTGAGGACGAAGCCGCGCTGCTCGCCGGCTTCAATACCGCGCTGATCGAGGACCGCGTCTACCTGTTGACGCCGCGTGCCGAAGTCATCGATCTGCCGCAGGGCGCGACCGTGCTCGATTTCGCCTATGCGGTGCATACCGAAGTCGGTCATCGCTGCCGCGGCGCCAAGGTCAATGGCCGCATCGTGCCGCTGGATTTTCGTCCGGCCAGCGGCGACCGCGTCGAGATCATCACCAGCAAGACCGGCGAACCGCGACGCGACTGGCTGATCGCCGCGAACGGCTTCCTCGCCAGTGGCCGTGCCCGCGACAAGGTACGCGCCTGGTTCCACAAGCTCGACCGCACGCGCAACCTGCACGATGGCAAGGAATTGCTGGAAAAGGAATTGCGCCGCGTCGCGATGCTCAATGCCGATCTCGCGCCGGTGCTGGATAAGTTGCGTGTCGAGTCGATCGATGATCTTTACGTCGCGCTTGCGCTGGGCGATATCGGGCCGAGCCAGGTCAGCCGCACACTGCACGATCATGCGCAGGCCGTACTGGCTGCCGCGCAGCCGGCGAAACCTGCGGCGTCGCCAACGAAGCCCGCCGCGCGCAAACGCCCCAGCACCGACGGCAGCCGTTTCACCGTCGAAGGCGTCGGCAATCTGCTCGTGCAGCTCGCGCGCTGCTGCCAACCGGTGCCAGGCGACGCGATCATCGGCTACCTCACGCGCGGTCGCGGTGTCAGCATCCATCGCCGCAATTGCGCCAGCGGGCAGCGCCTCATCGCCACGCAACCGGAACGCCTGCTGCCGGTGAATTGGGGCGAGGCGGCGAGTTCGCGTTACGAAGTCAACGTGCTGGTCCGTGCCTACGATCGCAAGTGGCTGCTCAAGGACCTCACCAATGTCATCGCCCAGGCCGAGATAAATATTCTCGGCATGAGTTCGCGTGCTGACGAAGCGCGCGGGCTGGCCGAGGTGCAACTCGTGCTCAAGGTCCGCGACTACGAACAGCTCAGCGAACTGATCGGCAAGCTCGACGCGGTGCCGGGAGTGCAGGATGCGCGCCGCCTGGGCTGAGAAATTCCGGCGACACTGGCTTTGGTGGCTGGCGGCAGGCCTGGTCGTATTGCTGTTGGCCTTGCTGCATTGGCGGATCGCATTGAGCGAACGCCTGTTTCCGGACCCGCGCTTGAACCGGCAATTGCAGCAGGCCGACGTCGCATTGCATCGCGGTGAGCTCAGTCGCGCCGACGGTCGCGGTGCAAAGGAGCTCTACGAAGCCGCGCTGGCGATCGATCCCGACCGTCTGGTCGCGCGCCAGGGTCTGGTGCGTGTGCGCGAAGCCGCGCTTGCGCGGGCGATGGTGGATTTGCGTAGTCGTCATGCCGACGCGGCGCGCAAGGATCTTGCGCTGGCGAAAGCCTTGTCGACGCCGCAGGTGCAGTTGCAACCGCTGCAGGCACAACTGGCCGATCTGGAGAAAAACTCCGGCGAGATTCCTGCGTGGCTGACCGAGGCGGGTCGCCCAGGACAATCGGAAGCGCAGTCGCTGGCGCTTTACCAGCAAGTGTTGGCGGTGGATGTCGACAATGCCGCTGCGCTCGCCGGGCGCAGCGAACTGTTCGCGCATAGGCTCGAACGGGCGCAGGCCTTGTTGACGAGTGGCGAACTCGCCGCGGCGCAGGCGATTGTCGATGATGTCGTCGCGCACGATCCTGGTCATCTCGATCTGCCGGCGGTGCTCGCGCAACTCGGCGAAGCGCAGGCCAGCGCGCAACGCGTGCAGGCGCGCGATCTAGCACTGGCGCAGGCCGATGAACGCCGCGGCAATCTCGTCGCCGCAGCCAATCGCTACCAACATCTGTTGCAGCAGGCATCGCCGCCGCACGAGGCGGAGGATGGGCTCAATCGTTGCGCGAACCTGCTGGCGGAACGCGCACAGACGTTCGCTGGCGGCTTCGACTTCCGCCGCGCCGCCGAGGCGCTGGCGCAGGCGCGGCGCTGGTCGCCGCAGGCGAGCGGCATCGCGGTCGCCGAACGCCGCATCGCCCAGGCGCAGTTGCGCGAGGCAGCATTGGGTGCGGGTTCGCGTAGCGACAAAAAGCGCTTGCCGGCCTTGCTCGCCGATGCCTATGCGGCGATGGATCGCGAAGAATTCGTCGCGCCACCGGGCGTGAGCGCCTGGGACAAGCTACGCATCGCCAGCGCGATCGCGCCGAAAGCCGCGGCGGTCGTCAGGCTGCAAAGCGACTTCGCGAAACGCAGTGGCGCCTGCTTCGATCAGGCCTTGGGTCAGGGGCATCTGCGGCGCGCGCAATCCTGTCTGGAAGCGCGGCAACTGGCGCTGCCGACGGCGCGCGATCTCGGCAAGTCGCGGCGCGCGCTCGCCGATCTGTGGCTGGCCAATGCCGAGGAGCAGATCGCGGCCAGTGATTATCGCGCCGCGCATCAGGCGCTGGCGCAGGTGCGGGTGCTGCAGCCGCGGCATCCGCAATTGCCGGTGCTCGAACAGCGTCTGCATCGCGCCGAAGGCGCGAGCAAGCCCTAGGGCAGCGACGCGAGCAGCGGCAGGATCGCGCGGCGGGCGGTATCGCGGGAAAAATGCCGCGTGGTGTTGGCGATACCGCCGGCACGCAGGTGCTGCCAGAGCGCCTCGTCTTCGTAGAGGCGCAGGATCGTGGCGGCGAAGGTGGCGGCATCGTCGGCGACCAGCACGTCCTCGCCATCGATCAGATGCATGCCTTCGATCGCGCTGCTGCTGGCCACCACGGGCAGGCCGCGCGCGAGCGAGAAATTGATCTTGCCCTTGACGCCGGCACCGTAGCGCAGCGGTGCCACGCTCAGACGCATGCGCGCCGACAACGCATCGAGATCGGGCACGTGGCCGCGAAAAACCACGCCGTCGCGTTCGCCCAGTGCCTGGATTGCCGGCGGCGCATCGCCACCGACGATATGCAGATGAATGTCCGGGCGCTGGCGATGCACCAGCGGGAAAATTTCCTCGACCAGCCACGTCGCGGCATCGACGTTTGGCGGATGCCGGAAGCCGCCAACGAAAATCAGGTCGCGGCGTTCGTCGAAGCCGGCGGTATCGGCCTGGACTTCGTGGATGGTCGACACGATCTGGACCTCCACGTCGGGCACCAGCTCGGCCAGCAACTGCTTCTCGAACGGGCTGACTACCCAGGTGACGTCGCACTGCCGGGCCAGCTGCAGTTCGGCATCGCGCGTGCGCTGCGGTGCCTGCGCATCGTTGCCGCCTTGCTGCGCTTCGCGTTCCTCGCGCAGGAAATGCAGGTCCACGGTATCGAACACGATCAACGCGTGCGGCGCGAAGGTGCGCAGGTTGTCGAGGTGCTTCACCGCGACGTAGTGACGCGACACCACGACGACGCCGAACTCGCCGCCGCGCGCATCGAGAAAGTGC
>NZ_DATGBO010000055.1:0-21956 GCF_035312645.1 Arenimonas sp.
CATCAGCGCGCCGAAAAAACCCACCTTCGCATCCAGCCCGAAACGCGGCGAATCCAGCACTTCCTGCGCCTGCGCGAGCACCGACTCCACTTCGTTCGAACGCCATTCGATGTTTTTTGGCAGCGGCGACAGCGTGCCAAGCACCCACAGCACGTGATCGCCCTTGCTGACCTTCCACATGCCCGGCCCGGTCTGCACGCCGGTGACCACCACCGGCGCGTGATCGATGACGTCACCGGCTGGCACGGCAGCAGGTGGCGTGACGGGAGTGGCCTGAGTGGCGGCGGCAGACTGCGCGAACGCCGGCCCCGCAGCCAATGCCAGAAACAGGCAGGTCAGGTTGAGAATACGCATCCGGTGAAATCCTTTTCAGTTGGTTCGCTGGCGTCCGACCCGCTGCCCACGCGCAAGTTCCGTTGCGTCCGTGGCGCGATCGGTAAGAAAATCATTCGTTGCAGTGCGCGGAGAGTTTGTTGCGCCCCAGGGTGACGCGATCACGCGCTTCGAGATCAGGCACCGTTTCCACATCGACGAAGCCGGCAGCAGTAAACAAATCCCGGATCGCGGCGCCCTGCATCCAACCATGTTCGATCAGCAAGCTGCCGCCGGGCGACAAATGCCCGCACGCATCGGCCACGATGCAGCGGATGTCGTCGAGACCATCGCTGCCCGCGACCAATGCCGAGCGTGGCTCGAAGCGCAGATCGCCCAGGTGTAGATGCGGATCGTCTTCGGCGAGATAGGGCGGATTGCTGACGATCACCTCGAAGCGCTCGTCGGCCAGCGCCGAATACCAATCACTGCGCAGGAAGCGCAGGTTCACCAGTGCAAGCGCGGCGGCATTTTTCTCCGCGACGGCGAGCGCGGGCGCGCTGGCATCGACCGCAGTCACCTGCGCAGCGCGGCGCTCGCTGGCGATCGCCAAAGCGATCGCGCCGCTGCCGGTGCCGAGATCGAGCACACGCGCCGGGGCATTCGCCGGCAGGTACGGCAACGCCAACTCGACCAGCAATTCGGTTTCCGGGCGCGGGATCAACGTGTCGGCGGTGACCGCCAACTCCAGTGACCAGAAACCGCGCCGACCACACAGATGCGCGACCGGCTCGCCGCAGGCGCGGGCAGCGACGAGGGTGGAAAATTTCCGACCTCCATCTTCATCGAGAAAATCGTCGCCATGCGCATACAACCAGGCACGGTCACGCGACAGTGCGAAGGCGAGCAGCGTCTCGGCATCGGCACGCGACGTATCGCCGGGCAGGCTGTCCGCCGCTATGCGCAGCCTCTCGGCAATCGTCGCCGGCATCAGTGCGCCAGCAAGTGGAAGGCCTCGACGATGCAGGCACAGACGAAACCGCCAAGGAAAAACAGGTAGGACAGGCGCAGGAAGCGATACTTGTAATGCGCCAGGTAGAAGCCGATCGAATAGACATCGCGGGCCATGGTTTCGTAGACCGAACCATCGGCCTTCAGCGATTCGGCGATCTCGGCGAGAAAACGCTCCTTGGGCAATTCGGCGAAGTGACCGAAGAACATCAGGTTGAACTGCGGCGGCAACGGCGCGCCGGGGGTCAGTCGCAGCGGTCGGTATTTCGGCAGCACCGCGATCACCGCCAGCAACAGTGCCGTGAGGATGAAGCCGGCCAGCGTCAGCATCGCCGCGCGCAGATCGGGGTCGCTGAGCTTGCCCAGCACCATCGTCAACACGATCGACGATACGGTGATCAGGATATTCGCCTTGGTATCGGCCATCACCGACAGCTGCACATGATGCTGTTGCATGGTGCGCAGCATGTTGTCGCCGGTATTGCGCTCGGGGATCGCGGCGAACGCGCGATTGATGCTGTCGTTGGGTTCGTTCGGGGCCATAACGCCATCCTGACAAGCTGGCGGCAATGATAGCGCCATGACGCCAATCCCCGCCCGCCCGTGCGTGTTCGCCGCCGTCCTGTCCGCCGCGCTCCTGGCCGGTTGCCAGGGCGCGTATTTCTGGGCACTCAATGCCCGCGTGCCTGTCCAGGAGGTCCAGACCACGGTGTACGACAGCGACCATCACCTGTCGCTCGATGCCTATCGCGGCCAATCCGCCGGGCCGGCGCCGGTAGTGGTCTTCATCTATGGCGGCAGCTGGCAGAACGGCGAGCGCGGCTATTATCGTTTTGTCGCCGCAGCATTCGCGCGCGAAGGCATCGCCACCGTCATCCCCGACTACCGCAAATCGCCGGCGGTGGCCTTCCCCGCCTTCATCGACGACAGCGCCCGCGCGATCGCCTGGACACGCGCGCATGCGACGGAATTCGGCGGCGATCCGGCGCGCATCTACGTGATGGGACACTCCGCGGGCGCGCACATCGCTGCCTTGCTCGGCACCGACGGGAGCTACCTCGCCCGTGTCGGAATGACACCGCGACAACTCAGCGGCGTCATCGGACTGGCCGGGCCTTATGACTTTCTGCCGATCACCGATCCGAAAATAAAAAAGGTGTTCGGTGCAGAAAAAGACTGGCCGGCATCGCAACCTGTGAATTTCGTCGACGGCGACGAGCCGCCCTTCCTGCTGCTGCATGGCGCCGCCGACAAGACCGTCTGGCCGCGCAACAGCGAACGCCTGGCGGCGAAATTACGCGCCGCAGGTGAATCCGTGACGCTGGAGATCATTCCCGGCGTCAGCCATGTCGGTCTGGTCGATGGTTTCGTTTCGGCGAAATACTCGCCGGTGCTTGCCGAAAGCCTGCGCTGGATCAAGGCCACGCCAGCGAGCAGCGCCGGCAGCAGATAAAAAAACGCCGCCGGAAAGTTCCCGACGGCGGTCTTACAAATCGGTGCAACTCTAGGTGACTGAGCATAGCCCGGCGCGGGCCTGTTCAGCCCGTGACCAAAGTCATGTTCACGCCACCGCGAGTGCGTCGATCCGTGATGTCGATTCCAGAGTGACCGCAACGGCATGCAGCACCGCCGCGATACGTACCGCGCTCTGCACGCCCTGCGCCGACGTGCCGTGCTCACGGATCACCTTTTCGTGCGAATCGACGCATTTGCTGCAGCCGTTGATCGCCGATACCGCCAGCGAGGCCAGTTCGAACGCCTGTTTCTCGATGCCTGGATTGGCCATCACGTTCATGCGCAGGCTGGTGCGCAGCGTCTCGTATTCCTTGTTCGCGCTGGTGTGCGTGAAGCGGTAATAGACGTTGGTCATCGCCATGATCGCCGCTGCAGCCTTGGCGCCACTGAGCTCGGCCTCGGAAAGCTTTTCTGCGGCGAACGCTTCGATGGCCGTCGTCAGCGCAACATTGCGCGAGGCGATCGCCGACGCCAGCGCGATCGCGCGGATCTGCAGATCGCTCAGCCCGGGCGCACCGGTCTCGGTGAGCACGCTCTCGAGATTCAGGCGCAGGTCTTTCGCGTAGTCGGGCAGCGCCGATTTGATGTCGCTGAGATTCATTTTCTTCTCCTGAAGAAACGCGGCCGAACCGGAACGATTCGGCCGCAGTTGCCTGCCGTCATGTAGGAGCGACGCGAGTCGCGACGGTCGGGATCGCGCCCTCCTACAACGATACCGAGGCGCTTACGCGACCTTGATCACGTCCTCGCCCTGCTTCCAGTTGCAGGGGCAGAGTTCGTCGGTCTGCAGCGCGTCGAGCACGCGCAGCACTTCAGCCGGGTTGCGGCCGACCGACAGGTCGGTCACGTAGACGAAGCGGATGATGCCCTGCGGATCGACGATGAAGGTCGCGCGCTGCGCCACACCTTCGTTCTTGTCGAGGATGCCCAGCGCCGAGGTCAGCTCGCGCTTGACGTCGGCGAGCATCGGGAACGGCAGGCTGTTGAGGTCCTTGTGGTGCGTGCGCCAGGCGTGGTGCACGAACTCCGAATCGGTCGAGCCGGTGAGGATCTGCGCGTCGCGGTCGACGAACTGCTGATTCACTTCCGCGAAGCCGGTGATTTCGGTCGGGCAGACGAAGGTGAAATCCTTCGGATAGAAGAACACCACCAGCCACTTGCCCTTGTAGGTGTTGTTGTCGATATCGACGAAGGCGGTGTTGAGATCGTTGGAAACGGTGGCCTTGACCTTGAACTGCGGGAATTTCTCGCCAACGGAAAGCATGGTGACTCCTTGAGGATGACTAGGGTGACGCGGGCATCGGCCCGTCTCGAACAAGTATGGGGACGCGACATTCATTTTCAAAGCACATTGTTTTTATCCCTTCGATAGGCATACGCTATTCCACAGCCATGAACCTGCGCGACCTCCGCTACCTGATCGCCCTCGCCGACCTGCGCCATTTCGGGCGCGCGGCCGCGGCCTGCCACGTCAGCCAACCGACGTTGTCGACGCAGATCCGCAAGCTTGAGGACGAACTCGGCACCGCGCTGGTCGAGCGCGCGCCGCGCCAGGTGATGCTCACGCCGGCCGGCACCGACATCGTCGAGCGCGCGCGTCGCGTCATCGCCGAGGTCGAACAGATGCGCGAGACCGCACGCCGCACCACTGATCCAGAAGCGGGCAGCGTGCGTCTCGGCCTGTTCCCCACGCTCGCGCCCTATCTGCTGCCGCACGTCGTGCCGGATATCCGTGCACGTTTTCCGCGCCTGGAATTGTTGCTGGTCGAGGAAAAAACCGAAGTGCTGCTGGGCATGCTGCGTGCGGGCCGTCTCGATGCCGCGGTGCTCGCGCTGCCGCTGCACGAAGACTGGCTGGAAGTGGATTTCCTGTTCGAGGAACCCTTCGTGCTCGCGCTGCCCGCGAGCCATCCGCTCGCCGGTCATCGCCAGCTGAAACTCGCCGAACTATCCGACCAGCATCTGTTGCTGCTCGAAGACGGCCACTGCCTGCGCGATCAGGCGCTCGAGGTCTGCACGCTCGCCGGCGCCGGCGAGAAAGAAGGCTTCCGCGCGACCAGCCTGGAAACGCTGCGGCAGATGGTCGCCGCCGGCGTTGGCATCACCTTGCTGCCGATGCTCGCGGTGAAGCCGCCGGTGCCGATCTCCGACAACATCCAGTTGCTGCCTTTCCGGAATCCACCGCCGACGCGGCGATTGGCGATGGTCTGGCGACGCAGTTCGGCGATGACGCCGTTCCTGCGCAAGCTCGCCGCCTTGCTGCGCGAGTTGCCGGCGGAACTGCTGACTTTTTCCGCGCCCACGACAACCTCGCCTGTGCGCACCGCCGTCGCCATCGAAAAGAAAATCCGCGGCAAGAAGTCCGACGAGGCATCGGCGCCGCTGAAATAATCGTGGGTTTCCGGGCAGGAACAACGCGGTCCAAGTGGCTGGCAAGGCCGCCGGAACCTGCGGCGCAGCATTCAGACGACCTATCGAAACCATCGCAACAATTTATTTCTAGCCGGCACGATCCGGGGCTATGCTCGACCCGTCCCGCGCCGCCGGGACCCTCCTCCGATCAACGCCATGAGGTCCCACCATGAGTCTCAAAGGCACGAAAACCGAAGAGAACCTGAAAGCCGCGTTTGCCGGCGAATCCCAGGCCAACCGCCGCTACCTGTACTTCGCGCAGAAAGCCGACGTCGAGGGCTACAACGATGTCGCTGCGGTGTTCCGCTCCACGGCCGAAGGCGAGACCGGCCACGCGCACGGCCACCTCGAATATCTCGAAACCGTCGGCGACCCCGCTACCGGCCTGCCGTTCGGCGGCACCGCGCTCAACCTGAAAAGCGCGATTGCCGGCGAAACCCACGAATACTCCGACATGTATCCGGGCATGGCGAAATCGGCGCGCGATGAAGGCTTCACGGAAATCGCCGACTGGTTCGAGACACTCGCCAAAGCCGAGCGCTCGCATGCCAATCGCTTCACCAAGGCTTTGGGCGAGTTGGGTTGATCTGACTGCGGATTACCGCCGTCGCCAACGCCCTCTCCTGTCCTCAGGAGAGGGCAGATCTGGCGTCGAGTTCAATGACGTACGCAGCACAGGATCCTCATGCGCGAAGGCAGCCTCGATGCCCCGACCCGCCATCCTCTCGACTGGCAGAGCGAGGATTTCTGGAACGTCGACGCGCTCAATCGCGAACTCGAACGCGTCTACGACATCTGCCACGGCTGCCGCCGCTGCGTGAGCCTGTGCCAAGCGTTTCCGGTACTGTTCGACCTCGTCGACAACTCGCCAACGATGGAAGTCGATGGCGTCGCCAAGGCCGATTACGGCAAGGTCGTCGATCAATGCTATCTCTGCGATCTCTGCTACCAGACCAAATGCCCGTACGTGCCGCCGCACCAATGGAACGTCGACTTCCCGCACCTGATGCTGCGCGCCAAGGCGATAAATCACCGCAAGGGTGAAACGAAAACGGCGGCAAAACTCATATCGAACACGCGGCTGGTTGGAAAATTCGCATCGATCCCGGTCGTCGTCGAAGCCGTGAACTGGGGCAATCAGCAGCCGCTGCTGCGCGGCGCGATCGAGAAAACACTGGGTGTGCATCGCGACGCGCAATTGCCGCGCTACCACTCGCCGACGGCGCGCGCGCGCCTGAAAAATAATCAGGATGCAGGCGATCATCCGCTCGCCGCCGGCCCGACCACCGGTAAAGTCGCGATCTTCATCACCTGCTATGGCGATCACAACCATCCGAAGATGGTCGAGGATCTCGTCGCCGTGCTGCGCCACAACGGCGTCGCGGTGAAATTGCTGGCGCGCGAGTCCTGCTGCGGCATGCCCAAGCTCGAAGTCGGCGACCTCGCCACCGTGGAAAAGTACAAACAGGCCAACCTGCCGCTGCTCATCGAGGCGGTCCAAGACGGCTGGGACCTGATCGCGCCGATTCCGTCCTGCGTGCTGATGTTCAAGCAGGAAATCCCGCTGATGTTTCCCGGCGATGCCGACGTGCAGAAGGTCAAGCGCGCGTTCTTCGATCCGTTCGAATACCTGATGCACCGGCACGGCGCCGGCCTGATGAAAACCGACTTCAAGAATCCGTTGGGCAAGATCGCCTGGCAGGCCGCCTGCCACCAGCGCGTGCAGAACATCGGCCCCAAGACCCGCGACGTGCTGCAACTCGTGCCCGGCACCGAAGTGCTGGCCATCGAGCGCTGCTCGGGCCATGACGGTACCTACGGCGTGAAGAAGGATACGTACGCGTTCGCGCGCAAGATCGCCAAGCCGGTGGAGACGCGCGTTGCGCAGGCGGCGGCCGATCACTTCACCTCCGACTGCGTGATGGCCGGCGCGCATATCGCCCATGGCCTGGATAACGGCACCCTCGCCGAACATCCGATCAGCCTGATCCGCCAGGCCTATGGCATCTGAGGCACTGCCATGAATATGATCCCGGGCATGACCAAGCTCACCCACGAAGACCTGCTGTCGCTGGAACGCTACGCCGGCGAACGCAGCGAATTCCGCCAGCGCGTGATCGCGCACAAGCACATCCGCAACATCCGTCTCGGCGGGCATGTCAGCCTGCTGTTCGAAGATCGCCTCACCGTGCAATACCAGGTGCAGGAAATGCTGCGCATCGAACGCATCTTTGAAGCCGCCGGCATCCAGGACGAACTCGATGCCTACAACCCGTTGATCCCCGACGGCAGCAACCTCAAGGCAACGATGCTGTTCGAATTCACCGATCCGGAAGTCCGCGCGCAGCGGCTCGCGCAACTCGGTGGCATCGAGCACCGCGTCTATGCCGAAGTCGCCGGTCACGCCCGCGTGCTCGCCTTCGCTGACGAAGACCTGGATCGCAGCGACGCTGGCAAGACGTCTGCGGTGCATTTCCTGCGCTTGGAATTTTCCATGCAGGCCATCGCCGCCCTGCGCGATGGCGCCGCACTCGCGATCGGCATCGAAGACCCACGCCTGCCCGAGCGCATCGAACTCAACCAAGACCAGCGCCAGGCGCTGCTCGCCGATTTCGGCTGACCCTATGCCGCGCTGGCTCTGGATAGCAATCGCAGCGACCTTCCTGCTCCTGGTCTGGATGTCGCATGGCCACAAGGCGCCACTGCCGGCGACTGCCGCGGCGGGCGGCGGGCCGATCGCCTGCACGCTGCCGCCTTCATTCGTCACGCCTGACCAACCCCTGCAGAGTCCGGTCGACGGCCGTATGTCGCCGGTGCGCATGGGCAATGCCACGATCACACCGCTCGCAGGTTTCAGCCTGGAAGCGCGCGTGCTGTCGCGCGAGGATTATTCGCTGGGCACCGAAACGAAATATTCGCCGACCGATCTCGCTCTGGGCTGGGGACCGATGGCGAACCCGCAGGTCAGCGATCGCCTCGACATCTCGCAGTCGGGCCGCTGGTATCACTATCGCTGGGGCAGCGACGGCCCGCCGATCCCGCTGCAACAGATCATCGTCAGCAGCGCCAACATGCACATGATCCCCGCGGACGGTGGCGTCGCCGATGCCCTGTCCCGTGTCCGCCAGGGCGATACCGTGCGCGTCAACGGCTGGCTGGTGCGCGTCGACAGCGACGACAACTGGCATTGGCAAAGTTCGCTTACCCGCGAGGACAGCGGCGGCGGCGCCTGCGAAGTCATCTATCTTTGCTCGATCTCGAGCCGCTGACCATTCTGCGCAGGAGCGGGCATGACCGCGACCTATTCCGATTGCCGCAGCGTTTCTGACCACGGCTGACCTCGCTCGCAGGAAGTGCAAAGTCGCGGCCATGTCCGCTCCTACGAAAGCCGGGAACCTCGACCGCACTGCTGCATCCGATCAGGGAAGAGGGAGACATCATGGCCACGCACGACCCCGCCGTACGCATCGACTATGACGCGCTGACCGACCTGGACTTGGTCGATCTCGCGCGCCACGGCCATCGCGAGGCGTTCCGGCACATCATGCAGCGCTGCAACCAGCGCCTGTTCCGCATCGCCCGTGGCGTCGCCGGCGACGATTCGGAAGCCGAGGACATCGTCCAGGAAGCCTACGCCCGCGCCTTCGAGAATCTTGACGGTTTCCGCGGCGAAGCCGCGCTGCTTACCTGGATGACCCGCATCGTGCTCAATGAAGCCTATGGCCGCGTGCGCCAGCATCGACCGACCGCGACCGTCGAGGAAATCGACAGCGCGCAGGCCAGCGACAATCGCGTGCTGCATTTCCCCGCACGTTTCGGCAGCGAGGATCCGGCCGCCGCCGCAACCCGTGCACAGATCCGCGCCTTGCTCGAACGCGCGGTCGACAACCTGCCGGAAGATTTCCGCATCGTCTTCATGATGCGCGAGATCGAAGAGTGCACCGTCGAGGAAACCGCGCTCAGCCTCGGCATCCGCGCCGAAACCGTCAAGACCCGCCTGCATCGCGCGCGCCGCCTGCTGCGCATCGCCTTGCAGGACACGCTCGCGACCACCTTGACAGAAGCGTTCCCGTTTCTTGGAGCGCGCTGCGATCGCATGACCACGAACATGCTGGCGCGACTCGACGCTGGACTTGCTGCAGAAAAAATTCCGGGCAGCGACGAACGCACGGAGTGATCCGCATCTTCCCGAACTGATCCGACACCGCCGCTTCACCAAGGAGAACACCATGTTGCAATATGCCGTCCTGATTTTCGCCATCGCTGCCGTCGGCGGTCTGGTGCTCGCCGCCAGCGTGTTGCGCGGAAAACTCGCGCCCTGGGCCTTGTCGATCGTGCATGCATTGCTCGGTGCCACCGGTCTGGTGCTGCTCCTGCTCACGGTATTGCAAGACGGCGGCGCTGCCCGCGTCAGTGCGGCGCTGGGCTTGCTCGTGGTCGCCGCACTCGGCGGTTTCTATCTCGCCTCGTTTCACGCGCGCAAGAAAATCGCACCGAAACTCGTCGTGGTGATCCACGCCGGCGTCGCGGTCGCGGGCTTCCTCACCCTGCTCAGCGTCGTCCTGCTTTAGTCGTCGCTACGGTCGATCGGGGCAACACGCATGAGCCATCCACTGCATCCTGCCCTCGTGCATTTTCCGATCGCCTGCTGGTCGCTGGCGACCATCGCCGATGTCATGAGCCCGTGGTGGGGAAAGCCGGCCTGGCAATTGGCCGGCGTGCTGATGGCCATCGGCCTGGTCACCGCGATCGCGGCGATGGCCAGCGGTTTCGTCGAACTGATCAAGATCGACGAAGCGAATCCGGCGCTGCGCGATGGCAATCGTCACATGCTGTTCGTCATCGCGGCATGGACGGGCTACGCGACCAGTCTGTTTCTGCGCTGTCAGGGCATGAGCCTCAATGCTCCCGGCACCCTCGCGATCACGATCAGCCTGGCCGGCTTCGTCTGCCTCGGCATCGCCGGCTGGCTGGGCGGAAAACTCGTCTACCAACACGGCGTCGGTCGCACGCGCTGACGCCTGGGGATTTGTCGCAGCGTTGCGACTATTCTGTGGCGAACCGGCGACGCGAGGGCCCCGACATGAAAGCCACGTTTGCTTCGGTGACGCCGATGATCCCCAGCGGCAACAGTCTCGATGACGCACTCGCGTTCCACTGCCAGCACATGGGTTTCGAAATTATCTGGCGCGATGGCAACATGGCCGGGATCGCCCGCGATGGCGTGGCGTTCAATCTTGTCGAAAACAGCGAACGCCTGTGGGCCGACAACGCCAGCTTCAGCATCGGCGTGCGTGACCTGGCGGCGTTGTACGCCGAGTATCGCGACCTCCCCGCGCGAGTTGGCCCGCTCGAAGAAAAATCCTGGGGCCGCGTGGAATTCCACCTGATCGCGCCGTCGGGCGTGTGTTTCCAGTTTTACGAGCGCGAACCGGGCTGAGCCGCTTTCATTGCGTCTTCGGCGCACAATGCCTTCGATCCCATCGGATCGAAGGAACGGACATGTCCACGTCTTCTTTCAACAAGATCGCCGCCACGGTTTTCGGCATCGTCGCGTTGGCGCACGCAGCACGATTGGCGATGGCGCTTCCGGTGCAGATCGGCACGTTGCCGGTGCCTGTCTGGGTTTCCTGGGCCGGCTTGATCGTTGCTGGTGCGCTCTGCATCTGGGGTTTTCGCGCCAGAAGCTAACTTTTTCCCGGCGGCGGGCCGCGCGGTTCAACGCAGCTGCGGCAACGGCTGCCAGAGGCGATCCACCAGCGCGACCGCGACCATTCCGAACGCGGCTACCAGCAACAGCGACGCCGGCAGCGGTTGTCGCGACAGCCAATGCAACGATGTCGCGATGGCCGCGGCGATCGCTGGCAATGCGGTGAAAACCCCCACCAACGTCAACGCACAAGCCAGGAATCGCATCAGGGCCATTTCAATGCCGGCGCTTTCCTCGCGCGCCTGCCAGCGTTGCAATACCGACCGCGCGAAGTCCGGCGGCAGCATCGCCGGCGGTGGCTGCCGCAATGCACGCAGCAGCAGGCGATAGGCGTCGACCTGCGGATCGCGCGTGGAAGATGCGTCGCGTTCGGCGCGTGCGGCGGCCTCCTGCCAGCGTTCGTGTTGGTCTTGCTCGTTCCGGTTCATGCGGGGGCTCCCAGCGTGTTTTCCAGGGTTTGGCGCAGGCGATGGCGGGCGCGGAAAAGATAATTCTTGACCGTGCCGATCGGCAGGCCGGTGATCTGGGCGATATCGCCAATGCCCAGTTCCTCGAGATGAAACAACGTGACCAAGGTGCGTTGCATCGCCGGCAATTGCTCGATCGCTTCACCCAGATGCTGCATCAGTTCTTCGTCCAGGCTCGCCGCCTCCAGATCGAAGCCGTCGCCGATCTGGTCAAACAAACTGCCCTCGCCGTCTTCGTCGCTGGCGCTGACCAGCGGCAGCTTTTTCTTCTGCAGATGCCTCGCGGCGATCGAGAAAGCGATGCGACCGATCCAGGTTGCCAGCGAGCTCTCGAACCGGTATTGACCCAGGCAGTCGTGCACGCGCAGGAACACATCCTGGCAGAGTTCACGTGCGTCTTCGGGCTGCTGCACCATGCGCTGGACCAGATGCCAGACCAGCGCCTGATGGCGGGCGATCAACTGCTCGAACGCGCCCGGGCGGCGTTCCAGTACGGCGGTGACCATGTCTTGATCCGGGCTCATCGCCAGAGTGATACCGCCAGCAGGGCCAGGGTTGCAGGCTACCGCGAAAAATATTTTCCGGCGCGGGTGCAACCGCCGGCACACTGACCGCGTCCATCGCCGTGAAGGGCCATGGTGGCCCCGCCTACTGGAGTTGTCCCATGGATTTCGATGCCGCCCTTTTGGTCCCCATCACCCTCATCGTCTGCATCACCCTGGCGATCAAGATCGTCGTCGATTCGCGGCTGCGCCGCCGTCTTGCCGAAACCAATGCCTCCGATGACCTGATCAAGGCGATGCTGCTCGCCGACGAACAGACGCGGCGCCTGTCGGCATTGAAGTGGGGCCTGGTGCTGACGCTGCAGGGCCTGGCGTTCGGCCTGATCGGCTGGATGGGCATCGAGCAGCTCACGCCGGGCGCCGCCGGGCTGTTGCTGGGCGCTGCCGGTGTCGGTCTGCTCGGCTATCACGCGATGGTCAATCGCGTGCGCTGAAAAGTTTTGACGACGAAACCGCGCGGGAGCCCGCGCGGCTTTCTCGTTTTCGGCTTTTTCCGATCACGAGTTTCGCTCGCGATGCTTCAGTCGTTTGCGCGTTCACGCGCGCTGCGCTGTTCCGCCAACGTCAACGCGACCTTGTTGCGCAGGTAGGCCGGCTCGAGCAGATCGGCGGCGATCGCCTCGCCGCGCGCATGCGCACGCACCGCCAGACGCGCGATGTCGATGGCATGCGGCAAGGCCGCGGCATCATGATCGACCAGTCGATCCGCGAGCGCCGCGACCAGCGCCGAATCCATCGCCGCGAATCCCGTGCCCACACCGCGGCAGCGCGCATCGCCGGCAAGCGTCGTCGCCGCCGGCGTCGCCATCCATTCCTCGCCGATCGCCGTCACCAGGCCGTCAGCATCGGCGACAAAGCGGCCGAGATAGATTTCGCCCATGCGTGCATCGATCGCGGCGAGGATTTCAGCGTTCGCGTGCGCCGCAGGCACCGCGCGCATCGCCAATGCCGCGAGCGTCGATATCGCCAGCACCGGGCGATCCAGTGCCAGCGCCATGCCCTGCGCCAACGCGACGGCGAGGCGCACGCCGGTGAATGCGCCCGGCCCGCGACCGACCGCGATCGCATCGATCTGCGCTTTCGCGATACCGGCCTCGGCCAGCAATTCTTCCGCCCACGGCAACGCCAGTTCGGTGTGACGGCGCGGCGCGACCTCGTAACGCTCGCGCATCTCGCCGTCAATCCACAGCGCGACGGAACAGGCTTCGGTGCTGGTATCGAAAGCGAGCAACTTCATGACGGGCAGTTTCCGGCAATGCGGCAGGACATCAGCCTACTCCCAACGATTTTCGGGATAGGACGAAAGCGTCGTCGCCAACCAATCGGGCTCCGGCTCGGGCGGCGCGTCGTGGCCGAAGAAGCGCTGCACATCGGCCAGCGAACGCGTGCGCGGCAGCGGCGGCAGGCTGTCGAGAAACAGACGGCCGTAACTCTTGCCGACCAGGCGCGGATCGCAGAGCACGAGCACGCCGCGATCCTCGAACGTGCGGATCAGGCGCCCCGCGCCCTGCTTGAGCGCAATCACTGCCTGCGGCAATTGTTCGTCGCGGAACGGATTGCCACCGGCGCGACGCACCGCTTCCAGGCGCGCCTCCAGCACCGGATCGTCGGGCGCGGCGAATGGCAGGCGATCGATCACCACCACCGACAGCGCTTCGCCAGCAACATCCACGCCCTCCCAGAAACTCGCCGCACCGAGCAGCACGCCATTGCCGGAGTGGCGGAATTGTTCCAGCAGCACGTTTCTCGGTGCCGTGCCCTGCACGAACAACGGCCACGGACAATCCTTCAAGGCCTCGGCGGCTTCGCGCAGCGCGCGATGCGAGGTGAACAACAAAAAAGCGCGACCGGCGGACGCTTCCAGCACCGGCCAGACTGCTTTCACCAATGCTTCGCCATAACCACGCAGATTCGGCTCGGGCAATCCGCGCGGCAGATAGCACAGCGCCTGGTTCGGCCAGTCGAACGGGCTTGGCTGCAGCAAGGTGTTCGGCGCATCGAGCCCGAGGCGCGTGGCGATGTGATCGAAATCGCCGGCAACCGCCATCGTCGCGGAAGTGAAAATCCAGGCAGCGCGCGATTGCTCGCGATAATTGCGCAGCGGGCCGGAGACATCGAGCGGCGTGCGCTGCAGCGTGAAGCCGCGCTGCGTCAATTCGTACCACCGTACCGCATCGTCGCCGCTTTCCACGTCGCTCCAGCGACGAAGCCGCAGTAACACCACATTCGCCCTTTCAACACAGGCGGTGAATCCCGGCGACGCTTCCGCCAATGGCAGCAAACCGGTATGGAATTCTTCCAGCGCCGTCTGCAGGGCCGTCAATGCCGCGGCTGCGCCGGCATTGCCGCGCAGGCGTGCGACATTGCCGCGCGTGGCCATGCTGTCCATCGCCAGACGCAGTTCGCGCACCGCGTGTTCCAACGTGCGCATCGGCTGCTGCACGCTGGCCAGTGCGCCGGGCACGTTCGCCGATTCCTTGAGCGCATCGCGCGCCAGCTCGAGCAATTGCCGCGCGCCGAGGCCTTCGCCGAAAAACTGCGCGGCGAGTTCCGGCAACTGATGCGCTTCATCGAGCACGAACGCCGAGGCGCCGGGCAGGATCTCGCCGAAGCCCTCCTGCTTGATCGCAAGATCGGCGAGCAGCAGATGATGGTTGACCACGACGATGTCGGCCGACTGCGCTTCCTGGCGCGCCTTGACCACGAAACATTCCGACCAGAATGGGCATTCACTGCCGAGACAATTGTCGGCAGTCGAAGTGACCTGCGGCCAGAGCGGGCTGTCCTCGGCGATATCGGGCAGTTCGGAGAGATCGCCGCGCTGACTGCGACCGCTCCACGCCACCACACGCTGGAATTGCGCGGCGACTTCGCGGCTGATGAAACGCTCGCCCTTGGCCTGCTCCATGCGATAGCGACACAGATAATTGCTGCGGCCCTTGAGCAATGCCGTTTTCATGCTGGCGCCGAGCGCGGCACGCACACGCGGCAGATCGCGATGGTAGAGCTGGTCCTGCAGGGCACGCGTGCCGGTGGAAATGATCACGCGATCGCCCGACAACAAGGCCGGCACGAGATAGGCGTAAGTTTTTCCGGTGCCGGTACCGGCCTCGGCGATCAGCGTGGCGCGCTGATCGATCGCATCGGCGACGGCTTCGGCGAGATGCTGCTGCGCCAGCCGCGGCACATAACCCTCGAGCTTGTCGGCAAGCGGGCCGTCGGCGGCGAGCGCGGCCTGCGCGCGGTTCGACAGATCGGACACGTGTTACATGCGCACTGGCGGCGTCACCGCGCAGGCGGGGACATGCTGCTGCGCCTGCGCGGCGCCGGCGGCATCGCCATGGGCTTCGCGTGCGAAACGGATCGTGGTCCAGTTGCGCCGGCACAAACCGCCGAGCTTCGGACCTTTGGCATAGGACTGCGTCGCGAATTGTTCGGCCTGCGCCCAACCACGCGTGACCAGCGCGATCTCGGCCTGCCACTGCAGCAGATCGGGATCGTTGGGCATCAGCTGCAGCGCCTGCGCGAGCGCGCGATTGGCGCCGACGTAATCACGACCGTTCTCGGCCTGCGTCGCCGCCGCGCGCAGATCCTCGACCTGCGGATCGCGCAGCGGCTGTACGTCGAGTTCAACGCCCGTCACGCCGGCCGCGCGCACCTGCGCGAGCATTTCGTTCGGCGACAGATGATGCGTACCGGCACTGCCACCGCTGCTGGCACCACAGCCGCTCAACATCAGGCCGATGAAAACGAAGGCGAGGACGAGACGTGTCATTGCTGTTGATCCGCCGGTGGCGGCGGAGGCGGATTGTCGCCGCCGCCATTGAGGTGGAACCAGTCGAGCCAGTTGCTCTCCTGGCAGGTCTTGTGTTCGTTGGGCAGGTAGCCGCTCACGAACGCGGCGCGGCGCGCGCCCGGGCAGGTTTCTTCGGTGGTGGCGAATTCGCTGGCATCGAGCCAGGTCCATTCGATGCCCTGCCCGCTCACGGTCAGCGGTTGCGTCGGCAATTTCTCGAACAGCGCCGACCACACGCGCATCGCGCCAGTGGCGCCGTACAAGCCGGTGGGTTCGTTCTTGTCGTTGCCCATCCACACCACCGCCAGATGATCGCCGGTGTAACCGGCATACCAACTGTCGCGGCTGTCGTTGCTGGTGCCGGTCTTGCCCGCCGATTGCAACGGGCCGAGACCATCGGCGACGAGTTGATGCGCGGTGCCGTTGGTCACCGTGCCCTGCAAGGCCAGTGTGACCAGACGCGCAGCGATCGCGTCGCCTTCCTGCGCGGGCTCGGCGTGGAAATCGTAGCGATTGATCGCCTTGCCCTGCGGATTGAGCACGCCGCGCACTGCACGCAGCGGCTGCACCTGTCCGCCCGAAGCGAGGAACTGGTACATCTGCGCCATCGAAAACACCGACAGGTCGACCGAGCCGAGGATCAGCGACGGATTCGGTTCGGCCTTCAAACCACCGAGCACCTGCAGCAGTTGCGCGAGGCGATCCGGACCGACGTCCATGCCCACGCGCACCGTCGCCTGGTTGTAGGAATGCGCGAGCGCCGAAGCGACGGTGACATTGCCATGCGATTGATTGTCGGAATTCTGCGGGCGCCAAGTCTTGCCGTTCGGCTGCGTGACTTCGACCGGACTGTCGTCGACCCAACTCGCCAGCGAATACCGCTCCGGCTGCGCGAGCGCGAGCAGATACACGAAGGGCTTGAGCAGGGATCCGACCGGACGCTGCGATTCCAGCGCGCGATTGAAACCGGGCTCGTCGGATTTGCGGTTGCCGACCATCGCGAGAACTTCGCCGTTGCCGGTATCGGTCACCACCATGCCGGCCTGCAATTCCGGGCCGCCCTTGCGTTCGACCTTGGCCAGCGACGTGGTGACCGCGCGCTCGGATAAGGTCTGCGCCGACGGTGCCAGCGTGCTCATCACCGACAGGCCAGCACCGCGCAGTGCATCGGCGGGATAGTCGCGCGCGAGTTGCCGGCGTACCAGATCCATGAAGGCCGGCGCGCGATTGCGCGCCACGCCCGGGCGGCTGCTGACGCCCAGCGGCGTCGCATTGGCGCGCGCGGCTTCAGCCGGCGTGATCAGGCCGAGTTCTTCCCAGACCGCGAGCACCGTGGCGCGACGCTTGATCGCGCGTTCCGGATGCAGACGCGGATCCCAGTAACCCGGCCCCTGGATGATGCCGACCAACAGTGCAAGATCCTCGGTGCGCAGCGTCGACAGATCGCGGCCGAACCAGAAATCCGAACCCGCGGCGACGCCGCGCACCGACTGGCTGCCGGTCTGGCCGAGGTAGACCTCGTTGAGATAGGCCTCAAGGATGCGGCGCTTGTCGAAGCGCGCCTCGATGATCAGCGCGTACATCGCTTCCTTGACCTTGCGCGACACCGTCTTGGTGTTGCTCAGGAACAGACTGCGCACCATCTGCTGGGTGATCGTGCTGGCGCCCTGCTCGAATTCGCCTTCACGGATGTTGACCCAGATCGCGCGCATCACGCCCCAGGGATCGATGCCGTGGTGGTATTTGAAGTTGCGATCCTCGACCGCCTGCAGGCCGGTGATCAGCAGCTCCGGCACTTCTTCCATGCGCACCAGGCGGCGCTCTTCCTCGGTGTTGCCATAAAGCGTGGCGATGCGCGCAGGATCGACGCGGGCGCTGTCGAGGCGACGTTTTTTATCGGCATCGCGCACGGTGGCGACACGAGCGCCAGCCAACGTCACATCGAGATGCCGCGCCGGCACCGGGCCATCGAGATCGATGAAGTCACGCGTGGCGACCAGGAAATGATTGCCGTCGCGTACATAGGTGCCGGGCAATTGGCTGCCGGCATCCTTGCGATATGCAGCGGCGGCGAGTTCGATTTCGAAGGTGTCGCCATCGAGGCGCACGCCCTCCTTGAGCAGCAGCGGGCGCGCATAGACGCGCGTCGGCACCTGCCATTGCAACTGCGCGAATTCCTGCCGCACCTGCTTGTCGAGGTGCCAGATATACGGTCCGCCGATGCCGATCAGCAGTCCCAGGCCGAGCAGGCCCAGACGCCAGGTCCAGCGCCAGATCCGGCGCAACAGGGTTTCGTTTTCGGGCCCGGGGGCAGCGGTGTCGGTCAAGGATGTGGATAATCTGGGGTTTGCGCGAGTTTATCAGGCCTGCCCGGCCACTCCCCGTCTTCAGGCTGAAAAATGCGAGAACCGTCACTGCCCGTCCTCAGCCTTTGGTCCGACCGACCCGGGGCGTCTATGGACGGGCTGCCTGAACAGATCGAGCGCCTCGAAGGCATTGCCGATTCGCCCGCCGCCGCACTGGCGAAAGCGGGCGCGTTGCGTCCTGGTCGCGATGTCCTGCTCTGCGTCGCCGGCGCGCATTGGCCTGCCGATGCCTGGTCACGACTGCATTCGGCCTGGTGCGAATCCCCGGATACATCCGTGCTGTCGCCGCTGTCGGCAGCGCTGTTGCCGGCGCTGCCTGAATGCGATGCCGAAACGATCGCGGCTTTGTGCTGGACGCATGGCGAACACGCGAGTTTCGCTGTCGATGGTTTTGCGCCGGGCTGCAGTCTCTGGCGCGCCGAGGCCGTGGCTGCGCTGACGGCAACATCAACAGCACCGCCCCTTTGCCCGCAACGCGCGCGCCTCCTGCCCTGCGTCTGGGTCGGCGCCGCTGCAGCAGCGATGCCAGAGCCGTTGCATCATCTCGCGATCGATTTGCTGCAGGAAAAATTGCTCGCCTCATCCGGTGACGTCGTGCCGCGCCTGCGTCGCGGGCAGCCGGTGTTGCTGCATGTGCTGCACAACTGGGGTGGCGGCATCGAACGCTTCGCGCGCGACCTCGCCACCGCCGACACGCAACGCCAGCATCTGTTCCTCGTCGCCAGCGGCGAACTGCATTGGCCACCGTTCGGTCGTTTCCTGGGCCTGCACCACGATCTCGATCAACCACCGCTGCGGCGATGGCAACTCGCCGAACCGATCGAGGACACGGCGATCCGGAATCAGGAAGTCGCGCAGTTGCTCGCGCAGATCGGCGCCGACTGGGGCGTCGGCGCGGTGCTGGTGTCTTCGCTGATCGGGCACAGCCTCGACGTGTTGCGCACGGGTTTGCCGACCGCGTTCTGCGCGCATGACGCCTACCCATTTTGGCCGCTGCTGCACCAATTGCCTGAAGGCGCGGCCGACGCGATCGCCGACGAAACACTGGCCGCGTCGATCAGTGGCAGTCAGCCGACTTTCCTGTTTCCGCACCAGGATCCGCGACGCTGGCGAAACTTGCGCGGCGAAACGCTGGCTGCGCTGCGTGCCGCCGAAGCAACGATGGTGACGCCCTCGGAATCGGCACGGCAACGCATGCTGCGCCTGGTTCCCGAACTCGCGGCATTTTCCTGGCAGGTGATCGCGCATGGCTCCCCGGCCATCGATGCACCGCTGGCGTGGGCGCCACAATCGGAACGACCGCTGCGCGTTCTGATTCCTGGCCATCTTTCCGGCGGCAAGGGCGAGACTTTGCTCGATCAGTTGCTGCCGCAGCTCCCGGCGAATGTCGAACTCATCGCGCTCGGCAGCGGCAACGCCGCCGCGGACAAATACGCTGGCGACCCGCGCCTGCAGATTCAGGCCCGCTATGAGCACGCACAATTGCGCGATCGCGTCGAGGCGCTGCAACCGGATATCGCGATGCTGCCATCGACCGTGCCGGAAACCTGGAGTTACACGCTGTCGGAAATGACGGCGCTCGGCCTGCCTTGCCTGTGCTCGCGACTCGGCGCGTTGGCAGAGCGGATCGAGTCCTCCGGCTACGGCTGGCTGGTCGCTGCCGATGCACAATCCTTTGCGGCGATGCTGACAGAACTCGCCGCCGACCGCGAAAAAGTCCGGGCGATGCGCGCGCGGCCGCGGCCGCGTTTGCCCAGCCTGGAAGCGATGACCGATGCCTGGCGCATTGCCTGCCCGGCACAGGCCCGGACGCCGCGACTGGCCGCCGCCGAGCCGGACCGATCGGCGCGGATGGGACCGGAAATTTCGGAACGGCGCGCACGGGTAGAAAGCGCGGCGGCCGAGCAGATGCGGCAATCGCTGCAGATGGAACTCGGACTTGCCAACACAGACCGTCAGCAGCTGCAGGAGGCCGCACTCGCCTCGGAAACGGCGCAACACGCCTACCGGACGCTCATCGCGAGCAACGAACAAGCGCTGCGCGAGCGCGAGACAGAGCTTTCGGCGCTACAGCAGCAACTGCTCGAAGCGCAGCAACTGCATGCGCAGGTGGAACAGCGGCACACCACGCTGCAGGAAAGCCACGACGAATTGCAGCGGGGACATGCCGAGGCGGCACGGCAAATCGCCGAAATGGCACAGCGGCAACGCGCACTGGAACAACAGCAGATCGCGATCGGCCAGCAGCGCGACGACCTCGCCGCCCGCGAAGACGAACTCTCCGCCGCACTGACGAAATCCTACGTGTACTACGAGCAGGACACCCGCGATCTTGCCTGTCAGCGCGATCAGGCACTGGCGATGCGCGACGCCAATGACGCGCAGCTCGCATTGATCCAGCGCAGTCGCTCCTGGCGCATGACGCGACCACTGCGCTTTCTCTCGCGATGGCTGCGCGAACGCACGCTGACCTTGCAATACCGCCTGCGCCGGATGTCGTCGACGCTGACGCGGGCGACTCGAAGCCTGCGCACACGCGGCCTGGTGCAGAGTTGGCGCCGCCTGCGGCAAAACCTCGACCACCGCACCGAGTTACGCCGCCTGCAGTTGCCCGACGCGGCATCGCCGCTGGCCGTCGATGCAGTCGCGCTGCAGCTGCCGCGCTCGCCAACGCCACGCGCCAGCATCGTCATCCCGGTCTTCAACCAGATCGACTACACGCTGCGTTGCCTGCGCTCGCTCGCCGACAGCGGCGATGCGACGACGATCGAGATCATCGTCGTCGATGACGCCTCCAGCGATGCCGGCGCACAGTGGCTGCCGGCCATCAGCGGCCTGCGTTACCAGCGCAACACCGTCAACCTGGGTTTCATCGGCTCCTGCAATGCCGGTGCCGCGAACGCGAACGGCGAGTTTCTGGTCTTCCTCAACAACGACACCGTCGTCCAGCCCGGCTGGCTCGATGCGTTGCTGTCGACGTTCGAAAGCCATCCCGATACCGGCCTCGTCGGCGCCAAACTCGTCTACCCGGACGGGCGCCTGCAGGAAGCCGGCGGCATCCTGTTTTCCGACGCCAGTGGCTGGAACTACGGACGTTTCAACGATCCTGCGGACCCCCGCTACAACTTCGTGCGCGACGTCGATTACTGCTCGGGCGCCGCGATCGCGCTGCGCCGCGCGCTGTTCGCGCAGCTTGGCGGCTTCGATGCGCACTACGCGCCGGCGTATTACGAAGATGCCGACCTGGCGATGCGGGTGCGCGAATGCGGCCTCACGGTTCGCTACCAGCCGGCGTCGGTGGTGATCCACTACGAAGGAATCACCTCTGGTACCGATCTGACGCAGGGCGTGAAGTCCTACCAGGTCACCAACCAGAAGAAATTCCTCGCGCGCTGGGCCACCGTGTTGGCGAAGGATCATCCCGCGCCAACGCTGGCGGCCGATATCGATCGCGCCGCCAGGCATCGCTATCGCCGCCAGGTGCTGGTGCTCGACGCCTGCACGCCGATGCCCGATCGCGATGCCGGTTCGCTGCGCATGTTCGAGATACTGCAATTGCTCGCGCAGGAAAATTGCGCCAGCAGCTTCTTCGCCGAAAACCATCACCACGACGGTGCCTATACCGCCAGCCTGCAGCAGTTGGGCGTCGAAGCCTGGTGGCATCCCTGGCTCGATGACGTGCCGCGCTGGCTCGGTCAGCATGGCGCGCGTTTTGACCTGATCATCGCTTCGCGTCATTACGTGCTGGCGCCGCTGCTGCCCTTGCTGCGCCGCTATGCGCCGCAGGCGCGGATTGTGTTTGAT
>NZ_DATGBO010000056.1:0-11112 GCF_035312645.1 Arenimonas sp.
GCGACTGTTTTCATCCGCAGAAGACGCACGCGGCGCATTCGCAAAGCGGGGCTCAAAAACAGAAGGCGTGGCGGTGTACTCGAGGGAGGAGGTCATGATGGCGTTCGCAAGTCGTAGCGCGCGGTGCGCGGGAGGTGTGCAACGACGACTCGCCGGTAATTCGCGGGTTCATGGTGATTCTCCTGAATTTTGTGTGTGTAGGAGCGATGGCAATCGCGACAAATTCGCAGCGCTCGGATTTATCGCGATTGCCATCGCTCCTACGCAACGCTACCCCTGCAGCCACGTCGCCTGGAATGTTTCCGGCGTCTCTTCGACAGCATCCGGCAACAGCCGCACCTCGCGCACATCGATCAGCCGCTGCAGTTGCCGGCACAGCACCTGCGGATCGCGCTCGCCATCGAGCAGCAGGCGTACCGACAGGCCACCATTGTCGGCGGCGTCGGTCTGCAGGCCGATCAGCGCGAAGCCGCGGCGCTCGATCGTGCCGAGCAGGCGCAGCAGCGCGCCCTCGGCGCGGTCTATTTCGATGGCGAGGGCGCGGCTCATGCGGCACAGCCCATCATTTCGGCATTCGATTTGCCCGGCGGCACCAGCGGCCAGACGTTCGCGCGCGGATCGATCTTGACGTGGCAGAGCAGCGGTCCTTCATCGCCGAGCAGACGCGCGATCGCATCGGCGACCTGGTCGCGACGCTCGACGGTGAATGCGGGAATGCCGAAGGCACGAGCGAGTTCGGCGAAATCCGGATTGTCAGAAAGATCGACTTCGCTGTAGCGCTCGGCGAAGAACAACTCCTGCCATTGCCGCACCATGCCCAGGCTGGAGTTGTCGAGCAGCACGATCTTCACCGGGATGCCGTAGCGCTTGAGCGTGGCGAGCTCCTGGATGTTCATCATGATCGAGCCGTCGCCGCTGACGCAGATGACGCGGGCATCGGGTTTGGCCAATTGCGCGCCGATCGCCGCCGGCAATCCAAAGCCCATCGTGCCCAGGCCGCCACTGGAAAGATGCGCGGCGCTGCGATTGACGCGCCAATGCTGCGCCACCCACATCTGGTGTTGGCCGACGTCGCTGGCGACGATCAGGCGGCCGCCGCCGGCCTCCGACAATTGCCTGAGTAGTGCGGGCGCGAACACGCCATCGCCGGGGGCGTCGTAGCGTTCGGCATGCTGCGTCTTCATCGCGCGGCAGTGCTGCTGCCAGGCCGTGATGTGCAGCGGCTGTGCCAGCGCCGGCAGCTGCTCGGCGAGTTTTCCACCAAGCCCGACATCGGCGCGACGCAGCTTGCCGATCTCGGCGGCATCGATATCCAGATGCAGCACCTTCGCATTCGGCGCGAACGTCGCCAGCTTGCCGGTGGCGCGATCATCGAAGCGCGCGCCGGCGACGATCAGCAGATCGCATTCCTGTACGGCGTGATTCGCCGCGGGATTGCCGTGCATGCCGAGCATGCCGAGATTGAACGGCGCATCCGGATCGACCGCACCCAGACCTTTCAACGTGTACACGGCGGGTAATCCGGTCGAGCGCATCAGCGAGCGCAGCGCCCATTCGGCATCGGCCATGCCCACGCCGCCGCCGACATAGAGCAGCGGACGTTGCGCTTGCGCGAGCAAAGCGCGTGCGCGCATCAAGGCTTCCGGCTCGTCGGCATTCGGCGCGCAGGTCCGGTAGTGCGGCGCACGCGCCGGCGCCGACGCGACCGCCACGTCTTTCGGAAGATCGATCAGCACGGGTCCCGGTCGGCCCGAGCGTGCTATCGCGAACGCCTCGCGCACCGTTGCATAAACATCTTCTGCGCGGCGCACGACATAGCTGTGCTTGACCACCGGCAGGCTCATGCCGAACACATCGACTTCCTGGAAGGCGTCGGTGCCCATCACCAGCGTCTGCACCTGGCCGGTGATCGCGACCATCGGAATCGAATCGAGATAGGCGTTGGCGATGCCGGTGAGCAGGTTGGTCGCGCCGGGCCCGGACGTCGCGAGACAGACGCCGACCTTGCCCGATGCGCGCGCGTAGCCGTCGGCCGCGAGCGCCGCACCCTGTTCGTGGCGCACGAGGATGTGCCGGATCGGGCTGTCCACGAGTGCATCGTAGACCGGCATGATCGCGCCGCCGGGATAGCCGAACATCAGATCGCAGCCTTCCGCTTCCAGCGCCTGCAACAACCATTGCGCGCCGGTGCGAACCTTCGTCGATTGTTCCTTTGAACCGTCCATATCAGGCTCCTGCGGGTGTCAACCAAGGCATGCGTGCACGCAAGGCGGCGCCGACCTGTTCGATCGGGTGCGCGAGATCGCGCTGCTTCATCGCCTTGTAGTTGCCGTTGCCGGCCTGGTATTCGGCGACCCATTCCCTGGCGAAGCGGCCATCGCGGATTTCCGCAAGAACTTCCCGCATGCGCGCGCGGGTTTCGTCGTTGACCACGCGCGGACCGCGGGTGAGGTCGCCGTATTGCGCGGTTTCGGAAACGAATTGATGCATCTTGGCGAGACCGCCTTCATGCAGGAGATCGACGATCAATTTCAGTTCGTGCAGGCATTCGTAGTACGCCACTTCCGGTTTGTAGCCGGCCTCGACCAGTGTCTCGAAACCCTGCAGCACGAGTTCGGTGGCGCCGCCGCAGAGCACGGCCTGCTCGCCGAACAGATCGGTTTCGGTTTCCTCGGCGAATTCGGTTTCGATCAGCATCGCGCGTGCGCCGCCGATGCCGGCGGCATAAGCCAGGACCTTCTCGCGTGCGCTGCCGCTGGCGTCCTGATGGATGGCATACAGACAGGGCACACCATGACCTTTTTCATATTCACGGCGCACCAGTGCGCCCGGACCTTTCGGCGCGACCAGAATCACGTCGATATCTGCGCGTGGCTGGATCTGATCGAAATGGATGTTGAAACCGTGCGCGAACAGTAGCGCCGCGTTCGCTTTCAGATGTGGCGCGATCGCTTCCTGATAAAGCGCCGGCTGCACCATGTCCGGTGTGAGCACGGCGACGAGGTCGGCCTGCTTCACCGCCTCGAATGGTTCAGCGACGCGCAGACCATCGGCCTGCGCTTTCTCCCAGCTCGGGCCGCCTTTGCGAACGCCGACGATGACATCGAGTCCGGACTCATGCAGGTTCAAGGCATGCGCTCGACCCTGGCTGCCATAACCGAGGATGGCGATGCGCGATTGCTTCAGGGCATCAGTGGTGGCGGCGGTGGTCATGGTGGTTCTCCGGTGGATGATGAAAGAATTTCAGCGATTTCCCTGTCATGCCCGCGAAGGCGGGCATCCAGCGTCTTTGAGTATCCGGTGCGAAAGTCACTGGAATCCCGCCTTCGCGGGAGTGACGTCGCGAATGAGCTTGGTGGTCATGCGCCATCCGTCACCGCGCCTTTCGCCGCCGATCCCACCAGCCGCGCATATTTCGCCAGCGCACCACGTGTCACCGTCGGTGCCGCCGCGCGCCATTGCGCACGACGCGATTCCAGATCGGCATCGGTTTCAAGTCGGCGGGTATCGGCATCGATCACCACGCGGTCGCCTTCGCGCAGCAACGCGATGGGTCCGCCGCGCGCCGCTTCCGGGGCGACATGTCCGACCATGAAGCCATGCGTCGCGCCGCTGAAGCGGCCGTCGGTGATCAATGCGACATCGTTGCCAAGACCACGGCCGACCAATGCTGCGGTCACCGCAAGCATTTCGCGCATGCCCGGGCCGCCCGCAGGACCTTCGTTGCGGATCACCAGCACGTCGCCAGCGCGGATGCGATCGGACTGCACGGCAGCGAACGCTTCTTCCTCGCTTTCGAACACGCGCGCCGGGCCGGCGTGATGCAGGCGGCCCTGTCCGGCGAGTTTCAGCACGCAGCCTTCGGGGGCGAGATTTCCGTACAGGATCGAATAACCGCCGCGTGGCTTGAGCGGATCGGCGACGGTGCGCACGACCTGTTGGCCTGGCATCGGCGCGGCGGCGGCATCGAGTTCAGCAAACAACGAACGACCCGTCACGGTCGGCGCATCGCTCAACATGTTCGCGCGACGAAGTTCGTTGGCGACGAGCGCGGTGCCGCCGGCAGCGGTCAGCTCAACGGCGGTGAAGCGACCGCCGGGCTTGAGATCGGCGATCACCGGCGTATCGCGCGAGGCATTTTCGAAATCCTCCAGCGTCAACGCGATACCAGCTTCGTGGGCGATCGCAAGCAGATGCAACACCGCATTGGTCGAACCTGCCGTCGCAGCGACCAGTCGCGCAGCGTTGCGGAATGCTTCGGCCGTCAGCATCTGCCGTGGAGTCCGTGCGTCCGCGAGGCACTGCATGGCGAGTTCGCCGCAGCGATACGCGGCGCCGGATTTTTCCTCGGCGGTGGCTGGAATATCGTTGAACCCGAGGGGCGAAAGGCCGAGCGCGGTGAGCACCATCGCCATCGTGTTGGCGGTGAACTGGCCGCCGCAGGCGCCCGCGCCGGGGCAAGCCTTCTTCTCGACATCGGCGAGTTGCGCGCAACTGATCTTTCCGGCGCCATGCGCGCCGACGGCCTCGAACACTTCCTGGATGGTGATCGATTTCCCGGCGAGCTGGCCGTGATCGATGCTGCCGCCGTAAAGCGCGACGCCGGGAAGATCCATGCGCGCCAGTGCCATCGCCGCGGCGGGGATCGTCTTGTCGCAGCCGCAGAGCACGATCACGGCATCGAGACAGTGGCCGGTGACCGCGAGTTCGATCGAATCGGCGATGAGTTCACGCGACACCAGCGAAGCACGCATGCCCGGTGTGCCCATCGCGATGCCATCGGTCACGGCAATCGTATTGAATTCGATCGGCGTACCACCGGCGGCGCGCACGCCCGCGGCCGCGGCCTGGGCGAGATCGCGCAGATTGAGGTTGCAGGGCGAGACGTTCGACCAGGTGTGCACAATCGCCACCAATGGTTTGGCGATAGCCGCATCGTCGAGCCCGGTCGCGCGCAACATGGCTCGGGCGGGGGCGCGATCAGGACCGAGCTTGATGGCATCGCTGTGCATTTTCTATCCCAGTGAGCGGTGAGTGGTGAGCCGTGCTGCTCAAGCCGCGCGTGCGGCTGCGTGTCGGGTGAGCGTTGCGACGATGGCGTCGGTGATGTCGTGGGTGTTTGCGTTGCCGCCGAGGTCGCGGGTCAACTCGCGCGTGTCCAGCACCGTGTGTACAGCGCGCTCGATGGCGGCAGCTTCATTGGCGAGTCCAAGCGAATGCCGCAACAACAGCGCCGCGCTGAGGATGCTGCCTATCGGATTGGCGCTGCCTTTGCCGGCGATGTCGGGCGCCGAACCGTGGATGGGCTCGTAGAGTCCGCGTCGACCTTCGCCCAACGAAGCGGACGGAAGCAGGCCCAGCGAACCTGCGAGCACGGCGGCTTCATCGGTGAGGATGTCGCCGAACAAGTTTTCGGTGACGAGCACGTCGTAGCGGGCCGGTTGGCTGAGCATCAGCATCGCCATCGAATCGACCAGCTGGTGTTCCAGCGTCACGTCCGGATAGTCGGCGGCGACGCGGATCGCGGTTTCGCGCCAGAGTCGCGACGTTTCCAGCACGTTCGCCTTGTCGATCGAGGTGACGCGGCCGCGGCGAGCGCGCGCGAGTTCGAAGGCACGGCGCAGAACGCGCTCGATTTCGACGACCGTGTAGCGGCATTCGTCGCTGGCACTGTCGGCATCGCGGCTGCGCCTGCCGAAGTAGCTGCCGCCGGTGAGTTCGCGCACGAACAGCAGGTCGACGCCAACGAGACGATCGGCCTTCACCGGCGACAGCGCCGCCGTGCGCGGGTGCACATGCACCGGTCGCAAGTTGGCGAACACACCGAGCGCAGCGCGCAATTGCAGCAGGCCTTGTTCGGGGCGCGCATTCGGATCGGACCATCGCGGCCCGCCGACGGCGCCAAGCAGCACGGCGTCAGCGGAGAGACAGGCCGCGCGTGTTGTCTCCGGCAAGGGCAGACCGGTCGCGTCGATCGCTGCGCCGCCGATCAGATGTTCGACGAACATGAAGTCGTGCGCGAACGTTTCCGCGATGATGCGCAAGACAGCCAGCGCGGACGCGGTGACTTCCGGGCCGATGCCGTCGCCGGGCAACAGGACGATGGTCGCCTTCATGCGCAAGCCTCGCGTCGCGTTTCGAACGCGGCGATCTGCGCTTCGTGGCGATGCAGGAAGCCGAGTTGATCGACACCTTCGAGCAGGCAGTGGCGCGAAAACGCGTCGAGTTCGAAGCGAAAGCGGCCACCATCGGGCAACTCGATGGTACCGGCAGCGATATCGATCGCCAGCTCGATGCCCGGATGCGCGAGCAGGTAGCGATGCTCGGCTGCGTTGAGCGTGATCGCGAGCAGGCCGTTCTTGAGCGCATTGCTGCGGAAGATGTCGGCGATCTCCGACGACAGCACCGCGCGCAGGCCGTAATCGAGCAGAGCCCAGGGCGCGTGTTCGCGCGAGGAACCACAGCCGAAACCACGACCAGCGACGAGTATTTCGCAACCTTGCGCATTCGGCTGGTTGAGTGCGAAGGCCGGGTCGGCGCTGCCATCGTCGCGGTAGCGCCAGTCGTTGAAGGCATGACGACCCAGGCCTTCGCGTTCGGTCGTAGTGAGAAAGCGCGCCGGGATGATGCGGTCGGTGTCGATGTTCTCGTGCGCGAGCACGGCAGTGCGCGAGCGCAGGTGGGTGAGGGGATTCATGCCGCCTGCTCCTCGGTAGTCATCGACACGCCGGCCATCGTCACGTCGCGCGGGTCGGCGATGCAGCCGGCCAGCGCCGATGCCGCGGCGACCAGCGGACTGGCGAGCACGGTGCGCACGCCCGGGCCCTGCCGGCCTTCGAAATTGCGGTTGCTCGTGCTCACCACCAGTTGCCCCGGTTGCGCGAGGTCGCCGTTCATCGCGATGCACATCGAACATCCCGGCTCGCGCCACTCGGCACCAGCGGCGCGGAAAACGCGATCCAGACCTTCCGCTTCGGCGGCGCGTTGCACGGCCACCGAACCAGGCACCACCAGCATGCGCAGTCCGTGCGCGATGCGACGATCGCGCAACAACTCGGCAGCCGCGCGCAGATCGCCGAGCCGTGAATTGGTGCAACTGCCGAGGAAGACCAGATCGACCGCCATACCGGTCATCGGTTCGCCGGCCTGCACCTGCATGTAGTCGAGCGCGCGCCGCTCCTGCGCATCCTTCGCCGCCGGCACCGGCGCATGCAGGGCGATGACCATGCCCGGATGCGTGCCGTAGCTGATGGTCGCGCGTACCTCCGCGGCATCGAGGTGCAGTTCGCGGTCGTAACTGGCGCCGTCATCGCTGGCGAGCGCGCGCCAGTCTTCGAGCGCACGCAACCATTGCTTGCCACGCGGTGCGCGCGGACGTTCCTGCAGCCAGGCGAAAGTGGTTTCATCCGGGGCGATCAGGCCGGCGCGCGCGCCGGCTTCGATCGACATGTTGCACAGGGTCATGCGCTCTTCCATCGTCAGCGCCTCGATCGCGCTGCCACGATATTCAAAGACATGGCCGATGCCGCCGTTGACGCCGATCTTCCCGGTCAGATGCAGTGCGAGATCCTTCGCGGTCACGCCTGCGGCCAGTCGACCAGTGACATGGATCGCGAAATTCTTCGGCTTGCGCTGCAGCAGGCATTGCGTCGCCAACACATGGCCGACTTCGGTGGTGCCGATGCCGAAAGCCAGCGCGCCGAAGGCACCATGCGTGGAAGTGTGGCTGTCGCCGCAGACGATGGTCATGCCCGGCTGCGTCGCGCCGAGTTCGGGGCCGATCACGTGGACGATGCCGCGGTGATCGCTGCTCCAGCCGTGCAGCTCGATGCCGGACTGCATGCAGTTTTCTTCCAGTTGCGCGACCTGCGCGGCGGCCTCGGCGCTGGCGTAGATGTGCTGGCCGAGATCATCGCGCGGCGTGGTCGGCGTCGAATGATCCAGTGTCGCCAGCACGCGTTGCGGGTGGCGCACCGGCAGGTTTCGTCGACGCAATTCCGCAAAAGCCTGTGGCGACGTGACCTCATGGACGAGATGCAGATCGACATACATCACGCCGGGCATCGCCTCGGTTTCCGCAACGACCTGGTGCGCGTCCCAGAGCTTGTCCAGCAAGGTGCGTGGGTTGGTGCTCATCACGCGGCCTCCCTGGCGGTTTCGGTTGCGGCGACGCTGATTGGCGTGAGCCAGCCCCAGCGATCCGCCGTGCTGCCGTCGAACAGACCAAAGAAGGCTTTCTGCAGCGCGCGCGTCACCGGGCCCGGTTGGCCATTGCCGACCAGTTTGCGATCGACCGAGCGCACCGGGGTGATTTCCGCGGCGGTGCCGGTCATGAAAATTTCGTCGGCGAAGTACAGCATTTCGCGCGGCAGGGATTGTTCGACGATTTCGTAGCCGAGTTCCTTCGCCAGCGTGAACACGCTGTCGCGGGTGATGCCGCAAAGGATGCTGGCGCCGGCGCTCGGCGTGTGGATGCGTCCCTTGTGCACGAGGAAAAGATTCTCGCCGGCGCCTTCGCTGAGCAGGCCGCCGGACGCGAGCGCGATACCTTCGACGAAGCCGCCGCGCACCGCTTCCTGCGCGATCAACTGGCTGGAAAGATAGTTGCCGCCGGCTTTCGCGCCGGCCGGATAGGTGTTGGGCGCGGCGCGATTCCAGGAGCTGACGCAGACATCGACACCGTTCTCCAGCGCGGCGGCGCCGTGCATGCTGCCCCATTCGATCGCGATGATCGCGACGTCGACGGCGATGTCGGCCGACGGTGCGAGACTGAAAGTGAAACCGGAACGGTAGGCGATCGGGCGCACATAAGCGCTGCTCAAACCGGTCGCGCGGATCACTTCGGCGCAGGCGGCATTGATCTCGGCGGGGGTGTACGGAATCGCGAGGTCGTAGATGCGCGCGGAATTGAACAGGCGCTCGGTGTGATCGGCGAGACGGAAATACTGTGGGCCGTCCGGTGTGGCGTAGACGCGCTCGCCCTCGAACACCGATGAGCCGTAATGCAGTGCATGCGCGCCGACGTGCACGCTGGCCTCATTCCAGGGCTTGATGCGACCGTTGTGCCAGAGCAGGGAAGGGGCTTTCATGGTCATGACTCCATCAGGACTGGTTGGCGACAGCGCGTGTGTTTTCAGGCGACGTGCAGGGATGCACAAGCGTCGCGGGAGGCAGGATGCCGGGAGCGACGGTGAGGCGCTCGATGCGATTGACGACTTCCAGCGCGGCGAGCGCGGCGGCTTCGACGATGTCGGTGGACACACCTCTGCCGCGCACTTCGCGGCCGGCATGGTCGACGGTGAGCGTGGCCTGGCCCTGGGCGTCACTGCCGAGGCTCAGCGAACGCACCTGGAAATTTCCGATCTGCAATGCATGCCCGGTCGCGCGCTCAATGGCCCGCAGAACCGCGTGCACGGGACCGTCGCCGATCGCTGCTTCGCTCGCCGAACGCCCGTCCTCGTGCGCGAGCCGCACAGTCGCCGACGCCATGCCGCCGACATGGCTGGAGCTGTGCAGTTGCGCGATGCGCCAGGGGCCGAGGGCTTCGGGGTCGCGACCCATCGCGATCGCTTCGAGATCGTTGTCGAAGACTTCGCGCTTCTTGTCGGCCAACGTCTTGAAACGCGCGAAGGCATCGTCGAGCTGCGTTTCGTCGAGTGCGTGACCCAGCGCCAGCAGGCGTTCGCGCAAGGCATGCCGGCCGCTGTGTTTGCCCAGCACCAGCTGCGAACGCGCGAAGCCGACGTCCTCGGGCCGCATGATTTCGTAGGTGCCGCGATGCTTGAGCATGCCGTGCTGGTGGATGCCGGCTTCGTGCGCGAAGGCGTTTTCACCGACCACGGCCTTGTTGCGCGCCAGTGGCATGCCCAGCAAATTGCTGAGCAGGCGCGCGGTCGGATACAAGCGCGGCGTGAGGATGGCGGTGTCGACGCGGTACAGCTCGCTGCGTGTTTTCAACGCCATCACCACTTCTTCCAGCGCGGCATTGCCGGCGCGTTCGCCGATGCCGGTGAGCGTGCATTCGACCTGGCGCGCGCCAGCGACAACTGCGGCAAGACTGTTGGCGACCGCCATGCCGAGGTCGTCGTGGCAGTGCACGCTCAAGACCGCGCGTTCGATGCCGCGCACGTGCTGCTTGAGGTAGGCGATGCGTTCGGCCATTTCCGCCGGCGTGGTGTAGCCGACGGTGTCGGGCACGTTGAGCGTGCGTGCGCCGGCTTCGATCGCCGCCGCCATCACCTCGGCCAGATACTCGGGCTCGGTGCGCATCGCATCTTCGGCCGAGAACTCGACGTCGTCGCAGAGCTCGCGCGCCCGGCGCACGCCGGCCATCGCCGCATCGATCACCTGTTGTTTGCTCATGCCCAGCTTGTGTTCGCGATGCAACGGGCTGGTGGCGATGAACACGTGGATGCGTGGATGCCGGGCGGGTTCGAGGGCGCGTGCGGCGGCTTCGATATCGCCGATCTGACAGCGCGCCAACGAGCACACGGTTGGTCCGCGCAGGTCGCCGGCGATCGCCCGCACGGCGGCGAAGTCATCATCGGAAGCCTGCGCGAAGCCGGCCTCGATGATGTCGACGCCCAGCTCGGCCAAGGCCTGCGCGATGCGGCGCTTCTGCGCACGCGTCATCGAATAGCCGGGCGCCTGCTCGCCGTCGCGCAAGGTGGTGTCGAACACGCGCACGCGTTCGCGTGGCGGATTCGAAGCAATGGTGATTTCGGGATTCTTTTGCATGGTTCGCTTCCGCGAGCCGGGCAACAAAAAACCCCGCATCCGTTTCCGGGTGCGGGGTTTCAGGTATTTTCGTCAGGATTTACTCGTCAGACGAACGCCCTCAGCCCGCACCTCCGGTGATAATAAGGACGAGTACGAGCGCTACGAGGGCGAGGCCGTAAACCACAGCTGCGTTCGCGACCGGGAGAACCCGGGCGTCGATCGCGATGGCAGTGGTGTGGTGGCGAGGCATGGGTCGAGACTAAGCGGACGTTTTGCGCTGTGTCAACAGGAAGATTAGAGCCGGGGTTCTATTCGAAGTGTCCGGCATTCCCAGTGGAGCAATATGGAATGCCGGGAAATTTCATCGCTCTGCAGGAGCGGCGCGAGCCGCGA
>NZ_DATGBO010000057.1:0-35699 GCF_035312645.1 Arenimonas sp.
ATGACTCGCTCCCGATCCTGTCTGCCGGGATGATCCGCGCCGGCCGCCGCGGCCGCCTTGATCCATGTCAGCCACTTCGCTGCCCGTCGGCGGCGCTGCGCGCCAGCTGTCAAGACCGTGGACTTGACCTCCGTCAAAGCCAGGACCACTGTCGACCTCGATAATCGCGGCAGTGCGAGCAAGGAACCGACGATGGCGCAGACACCCGTGACAGAAACCTACAACGACAAGGTCGTGCTGCAGTTCGCGGTGATGACCGTGGTCTGGGGCATCGTCGGCATGCTGGTCGGCGTCTACATCGCCGCGCAGCTGTACTGGCCCGCACTGGGCTTCGACATTCCCTGGCTGGGCTACGGCCGCCTGCGTCCGCTGCACACCAACGCGGTGATCTTCGCGTTCGGCGGCTGCGGCCTGATGGCGACCAGCCTGTATGTCGTGCAACGCACCTGCCACGTGCGCCTGATCAGCGACAAGCTCGCCGCCTTCGTGTTCTGGGGCTGGCAGGCGGTGATCGTGCTGGCCGCGATCACGCTGCCGATGGGCCTGACCCAGGGCAAGGAATACGCGGAACTGGAATGGCCGATCGACCTTCTCATCGCGGTCGTCTGGATCGTCTACGCGATCGTCTTCTTCGGCACCATCGGCAAGCGCCGCGTGCGCCACATCTATGTCGCCAACTGGTTCTACGGCGCCTTCATCCTCGCGGTCGCGTTGCTGCACATCGTCAACAACCTCGCGCTGCCGGTGAGCCTGGGCAAGTCCTACCAGATCTACACCGGCTCGGTCGATGCGATGGTGCAGTGGTGGTACGGGCACAACGCGGTCGGCTTCTTCCTCACCGCCGGCTTCCTCGGAATGATGTATTACTTCGTGCCCAAGCAGGCCGGGCGCCCGGTGTATTCGTACCGCCTGTCGATCGTGCATTTCTGGGCACTGATCGCCATCTACATGTGGGCCGGCC
Organism: Arenimonas sp.; assembly: GCF_035312645.1. Taxonomy (GTDB): domain Bacteria; phylum Pseudomonadota; class Gammaproteobacteria; order Xanthomonadales; family Xanthomonadaceae; genus Arenimonas. Next base: position 962 of record NZ_DATGBO010000057.1, read on the forward strand.
CGCATCACCTGCAATACACCGCGCTGCCGGACTGGGTGCAGTCGCTGGGCATGGTGTTCTCGCTGATCCTGCTCGCGCCAAGCTGGGGCGGCGCCATCAACGGCGTGATGACGCTCTCGGGCGCGTGGCACAAGCTGCGCACCGACCCGATCCTGAAATTCATGATCGTCGCCATTTCGTTCTACATGATCGCCACCTTCGAGGGGCCGATGATGTCGATCAAGACGGTCAACTCGCTGAGCCATTACACCGACTGGACCATCGGCCACGTGCATGCCGGTGCGCTGGGCTGGGTGGCGATGATCACCATCGGCTCGCTGTATTCGCTGTTCCCGCGCCTGCTCGGCGTACCGTCGATGTACTCGACCAAACTCATCGACACGCACTTCTGGGTGCACACCGTCGGCGTGGTCGTGTACATCGCCTCCATGTGGATCGCCGGCGTGATGCAGGGCCTGATGTGGCGGGCGACCAATGCCGACGGCACGCTCACCTACACTTTCATCGAGTCGCTGAAGGCGACCTATCCCTACTATTTCGTGCGCATGACCGGCGGCATGCTCGTCGTCGCGGGCATGCTGATCATGGCCTGGAACGTCTGGCAGACCTTCCGCATCGCGCCCCGCCGCAGTGAAACGCCGGTGCTGTTGCCGGCCGCCGCCAGCCCTGCGGGCATGGCGCCGCTCACCACCGCCGCCGAAGCGAACGCCTGAGGAGATCGCCATGGCCAATCATTCGCATGAAAAAGTGGAAACCAACATCAGCCTGATGGCGATCCTGATCGCGGTGGCGATCAGCTTCGGCGGCCTCGCCGAAATCGTGCCGCTGATGTACCAGGCCGAGGCGATCAAGCCGCTGCCGGGCGTGGTGCCGTATCCGGCGCTGCAACTGGCCGGTCGCGACATCTACGTGCGCGAGGGCTGCTACAACTGCCATTCGCAGATGGTGCGCACGCTGCGCTTCGAGACCGAACGCTACGGCCATTATTCGCTGGCCGGCGAATCGGTGTACGACCGCCCCTTCCAGTGGGGCAGCAAGCGCACCGGGCCGGACCTGGCGCGCATCGGCGGCCGCTACTCGGACGACTGGCACCGCGTGCACCTGAGCAATCCGCGTGACGTGGTGCCGGAATCGAACATGCCGGCGTATTCGTGGCTGGCCAAGACCGAGCTCGATCCGGGCACGGTGGTCGCGCACATGCGCGGCCTGCGCACGCTGGGCGACCCCTACACGGACGCCGACATCGCCGGTGCCGGCGAGGCCGTCGCCGGAAAAACCGAACTCGATGCCCTGGTCGCCTATTTGCAGGGCCTGGGCAAACACGCGCCGCGAGGCTGACCCGATGATCACCGGTATCGTCACCGCTCTCCTGATCGCCGCTTTCGTTTTCGGCACCGCCTGGGTTTACAGCGGCAGGCAGCAATCCGAATACGACCGTGCGGCACGTGTGCCGCTTGAAGACAACGTGGAGGAATCGCCATGAGTCCTGGCTGGTCCGGCTACGTCATCGCGATCGTCGTGCTCAACATCGTCGGCGCGGTCTGGCTGCTTTGGTGGACCGGGCGTCGGCGCGCCGGCGATCCCAGCGCCGAGAGCACAAGTCATTACTGGGATGGCGACATCACCGAATACAACAACCCGATGCCGCGCTGGTGGATCAACCTGTTCTATCTCACCATCCTCTTCGCCATCGCCTACCTCGCCTGGTATCCGGGTTTCGGCGCGTTCAGCGGGCGCGGCGGCTGGAGTTCCGCCGGCGAACTCGCCGCCGACCAGGCCGCGGCGGAAAAACTGCTGGCCAGCCACTTCCAGAAATTCTCGCAGCAGCCTATCGACGTGATCGCCCGCGATCCGCAGGCGATCGCCACCGGCCAGCGCATTTTCGCCAACACCTGCGCGACCTGCCATGGCTCCGATGCGCGCGGCGGCAAGGGTTTCCCCAACCTCGCCGACGACAAGTGGCAGTGGGGCGGCGCGCCCGAGACCATCTTGCAGACCATCCAGAATGGTCGCCAGGCGGCGATGCCGCCATTCGCGATGGCGCTGGGCGACCCCTCCAACGTGACCGCGACGGCGATCTACGTGCAGAGCCTGTCGGGCATGAAGGTCGATCCGCTGATGGCCAGCATCGGCAAGCAGAGTTTCTCCGGCATCTGCGCCGCCTGCCATGGTGCCGACGGCAAGGGCAATCCGGCGATCGGCTCGGCCAACCTCACCGACGACTACTGGTTGTACGGCAATGGCATCGACGACATCCGCGCGGCGATCGAGCATGGCCACAACGGGCAGATGCCGGCGCACAAGGCCATCCTCGGCGAAACCCGCACCCGCCTGGTGGGTGCCTACGTCTATTCCCTGTCGCATCCGAATCGCTAAGCGGGAGCAGCGCGTGAAACTCGAAGCCGAACGCCGGTTCGACCATCCACCGCGGCCACTGGTGCAGCGCATCGGCGCGATCCTGTGGCCTTCGTTCTTCGCCGCCGGTGTGACGACGATGGTGTTCTTCGCCTTCGTCGATCCGCTGCAGCTGCGCGACATCACGTTTCCCGGCCTGGTGCTGAGCCGCGAAGCCGGTTACACGCTGGCCTTCTTCCTGCTGTGGGCGGCGACTGCGAGCTCAAGCCTGTTCACCTGGATCCTGCTGCGCCCCGCGAGCCGCTACAACCAGCCCCTGCCCTGACCGCCGTGGCCAAACCCATCGCCAGCGCGCTGCTCGAAGAAGGCTCGCTCTATCTTTCCGAGCGCAAGGTCTATCCGCGCGAAACCGGCGGCCGTTTCCAGCGCCTGCGCGTACTCGCGGTGATCGTGCTGCTCGGCATGTACTACGTTTTCCCGTGGCTGTCGTGGAGCGGGCGGCAGGCGGTGCTGTTCGATCTGCCGGCGCGCAAGTTCTACATCCTCGGGCTGGTGTTCTGGCCGCAGGATTTTTTCTTCCTCGCCCTGCTGCTGATCATGGCGGGCCTGTCGCTGTTCTTTTTCACTGCGCTCGCCGGTCGCCTGTGGTGCGGTTATGCCTGCCCGCAGACGGTCTGGACGGAAGTGTTCCTGTGGATGGAGCAATGGACCGAAGGCGACCGCCCGCAGCGCATGAAACTCGATGCCGCGCCCTGGTCGTGGACGAAAGCGCGCCGCAAGCTGAGCAAGCACGCGCTGTGGCTGGTGTTCGCGCTGTGGACCGGCTTCACCTTCGTCGGCTTCTTCACGCCCATCCACGATCTCGCGGCGCGCCTGTGGCCGTTCGCCTGGAGCGGCTGGGAAAGTTTCTGGGTGCTGTTCTATGCGTTGGCGACCTGGGGCAATGCCGGCGTGCTGCGCGAACAGGTCTGCAAGTACATGTGCCCGTATGCGCGCTTCCAGAGCGCGATGTTCGACCGCAACACGCTGATCATCAGTTACGACCCGATGCGCGGCGAGCCGCGCGGTGCGCGCAGGAAATCGCAGCTGGCCAGCGTGCTCGAGCGCGCGCGTGGCCTGCTGCCCGTGGACGTGGCGACCAGCGCGGTGATCGCCGCCGCGCACCTCGAGCGCGGTCCGGAGGCACGCGTAACCACGGGTCTGATCGTCGATGCGCAGCACGACCTGCCGGCAGCGCCACAAGTGACGACGCCGGAGGATCTCGGCGACTGCATCGACTGCACGATCTGCGTGCAGGTCTGCCCGACCGGCATCGACATCCGCAACGGCCTGCAATACGAATGCATCGCCTGCGCCGCCTGCGTCGATGCCTGCGACGCAGTGATGGATCGTATCGGTTATCCGCGCGGACTCATCCGCCACACCACGCAGAACGCCGTCGACGGCAAGCCGACGCGGGTATTGCGTCCGCGCGTGTTCGTCTACGGCCTGCTGCTGCTGGCGTTGCTGGTCGGCACCGTCGCCGGCATCGCGATGCGCACGCCGCTGATCGTCGATGTGCTGCGCGACAAGCAGCTGTATCGCATCGGCCAGGATGGCCGCATCGAGAACGCCTACACGCTGCGCATCATCAACAAGGACGCGCGCGCCAAGACCTTCGCGTTGTCCATCAGCAGCGCTGCGCCGTTGAAGCTCGCGACCGGGAATTTCCGTCTGTCCGCGGCCGCCGAAGAAGTGCTCACCGTGCCGGTCACCGTGAGTGCCGCACCAGGAACGGTACACGGCCGCGCCGATCTGGATTTCGTGGTCAGCGAGCCGGGCACCGCGCTGCAGCAACGCGAGGAAGCGCGGTTCTTCGGGCCAACCTCGCCATGAACGCAGCCACGGCGTGGTATCGACAACAGGTGCTGTGGTTGGCTATCGCGTTGCCAGCGCTGATCCTGGTCGCGCTGGCCAGCACGCTCGCCATTGCACTGGCAGGCAGCAGCGATGCCGCACCGGAACCGGTGCAGCGTACCGCCGACAGTCAGGTCAGCGACCTCGCGCCGGATGCGCGCGCACAACAGCTGGGGTTGCTGGCGACGTTGCAGCTCACGCCCGACGGCCATGATGTCCGCGTCGTCGTGCGACCGGCGCCGACGGCGGACATCGACACGCTGACGCTGCAATGGGTGCATCCGATCCAGGCGGCGAAGGACGTCGAGGTATCGCTGCGCCGCGACGGCGACGGCTGGCGCGGCCACAGCGCCACGCCGCTCGCCGGTCGCTGGCGACTGCGCCTGCAACCACAGCAAGGCGAATGGCGTCTGGTCGGGCGGCTGGCGGCGGGCGAACACGATGCGCTGCTGCAATCGGCATTGTCCACGCCATGAATGCGATCGCCGCGCGTGCCGTTGCATCGACACCGGCAGTGCGCGGACAGTGTTTCCATTGCGGCGAATCCCTGTCGACGCAGGCCTGGCAGGTGGAGATCGACGGTCGGCGCGAGTCGGTGTGTTGCGCAGGTTGCGCCGCCGCAGCGAACTGGATCCGCGAGGCTGGCCTCGCCGACTACTACCGGCTGCGCCAGCACGATAGCAATCGCGTCGACGCTGACCTCGGCGACTTCCGCAGTTGGGATCGCGACGACGTGCAGCGCGGTCATGTGCTGGCGACGCCGACGGGCTGCGAAATCACCCTCGCCGTCGAAGGCCTGCGCTGCGCGGCCTGCGCCTGGTTGATCGACCGCGCGCTCAGCCGCGAAGACGGCGTCGACCACGTCAGCGTCAACGCGATCACCGGCCGCCTGCGCCTGGCCTGGCAACCGCAGCGCACGCGTCTTTCGCATCTGCTGGCGACGTTGGCGGGCCTGGGCTACCGCCCGCACCTGGCCGGCGGTGAAGCGCTGGAGCGCGCGCGGCGCAGCGAACGCAACACCTTGCTGCTGCGGCTGGGCCTGGCCCTGCTCGCGGCGACGCAGGCGATGATGTTTTCCGAAGCGCTGTATCTCGACAGCGCGCACGAGATGTCGTTGGCCACGCGCGATCTGTTCCGCTGGCTCACCTTTCTGGTGTGCACACCCGTGGTCGTGTATTCGGGCGCACCGTTTTTTACCGGCATGCTGCGCGAATGGCGGCAACGCCGCGTGGGCATGGACACGCTCGCGGCCAGCTCCATCGGCCTGGCCTACCTGGCGAGCCTGGAAGAAACCGTTCGCGGTGGCGCGCAGGTGTGGTTCGACGCCGCGGCGATGTTCGTATTGTTCCTGTTGACGGCGCGATTGCTCGAACGCTTCGCGCGGCAGCGCGCCGGCGCGCAAGTGGACCTGCTTGCGCGCGCGCAGCCGGCACTGGCCTGGCGCGTGGATGGCGCGCGCTGCGAACAGGTGCCGATCGGCGAGCTGCGGACGAGCGACGTCGTGCGTGTGCCCGCCGACGCCAGCGTTCCGGCCGATGGCGAACTGCTCGACGCCAGCGCCGCCTTCAATGAGGCGCTGTTGACCGGCGAAGCGACGCCTTGTCGCAAGCAGCGCGGCGACCGCGTACACGCCGGCAGCATCGCCGACCGGCAACCGGTGCAGGTGCGTGTCACGGCGATAGGCGCGGCGACGCGCTTGTCGCAGATCCAGCGACTGGTCGAACGCGCGCAGGCACAACGCCCGGCGCTCGCGCGCAGGGCCGATCGCCTCGCCGGCGTTTTCGTGCTGGCGATGATCGTCGCGGCGCTGGCCACGTTCGCCTACTGGTCGCAGCATGATGTCGGTCGCGCCTTCGCCATCGGTTTGTCGGTACTGGTCGCCGCCTGCCCTTGCGCGTTGTCGCTGGCGGTGCCGGCCGCGTTGTCGACCGCCAGCGATGTGCTGGCGCGCGAAGGCGTGCTGGTGATCGGAGACGAGGCCATCGAACGCCTTGCCGGCATCGACACCGTGCTGCTCGACAAGACCGGCACGTTGACACGCGGCGCGCCGACGCTGCTGCGCACCGAGACTTTCGCCGAACTCGATGCCGGGCAGGCACGGCAATGGGCCGCTGCACTGCAACGCGACAACCGGCATCCGCTCGCCAGCGCCTTCGGTGACAGCGACCTTGTCGCCGCCGAACAGAAACTGCATCCGGGCCTGGGCATCGAAGGCGTGCTCGGCCAGCGCCGCCTGCGCCTGGGGCGCGCCGATTTCGCCGCAGCCGGCAGCGATGACGGGGCCGTGTGGCTGGGCGACGGCGCCGTGGCACTGGCGCGCTTCGAAGTGCGCGACGCGTTGCGCGACGATGCCCGTGCCTGCGTCGATCGCCTGCGCGCGCTCGGCCTGAAAGTCGCGGTGATCAGCGGCGATGCCGAACCAGCGGTGCGTGAAATCTGTGCCGCACTCGCGATCGACGATTACCGGTCGCGCCAGGGCCCGGAAGACAAGCTCGCGCGCATCCGCGAATGGCAGGCGCGCGGTCATCGCGTGCTGATGCTCGGCGACGGCATCAACGATGCGCCGGTGCTGGCCGGCGCCGATGTCTCGATGGCGATGGGCCAGGGCTCGGCGTTGGCGCAGGGCGCGGCGGACGTATTGCTGCTCGGCGAGCGCCTGACCCGGCTGCCGCTGGCGATCGCGCTGGCGCGACGCACGCAGGCGCTGATCCGCCAGAACATCGCATGGGCTTTGCTCTACAACATCGTGGCGGTAGCGATTGCCGCCGCCGGCTGGGTGCATCCTGGCCTCGCGGCCCTGGGCATGGCCGGCTCATCCTTGCTGGTGACGCTGAATGCCTTGCGCCTGCGTCGCGGGACGGCGACGCCGGCATGAACATCCTACTGGTGCTGATCCCGATTTCCCTGGCCTTGCTTGGCCTGGCGATCGCGGCATTTTTCTGGGCGGTACGCAGCGACCAGTTCGAGGATATGGATAGCGCCGCGATGGATATCCTGCGCGAAGATCCGCCACCAATGCGCGACGACGACAACGCGCGGATCGGGGAATGACATGCCGATCGATCTGCTGACGCTGACCGCGGCCTGGCTCAGCGGCCTGTTCGGCGGCGTGCATTGCCTGGCCATGTGCGGCGGCATCGCCACTGGCTTTTCTGCGACGTCGCGCGCGACGAATGCGTTTCGTCATGCGCTGCTGCTGAACCTGGGACGCATCGGCGGTTACACGCTGGCCGGTGCGCTCGCGGGCGGATTGGGCGGCGGCGTGTTGCGCATTGCGCGCGTCGACGGGCTCGCACTCGGTTTGCGCACGCTGGTGGGGTTGGTGCTCGTGGTGACGGCGCTGCGCCTGTTGCTACCCACGCGACTCGCCGGTTTGTCGCGGCTGGGCCATCGCGTCTGGCAGCTGTTGCAACCCTTGCGCGAACGCACGCTGCCCGCGCAAGGTCCGGCGCGCACGCTGGTGCTCGGTCTGTTCTGGGGCTGGTTGCCCTGCGGATTGAGCACCACCTTGCTGATGGCGGCGTGGCTGGAAGCCAGCGCGCTGCACGGCGGGCTGTTGATGCTGGCGTTCGGGCTGGGCACGTTGCCGCTGATGACCGGTGTGAGCTGGAGCGGCGCGCATTTCGCCCGGCATCTGGCGCAGCTACGCTGGCGCATCGCCGCTGCGGCTGCAATCGCCGTCGCCGGACTGGTGACGATCACCGCGCCCTGGCTCGGTCTCGATGCCCATGCCCATGCCGTGCTGACGGCACTGGGCTGTCGCTCGCTGCTGCGCTGACGGCGCGCCCGGTCAGCGTTGCGCGCGGCTTCCGCTGACGTAGTCGTGGGCGAGGCCATTCAGGCGTTCGCCATCGAGGATCTTCATCTCGCGGCCATGCACCGCGATCACGCCGTCGTCCTGCATCTTGCTGAGCGTGCGGCTGACAGTCTCGATCACCAGGCCGAGGTAACTGGCGATGTCCTCGCGGCTCATCGGCAGCAGGAAACTGTCGCCGGGGCGTCCCAGCGCCCGGTAACGTTCGGAAAGCTGGTGCAGGAACGTCGCCATCCGCTCCTGGGCATTGCGTCGCCCGAGCAGTTCGATGTGCTGCTGATCGCGGCCCATGCTCTGACCCATGATGCGCAGCAGCTGATGCTGCAATCCGGGCACCTCGGAGGCTACCGATTCAAGTTGCGCCAACGGCACTTCACAGACGTCCGCGCGCGTCAGCGCCTGGGCCTCGCAGGCATGCTGGCCGCTGCCGAGAGCATCGAGCCCCATCAGCTCGCCGGGCAGATGGAAGCCGAGCACCTGCAGATCGCCAAGCGCGTCGGCCGCCGTGGTCTTGAACACGCCTTCGCGCGCGACATACAGCGACCCAAGAGCCTGCCCGGCATGGAACAACACATCGCCGCGCGCCAGCGGGCGCCGCGACAACACGATGCGATCGAGGCGATCGATATCCTCGCGGCCGATGCTCGCCGGCAGGCACAACACCTTCAGCGAGCATTGCGAGCAGCTGCGCCGCAGGCGCGCGAGGTCGATGACCCCGGCGCCCCCCGCCGGTGCGGCCGCACTCGCCGGCACGCTCGGGTCGCGGCCTTCAACCACCGAGATGCTTCTTCAGCCAGGCATTGACGGTGTCGTGCCACATCACGCTGTTCTGCGGTTTGAGCACCCAGTGGTTCTCGTCGGGGAAATACAGCAGCTGGCTGTCGATGCCGCGACGCTGCAGCGCGGTGAACGCGCCGATGCCCTGCTCGACCGGAATGCGGTAGTCGAGCTGGCTGTGCACGATCAGCATCGGCACGCGCCAATCCTTGACGTGATTGACCGGATTGAATTTCTCGATCGCCGCCGGCGCGTCGTAAGGCGTGCCGCCGTTTTCCCATTCGTTGAACCACAGTTCTTCGGTCGAGTAACCCATCATGCGCGCGTCGAACACGCCGTCGTGGCTGACCAGGCATTTCCACGGCTGCGGCCAGTTGCCGGCGATCCAGTCGACCATGTAACCGCCGTAGCTCGCGCCGAGCGCGCAGGCGTTGCCGCCGTCGAGGAAGGAATATTTCTTCAGCGCCGCCGCCCAGCCTTTCTGCAGATCTTCCAGCGGACGATCACCCCAATGCTGCGAGATCGCGTCGGTGAACGCCTGGCCGTAACCGGTCGAACCGTGGAAATCGACCATCACCACCGCGTAGCCCTGGCCGGCATAGGTCTGCGGATTCCAGCGATAGCTCCAGCCGTTGCCGAAGCTGCCCTGCGGCCCGCCGTGGATAAGGAAAGCGACCGGATATTTCTTGCCGGCCTGATAGTTCGCCGGCTTGACCACGTAACCGTGCACGGTCTCGCCGTTCCAGCCGATGAAGTTGAATTGCTCGAAATCGCCGAACGCGGTGTTCTTCAACACCTCGGCATTGTTGATGCTGACCTGGCGCGGCGAACTGCCATCGGCGCGCGCGGCGAACAACTGCGCCGGCGATTTCAGCGTGTCGCGGGTGAACACCAGCGTGTCGCCGGCGATCGCGAAACCGCCGATGCTGCCGTCTTTCGCCACGTTCGCGACTTCGCCATTGGCCACGTCGACGCGGAACAAGGGATGCTGGCCCATTTCCTGCGACTGCGTGTAGATCGACTTGCCGTCGTCGGACAGCACGATCGTGTCGGCGGACGCATCCCAGCGCGAATCGATCTCGTGGCTCTGGCCGCTGGCCAGGTCCATCGCCATCAACGCGAAGCGATCGGCTTCGAAGCCCGGGCGCTTCATCGCACGGTAGTACAGCGTCTTGCCGTCATGGCTGAACACCGGGCCGGCGTCCCAGGCTAAGTTTGCTGCCGTCAGATTTTTGGGCAACGCCTTTCCGCTTGCGGGAACGAGATAGATATCGAAGTTGGTGGACCACGGCTCCGACTTGCCGGCGATGCGCGCGTTGAACGCCACCGACTTGCCATCGGCCGACCAGGCGAATTCGTCGATGTCGCCGAAAGGCTTCGACGGCACGTCGCCATCGATGCCGCGGCTGAGCTTGAGCGGCTCGCCGGAAAGTTTTCCGTCGCTGCCGAAGCCGGCGACGAACAATTGATTGCGGCGACCGTCGGCCCAGGTGTCCCAGTGCCGGATGAAAACCTTGTCGAACACCTGCCCGCTGGCCTTGTTCGCCGCGGAATCATCCAGGCGTTTTTTCGTGCAGGCGAGATTGGCGCAACCGTTGAACACCTCGAACACCACCAGCGCCGACTTGCCGTCCGGCGACAGCTTGAAGCCGCCGACATCGAGCGCGTAATCGGACACCTGCACGGCATCGCCACCGGCGACCGGCTGTGACCACAGCTGCATCGAACCGGATTTCGCCGCGAGGAAATACACCGTCTTGCCATCACGCGAGAACGCCGGGCTGTTGACGTTGAAACCGGCGGCGGTGAAGCGCACCGGCGGCGCGGCATCGCGCGCGACCAGATCCTCGATCCACAGGCTGGTGCTGCCCTTGTTGGCGGCGTAATCAGTCTGGCGCACGGCGAACACGACCTTGCGCCCGTCCGGCGACAACGCCGGGCTGGAGACGCGCTCGAGGTTGACCATCGTGCGGACATCGAAAGGCTTGCCAGCCTGTGCGGCCATCGGCAGCAAGGCGGCCAGCAACAGCGGCAGGCGGACGGAACGAAGGATCATGGCGAACTCCAGCAGAGAAGCGGCGACAGGAAAACGAGGATGTTGGGGAGACACCGCGGCACTGAAAGCCAGTGCCGCAAAACGGAGACGAAAGGGTCGCGATCAGCTCGCCGTCGCGCGCCGACCCAGGCGCTCGACCCAGCGATAAAGCAGGAACACCGCCGCGACGAACGCCGCGCCGCCGATCCAGAAAGCCGCGCCGGCAAAGCTGTCGCCGACCAGTGCGAGCGGTGCATCCTTGCCCGAGAACGCGACGACGGCGGCGATCAATACGCCGATCAGGCCTTCGCCGACGATCATGCCGGACGCCAGCAAAATGCCGAGTTGCTTGACGGCTTCCGGCTTGGCGCTGCGCTCGGCACGACGGTCGTAATAAGCGCCGACGAACGCACCGACCACCACCATCAGGGTCGCCGACGTCGGCAGATAAATGCCCAAGCCCACGGCCAGCGGCGACAGATGCGCGGATTTGCTGAAGCGGCGCAACAGGACGTCGAGAATGATCAGCACGACACCTATGCCCGCGCCGATCCCGATCAGGTTCCACTGGATATTGTTCTGGATCACGCCCTGCGCCAGCGCCGAAATCAGTCCAGCCTGCGGCGCCGGCAACGCGTGTGCCGGATCAGCACCCGGCGCGCCAGCGAAACCATAGGCATGATTGAGCAGGCTCAGGATCGGCGGAATGATCGCAGCGCCGGCGAAAACGCCGACGACCAACGCCCATTGCTGCTTGGACGGCGTGGCATCGACCAGCTGTCCGGTTTTCAAATCCTGCAGATTGTTGTTGGCGATGGCCGCGACGTTGAACACCACCGCCGTCACGAACAGCGCGAACGCGACCAGACCTTTTTCGTGGCCCGGCTGCAGCAGCGGCTTGACGCCGAACACCAGCAGCAGCGCCGCACCGATCACCACCAGGATACCGACACCCGACAACGGACTATTGGATGATCCGATCAAGCCGGCCATATAACCGCAGACCGCCGACACCAGGAAGCTCATCACCACGCAATACACCAGACCGCCGATCACCAGCAGCCACATGTGATCGCCGAGCCCGCTGACGATGCTGAAGTGGCCGAACAACCACGCGATCGGCACGAAGCTCACCAGCGTGATCACGCCGACCACACCGATCGGAATGTCCTGCTCGGTGCGCGGCAGGCTGGCGGCATTGCCGGACTTGCGCAGTCGCGAGGCGCGCATCGCCGAAGCCAGGCCATCGGCGACCGGCTTGACCAGTTTGAGCAGCGTCCAGATCGCCGCCACGCCAATCGTGCCCGCACCGAGGAAACGCACCTGATGCGCCCAAGTCGCCTGCGCGGCATCCGCAGCAGGGCCGGCCATGCCGGCCATCGCTGAGAAATGCGGCACTGCCCAACCCCAGCCAATCACTGCGCCCAGCAACATCGCCACGCCCACCCACAGGCCGACCAGATGCCCGACCGCTAGCAGTGCCATCGATAATTGGAAATCGAAACCGCTGACCGGGCCCTTGTCGCTGCTGCCGAAACGGAAGTACTGCGCGATGTCGCTGGCGAAAACTTTCGTCGCGACGATCACCGAGAACGCAGACGCGCTGATCGCGCCCCAGACTACCGCCTGCAAACCAGCGCGGCTTTCTTCCACGCCAACGCTGTCGTCGCCGCTGCCGACCTTCAACACTTCCGCGCAGGCCACGCCTTCGGGATAGGGCAGATCGGAATTGGTGACCAGCGCGCGTCGCAGCGGGATCGAATACATCACGCCGAGCACGCCGCCGAGTGCGCAGATCAGGAAGGACTCCCAATACGGGAAGCCGGTCCACCAGCCGATCATCACCAGCCCGGGCAATACGAAGATGATCGAGGAAAGCGTGCCTGCCGCCGAGGCGACGGTCTGCACGATGTTGTTTTCCTGGATCGTGGAATTCTTGAAGTTGCGCAGCAGAGCCATCGAGATGACGGCGGCGGGAATCGAGGTCGCGAAGGTGAGTCCGGCTTTGAGGCCGAAGAACACATTCGCGGCGGTGAACAGCACCGTGATCACGATGCCGAGGATCAAAGCGCGCAGGGTCAGTTCGGTGCGTGGCTCGGCAACGGGGACAGGCGCGATGGCCTCGGTCGAATTCGGAGTCATGGTCGGTGCCGGGTCGCGGAAAAAGGTGCCCGATGTTGACACGGGACCCGCCCCGCGCAAAGCGGCTACCGGCGCGTGGGTATACTCGGGCATTGCCCCGCCCGGGCCCCACTCGTACCAGGAATCCGCGTGAACCAAACCGCCGCCCTGCCCGCCAGCGACGAATTCCTCGGCCACCCGAAAGGCGTCTTCGTCTGCTTCTTCACCGAGATGTGGGAGCGGTTCTCCTTCTACGGAATGAAGGCCTTGTTGTTGCTGTACCTGATCGAGCACCACAAGTTCGGCGACTCGGTCGGCCTCGATGTGCTCGGCGCATACGGCGGATTGGTCTACTGCATACCGGTGTTCGGCGGCATGCTCGCCGACCGCTACCTGGGCATGCGCAAGGCGGTGGTGTTCGGCGGCATCCTGCTGTGCCTCGGGCATTTCGGCATGGCGTTCGAAGGGCATACCGCGACCATCGCCAACGGCGTGGTCACGCGCGATGACGGCGCCTTGCGCGTGTTCTATCTGTCGCTGTCGCTGATCATCATGGGCGTGGGCTTTCTCAAGCCGAACATTTCCACCATCGTCGGAAAGCTCTATTCGCAGGACGATCCGCGCCGCGATTCCGGTTTCTCGCTGTTCTATGCCGGCATCAATCTCGGCGCGTTGTTCGCCTCCATCGTCTGCGGGTATCTCGGCCAGACCTTGGGCTGGAGATACGGTTTCGGCGCCGCCGGCATCGGCATGGCGCTGGGCCTGGCGCAATTTCTCTGGGGCCAGAAATACCTGCGTGGGCACGCCGAACCGCCGAAGCCGCTGGCACCCGCAATCGAATGGTCGATCTATTTCGGTGGCTTCGCCGGTCTGTTGCCGCTGGCTGGCCTGATGTGGGCGGTGGCCAATGGCGCCTTCAAGTTGCCCGGCGACATTTCCTTGGCGTTCGGGCTGATGATGCTGGTGATGCTCGGCGTGCTCGTGTGGTTCATGTGGTACGTGCTGGCCAAGTGCACCCCGGTACAGCGACACCAGATGATTTCGCTGATGACGCTGATCTTCATGTGCCTGGTGTTCTTCACCCTGTACGAGCAGACCTACGGCAGCTGGGTGACCTTCACCGATCGCCTGATGACCAAGGACATCGTGCCCGCTCTTGTGATCACCACCGGCACGCCGCTGCCCTGGTCGATCATCTCGCTGCTGCTGGCGCCGCTGTCTTTCATGGTCGCGGCCAGCCTGTCGGATCGCAACCCGGCGTCGAAGGCGCCGAAGCTGCTTTTCGCCGGTGCCTTCGTGCTGATGCTGATCTTCCTGGTACGCGACTCGGTGGTGCTGCCGCAGACCGGCGGCTCGCTGACGTATCTCGGCGCGATTTTCCTGGTGCTGCTGGCGCCTATCTTCTCGGGCTTATGGGGCTGGCTGGACAAGTTCAACGCCGATCCGTCGAAGCCGATCAAGAGCGCGATCGGTTTGATGTTCGGTGGCCTGGCCTTCGTGCCGATGGCACTCGCTGCGCAATACGCCGGCGCCAGCGGTGAGCAGGCGAGCGTGTGGTGGCTGGTGCTCGCGTATTTCGTGCTCGAAGTCGGCGAGATGTGCCTGTCGCCGGTCGGGCTGTCGGCGGTGACGCAGTTGTCGATGCCGCGCGTAGTCAGCCTGATGATGGGCACGTGGTTTCTGGCAACGGCATTTTCGGAAACGCTGGCGGCGCTGCTGGGCAAACTCGCCTCGCTGGACAAGGAATTGCCCAGCGGCGGCACGCTGGTCGCGCATTCCGCGGAATGGACGACGGCTGCCGCGAAATACGAGCACCTGTTCTGGCTGATGATGTGGGTGGGCCTGGGCTTCGCCGCCCTCGCCTTCGTCTTCTCGCCGCTGATCCGTCGCGGCATGCATGGCGTCAAGTAGCCGCAGGAGCGGTCATGACCGCGATTGCTTGAGGTGGCCTCGCCAGATTCGTCGCGGCCAGGTCCGCAGCTATAGGGCGGCCACAAAAAAGGGCGGAATTTCTTCCGCCCTTTTTCTTGCCTTCGCTGATCCGGATCAGTTGTTGATGCCGAAACTCAGGAACAAGCCGCGCATCGAGAGACTGTCGTTGCGGTCACCCAGCGCGGCGTAGTTCGGCACGTAGACCGAACCGAGTGTCGGACCACCGTCGGTCGCGGTGAACTGCGTGGTATCGAGACCGCCATGGCGCAGATCCTGGTAACCGAGGCTGAGACTGCCGCGCTGCGGACCCATCGCAAAAGTGAAACCCACTTCCGCACGCCACATCCGTTGCGTCGCGCCAACGCTGCTGCCGCCCGGCAAGGCATCGGTCAACGTGCCGTCGAGGGTGTGGTCGCGATCGCCACTGGCATGCGCCTGCTGGATCTCGGCCTTGACGAAGCCGCGCGTGGCGAATTCCTGCTTGAAGCGCAGACCCGCGACCCAGCCCGTGTGGCTGAAGTGCGTCGCCACCGTCTGCTGGAACACGCCGTCGCTGCTGAAAGGAATCGTGTCCAGTCCTTCGCGCACGTCGTCGAACTTCATGCGCCGGATGCCCAGATAAGGGCTGAGCGTGGTCTTTGGCGTGAGCTGGAAGGCCCAGCCGGCGATCAGGTCGGTGTTGCTGCTGCGGTAGTTGGAGGTGAAGTTGCTCGTCGTACTGCAATCGGCCTCGTAGAAATTGTTGGAGGCGATGCATGGCGAGGAATCGGCGCCAGTCAGCGCCGGCGCAGTGCCATTGAGATTGGCGTGGGTAATCGCCAGTTCGACGAACAACGGCGAAGAGAAATCCAGGCCCATCCGCAGCGAGCGATCATCACCCGAGTTGAAGCCAACGCCCGGCAACTCGGTGAAGTTGGTGGCGGTCGCATCGACGGCGAATTCATACGGATACTCCGCACCGCTGGCCTTGAGGTGGCTGAATTCGACGCTGCCATAGAGCGTCGGTGCCGCCGCGAAAGTGGCGGGAGCCATCAGGCACAGGCCGAGACCGGCAGCCAGAGACAGCGCAAGCGTGTTTCTAATCATTGTTTCTCTCCTGCAGGACGAAGGGGCAAAAAAAGGATCGGCTTGAAATCATGCCGCCGTACAGCGACTCCGCGGCACCAAACAGGACAACGCGAGGGCTAGTGGATCATGGACAGCGAACGCTCTACAACCCAATTCCACTCCTGGGAGCGGGCATGACCGCGATTGTTTGAATAGGCATGGCAAGCTCGTCGCGGTCATGCCCGCTCCTACAAATTACAGGGTGCGCGCCTCGGCCATCTCGCCGATCACTTCGCGCAGGCCCACGCGCCAGTCGGGCAGGCGCAGACCGAAATCGTTGGCGAACTTGCTGCAATCCAGGCGCGAATACGCGGGGCGCTTGGCCTTGGTCGGATAATCGCTGCTCGGGATGCCGAGCAGGCGCGGCGCGCGCTCGATGACTTTCGCCGCCAGCGCTTCGGAATAGATCGCCGCGGCGAACTGGAACCAGCTGCATTCGCCATCGGAAACGACATGCCAGGTGCCGTTTCCCTCGTGTTTCTTCGCCAGCGCCAATGCGGTGCTGGTGGCCAGCCAGCGCGCCGGCGTCGGCGAACCGATCTGGTCGTGGACGATGCGCAATTCCTCGCGCTCCTTCGCCAGCTTCAGCGCCGTGCGCAGGAAATTCTGTCCGCGCGCGGCGTACACCCAGGCCGTGCGCAGGATCATGTGGCGACAGCCGCTGTTGCGCACCGCTTCCTCACCGGCGAGCTTGCTGCGGCCATAGACGGCAAGCGGATGCGTGGCATCGTCTTCGCGCCAGGGCCGCTGGCTGTCGCCGCCAAACACGTAATCGGTCGAGTAATGCACCAGCCGCGCGTCGGCGCTGCGGCAGGCCTGCGCGAGTTCGCTCACGGCTTCGGCATTGACGCGTTGTGCCAGTGCCGGTTCGTCCTCGGCGCGATCGACGGCAGTATGCGCGACCGCATTCAATACCAGTTGCGGTCGTTGTTCGGCGATCAATTCCGCGAGAGCGCCGGCGACCGCGAAATCGATTTTCCCGCAGCGCTGCGCACCCGGCAGCTGTCCCGAATACGTGTACGGCAGGATCTCGCCCAGCGGCGCGCAGGCGCGGTGCAATTCGTAGCCCAACTGTCCGTCGGCGCCAAGAAGAAGGATTTTCATGCGCGATACTCCGGCAAACGATCAGGGCTGATGGCATCGAAGAAAGGTGCGCGTTCGTCCTTGTCCGACAGGTCGGGCGCGCTCACTGGCCAGTCGATCGCGAGACGGGCATCGTCCCAGCGGATGCCGGCGTCGGCCTCGCGCAGATACGGCGCCGTGCACAGATAGTGGAAAACCGCGCGCTCCGACAACACGACGAAGCCATGCGCGAAACCTTCCGGAATCCAGAACTCGCGTTTGTTTTCCGCGCTGAGGATCACCGCCGTCCAGCGCCCGAACTGCGGCGAGCCGCGACGGATATCGACGGCGACATCGTAGACCTCGCCTTCGAGCACGCTGACCAGTTTCCCCTGCGGTTGCGGCCACTGGTAATGCAGGCCGCGCAATACGCCGCGTCCGGAGATGGAAACATTGCTCTGCACGAAATCCAGATCCAGCCCAGCCTGCGCCCACTTCGGCTTGTTCCAGGATTCGTAGAAGGCGCCGCGACTGTCGCCGAACACCTGCGGCTCGATGATCTTGCAGCCGGGCAGATCGGCATCGAGGATCTTCATTCGACGCGCTCGTGGTCGAGCAGGCTCAGCAGGTATTGGCCATAGCCGTTCTTGGCCAGCGGCGTCGCGAGTTCGCGCAACTGCGCCGGCGTGATCCAGCGGTTGAAGAAGGCGATTTCCTCGGGGCAGCACACGCGCAGTCCTTGTCGCGCTTCGATGGTCTCGATGAAATTGGACGCCTGCAGCAACGACTCGTGCGTGCCGGTGTCGAGCCAGGCGTAGCCGCGGCCGAGTTTTTCCAGGTGCAGCGCGCCCTGTTCGAGATAGCAGCGGTTGAGATCGGTGATCTCGAGTTCGCCGCGGTGCGAAGGTTTCAGGCCGGCGGCGAAATCAGGCGCGCGGCCATCGTAGAAATACAGACCGGTGACGGCGTATTGCGACTTCGGCTGCGCAGGCTTTTCTTCCAGGCCGACGACGCGACCGTCGCGATCGAATTCGGCGACGCCGTAACGTTCCGGATCCTTGACCCAGTAGCCGAATACCGTCGCACCGTCGCGGCGGGCATCGGCGCGCACCAGCAATTCGGTCAGGCCCTGGCCATGGAAAATGTTGTCGCCAAGCACCAGGCAGCTGGGCGCACCGGCGAGGAAATCGCGACCGATCAGGAAGGCCTGCGCGAGACCGTCGGGGCTGGGCTGCGCAGCGTATTCGATGCGCATGCCCCATTGCGAACCATCGCCGAGCAGGCGCTTGAACAATTCCTGTTCGTGCGGGGTGTTGATGATCAGCACGTCGCGGATACCAGCCAGCATCAGCACGCTGAGCGGGTAGTAGATCATCGGCTTGTCGTACACCGGCAGCAGCTGTTTGCTGATGCTCTGGGTGATCGGATACAGGCGCGTGCCCGAGCCGCCGGCGAGAATGATGCCCTTGCGTTGCATCGTGCTGCTCATGCCACCACTCCCTGGCCGATGCGTTCGAGGCGATAACTGCCGTCGAGCACCTGCCGCGTCCATGCTGCGTTGTCCAGATACCAGTCCACCGTGTCGGCGATGCCCTTTTCGAAACTCAGTGTCGGCGCCCAATCGAGTTCGCGCTTGAGCTTGCTCGCATCGATCGCATAGCGACGGTCATGCCCAGGTCGGTCGGCGACGTAGGTGATCTGGCTTTCGCGCGGCCTGCCGTCGGCGCGCGGGCGGCGCGCGTCGAGCAAGGCGCAGAGTGTTTTCACCACGGCGATGTTTTCGCGCTCGGCATCGCCGCCGATGTTGTAGGTCTCGCCGACGCGGCCGGCGGCGAGCACGCGCCGGATCGCCAGGCAGTGGTCGCCGACGTACAACCAGTCGCGGATATTGCGGCCATCGCCGTACACGGGCAGCGGATCGCCGGCCAGCGCTTTCTGGATGATCAGCGGAATAAGTTTTTCCGGGAATTGGTACGGGCCGTAATTGTTCGAGCAATTGGTCGTCAGCGTCGGCAGGCCATAGGTGTGTTGAAAGGCGCGGACGAGATGGTCGGAAGCGGCCTTGCTCGCCGAGTACGGCGAGTTCGGCGCATACGGTGTTTCTTCGGTGAAGGCGCCGGAATCGCCGAGCGAACCGTAGACCTCGTCGGTGGACACATGCAGGAAGCGGAACGCGCCGCGCTGCGACTCCGGCAATGCGCGCCAGTAATCGCGACTGGCTTCGAGCAGCGACAGCGTGCCGACGACATTGGTCTGGATGAAAGCGGCCGGGCCGTCGATGGAGCGGTCGACGTGGCTTTCGGCGGCGAAATTGATTATGGCGGTCGGCTGATATTCGCCGAGCAGGCGATTGACCAGGGCGCGATCGCCGATGTCGCCGGCGACGAAAACATGCCGCGGATCATTCTTCAATCCGGCCAGGGTGTGGACATTGCCGGCATAGGTGAGCGCATCGAGGTTGACGATGCGCAGCTCCGTCCCCGCCGCCAGCGCGCCGATGACAAAATTACCGCCGATGAACCCGGCACCGCCCGTGACCAGCCAAGTCTGCATGTCCATCCCTGCGTTCCCCGATGGCCCAAGGATATCGCAGCGCCTTGCAGGCCGGCCAACCCTGTTGCGGCCCTCGCCGGGGAGTTGCGCGGGCGGGACGACGAAACACCAGCCTGCGCCTGCGTATCGGGGCCGGCTTTAGCCAGCGGGGCGAAACCATTTGCCGGCGCGCTTAATCTCGTCGGCGCTTCTGGGCCGATATTGCGCTTCGGTGGACCCGACCGCGCCGCCGGATTTTTCCGCGTCATGCGCGAAGAAGATGCCATGGAGGAAGACCGTGCCCGAATCTGCCGCATAGAAGGGCGTATTGCCCAGCGAGGGAATGGTCACCTCGCTGGCCACCTCCGTGGAATACCAAAGGACGATGTCGTCGCCGGTGTCGATCGGCTGCGCTGCGAAGCTGTGTTTTCCGTCGAAAAAATCTGCCCACTCGCTTGTGGTGAGCTTGGCCAGCGGCGTCTGCTCCGGATCACGCCACGACGTGAGCCGTGTCACTGCCACCTTGATGGTCTGCATGAAGATGCCCAGATCGACCAGCGGCTTGCCAGGAAGAAAATGCCGGAAGCCGTAGTCGTAGTCGGCGCCCGGAATGATCCCGGCATTGTTGATCAGCTCGCCCCATCGCCAGTGGCAATGCGCCGCGTGGAACGCTCCCGGCGCGGAAATGTAGGTGTTCGCCGCGTAGCGCGTGCCCCACCAATGGATGTTGTCCCAGCAGCTCACCTTGCCTTCGGGCGGCGGAACCGCCAGATCGCCGCCTTCGGAAACGCCCTTGAACAATCCGGGCGCGGTGACTTCCAGGACCAGGGGCTTTTCCACCGCCGCGAATGCCAATGTCGACATGTCCCGGACTGGCGCGGTGACGGAGCGCCAAAAACCCAGGCTGTCCCTGTCAGCGAACAAGCCGGCCTGATTGCCCTGCGAACGCCGCTTCCGCGTCTGCGCTGCGTCCGGCTTTTCGGTGAATTCGTGGCTGCTGTCCAGATACAGGTGCAATCGGTAATCGAAGCGGATGCTTCTGATCCGCGTGCGCGAGAGCATTGGATCGTAGGCGGTGTTCTTCGTCAGCTGATAGTGAATCAGCGGATGGAAGCGCGCCGCGAGCAGCGCGCCCGATGGTTCGTGCGCGGGTACGTTGGAATATCGCGAGAACAGGAAGATCTGTTCGACCGAGAATCCGGAATATTCGCAGGGCGGAAAACCCAATTCCCAGACCAGGCTGTCGAGTACCAGCGACCCGTCGTATTTTGCCGCCACACCGAAAGCGACCGCGTTGTCGCCGTCGCGGAAATAGTCCGAGAATAGCAGCGCGGTATTGCTCTCTTCGAGGTACTTGAACGTCTGCGCGTGTCCTTTGATCTTCTGCACGACTTCCGGGTACGCCATCGTCTTGGGCACGAGCAGGCGTACCGGCGACACCACAAAACCCTGGCTCGCGGCCAGCGGACAAAGCACCTTATGCACGCCCTGCGACTGACCGAGCGCATCGAATTTCTCGAATTCGAACCAGAGGCCGACAGTGCGGATGTCCTTGGCGAAGTTGTGACCGTCATGCCGCACCTTCTGCAATACGAGACCGCCATCTTGCGGCTGCCCCGAGACATCGGTCAGGCAGTCGAAGGTCCAACCGGTGGCGGAGTCGGCGCATTTCATAGCGGGCTAGGCGAGCTGCGACGACGAAACTTCGACGTCGCCTTCGACAGGAATACGGGGATATATCTGTTGCTGGTGATGCTTGAACGCCCCCGTCGCACGATCTTTCACATTCAGGGCAACGATGCAGGCGCGGCTGTCGAGCTTGATCGAACTCGCAACCGGTCGCCCGTCGCCATTGCTGATGATCACTGTGCTGCCGGGGCCGAGTTCGCGGATTCCGTTTTCGACCAGAGGCATGGAATACACGCCCCAGTTGTAGGCGTAATTCCCGCTGCCGCCGCGGGCGAGCGCGGTAAGCGTCATGCCGGATTTGTCCTGGCGCGTGAGGTCCACGGCGACGGTCAGCGAATACGGTGATGCACTCGTCATGTCGTACTCGCCATCGTCCGAAGCGAAGTAATACGGCGCGAGGTAGTACTGCGGGATGCCATCGCCATCCAGGGAAAAGCGAATCGGCGGTGCGGTGGTGTCAGCACTGCCGACGTCTTTGGCATCCTCGGCAGCGGATGGCCGGAAGGCGGACAGGTCGGTGAATTGCTGCTCGCCAGACAATGGAGTCCAGCGCGAGCGCACGCTGATCGGCTGGCCCATGTGGCCGATGCGCACTTCGATCTGCGCGCCGAAAACATCGGCGCGGGTTTTCGATCCGCCATCCAACGCCAGTCGCGGTTGCGCGCGATAGATCCAATGGTCCCAGTTCGAGCCATCCGGTCGCGGTACCGCATGCAGGCCGATGCGCTGGAGCATCGCGATGGGCGGAAACAAGGCCATTCCGCGCAAGCTCGTCGGCCAGGCGCGATTGGCATCGGAACAAGCCCGCTCCAGGTTCGCGAGCAATTCCTCGGCGGCTTTCATTGCAGCAGGTGCGGCGGGCAGCGTTGGTGGCGTGCTCCGCTCCCACAACTCATCGAGTGCGGTGTACTCGAACCAGCCACTGCTCGGCGAGATGTACACGCGGCGCAGCGGCGAAGGCGGCAGCCGCAGTGTCTGCAGGACCAGCCGTTCGATGGTCGCGCCCTGCGCGGCGAAATCCGCGGGATTCGCCAGCGCATAGAGCCGAAGCCTGCTGTCGTAGTCGGACATGATCGTGCGACGCGATCAGTTCGTCGGCTGCCAGTTGTCTCCCACCTTCTGCCACTCGGGCAGGTCGTTGTTCGCGCGAAGACGTACGAGCGTGGTCGGCAATCGCACGAGCCAGGGATCGCCGACCGGCACTTCACCGCCGGGCGCACCCGTCGCCTCCTGGATCTCCGTGACGATGGGCACGTACAGGGAACCGGAAATATCCGGCGCCGCGCCGCCGTTCCATATCTTCGCGGTTTCCAGATAGTGCACGACGGCGGCCTCGAATCCGGGCCGAACCGGAAAGACGACGCGGGCGGCGCCGGCCCGCAGGAAATCCCCGAACTGCGGGTCGACGTCATCGAGCAGAAAGCGATTCTTCCAGCCGGCTTTCCAGCCCCAGAAATACGGATAGAAGAAATAGACGATGTGTTCCCATTCGAAGGCCTGTTCGAAAAAACGCACGTATGGCATCTGGGTGGCAGTGCGGTCGAGGTTCGGCTGCGCGTAGCCTTCGGCCGAAAGCTCCAGCGCGCCGAAAGATTCGAAGTGCTGGCCGGTGACGAGAGCGATGCATTGCTTGCGCAGTTCATCGCTGACCAAGCGCTGGTTGAACTCCGGGTTGTGCCCGGCGATCACCGTAGCCGCCGCGGCGCGCGCCTGCGCGAGTTTCTGTTCGAAGTCCTGCATCTTCGCCAGGTAGGCCTGGGTGATCGTCGCATGCGTCTTGAGCTGCCAAGCCTGGTAGGCACGCTCGGTGCGCTCGCAGAATATTTCTATCGACGCCGACAACACGTTCACATTTTGCGCGTCGTAGGCAAAACCAATCGAGCCGACTTCGCCCGCCATGTTCCGATACTGATCGCCGGTAAGCGCGTCGTACCAGGCGCTGCCGACAAAGACGCGCCACTGCGCGTTGGCTTCCCGGACGGCGTCCTTGACGAACGAGCAGTACTTCGCTCGATAGCCGTCGTCGATCGCCAGCGTCGCCGACTCGGTGCTCTGATGTCCGTCCTGGGCATAAACACCGGCGAAGGTCTTGACGACGGTCTTGATTGGCGCCGGCGGCGGTTCCAGGCCCGTGGCGTCGTAGGTCTTCGCCCACTGCAGATAAGTTCCTTCGGTGATCTGCGACGCGATCGCCGTGAATGCAGGCGGCTTCACGAGCGTGGTCGACGGATCGCTTTCGTGCGTCTGCGCGAGAATGAAATTCGTTGCCGGCTCGGGCAACGTCACATCGAAGAGCAGGCGCTTTCCGTAGTTGTAGACCTGCGCCTGCAGCACCTTGTCCAGCCACTGGTAAAAGCCGCTGATGTGGCCCGCGCCGGTGCTGTTGTCGAAGCCGTGCGAGTATTTTTCCTCGAACTCGGTGATGGTGGTGACGCTGCGGCGCTCGAGCACCCGCTCCACCAGCTTCGAGGTCGACCGCTCCACCACGTCCTTGCTGAACTGGGTGGCCTGCTTCTCGGCGGATTCGGTCGATACGGAGGTGGAGAAATCGGCGTTCGCCTTCACTTCCACGAACGGCCCGTATTTCGCATCCACGGACAGACCGGCTTTCAGCGAGCTGTCGGTCTTGATCGTGTTCGAGGTTTCGCGATTGAGCGAGAAGCGATCCGTGGTCTGCGTATCGCGGGTTTCTTCCTTCGTCGTTTCGGTTTCCTGCAGGACGGTCGTCTCGGTGCGTTCCAGGCGACGGGTGTCGCGCGACAGGTGCTCGGACTTCAGGATGTTCTCGACATGGGCAAGCTCGCCGCCTTCGTAGCGGAGCGTGTGCTGCTTGACCATCAGCAGATCGCCGATTCCGGCTGGGCGGATATTGCCGGGAAGCGCAGGCAACGCACTGGTCGGCTCGCCGATGTAGTCGGCGGGAGTGACCGCAGCCACAGCATTTCCGAACTGGCTGAGCTCGACCGCCTCGGACATATCGACCAGCAGCAATTCGAGCGGTGCTTTCGCGGTGTTGAGGGTTTCCATTACCTGCGGGAGTGGCTGGGCCTGCGGATTCGCGCCATGTTCGGCGAGAGTTTTGCGCACCGCCGCCGGCAGCTTGGCGATAGCGGACGCGGACAGCAGCCAGGGCTTTGTCGACGCAGCCGCGACGCTGGCTGTGGTTCGGCGCGCGCGGCCCGACGTCACTGCGAGGGGCAAGGCGTTCTTGGTGTCGAAAGCAGAAACGGATAGCGCAGTGAGTGCGCTCAACGCCGCCTCAAGGTTGGCCAGCGACGCAGCAGTGGCTTTCGAATCGTTTGACTTCGGCGGCGCCGAAGGTGGGCGCGGTGCCCCTGGAGCTGGCGTGCGGCCGGGGAAATTGCCGGGGAAATTCGCGATCGTGAGCGGGCGAAGCTGGACGGGGTCGCGTCCGCTGCTCGCCAGCTGGATCGCATCGTAGCCCTGCGCGACCATCGCGAGCCCTGCGGCGTCGCCGCCTGAAGAATCGGAAAGAAGTTTCATCGCGACCAGCGAATCCGCGAGCAGCTTCGCCTCAGCGGAAAACTTCGGATCGGCGATGACTTGTGCGAGGGTCTTGCCCGTCGCGGCTTTCACGAGAGTCGCCAGTTCTGCGGCAGGCAGACCTCCCGCACGCAATCCGGATACGGCCTTCAATGCAGCACCGGAATATTTCATTCCAGCAGCAGAAGTGGCGTGTGCCTTGCGATCCACGAAGGCCTGGGCTTTCTTCCGTGCCGCATCCACCGGCGTTCCCGCAGGCGCAAAACTCGCGGCAAGTTCATTGATGTCGTCGGGAGCTACGGGAGTGGCTGGCCGCAGCAACAGGAAACGAAATAGATCATCCATTTGAATGGCGTCCTTTGCGTTCTGATTGATGGTGGGTCCCCGGACCGGGCAGAGAATGGCTCCGCATCTCGGGTCGTGCGTACTCAGCAATTACTCACGGCAGGCGGTGAGCGAATCGGCCACATGCCTTCGATCTTTCGCAAATCACTGTCTCGAATCAGTGCATATGCATTGGTAAATCGCGGCTGTTAAAAAAAAGTAAGTCCGCGCTCGCACGTCTCGACGCAGCTCGCTCACATGTCTGCGCGATCGCTGCATTGTTGACGCATAGCAGCACAAGACAGTCCTGTCGATGCAGCGATATCGCCGATACACTTCTCGATGCGCAGCCCCTCAACAGCCCCACATCGCCCATCCAGATGGGCCGCGGACTTTCTTTAATCATTCAAATGATTTTTTTGACTTGCCCTGCGAAGAATTCATCGGCAGGAAAAATGCACGCGCAAAAGAAATGGCAGAAAGCCGAAGCTTTCTGCCATTCAATTCAACCCGCGATGACGACTGGATGCCGACTCAGAACGGGATGTCGTCATCCGGGAACGGATCGTCGTTGCGGCTCGGTGCCGATGGCGCGTTGCCGCCACTGCGCGGAGCGCTGCCACCACCGCCACTGCTGCGACCACCGCCGTAGCTGTCGCCGCCGCCGGATTCGCGCGGGGCGCGGTCACCGCCGCCGTCGCCACGGCCGCCGAGCATCTGCATCTGGTCGGCGATGATGTCGGTGCTGTATTTCTCGACGCCAGCCTTGTCGGTGTACTTCTCGGTGCGCAGCGAGCCTTCGATGTAGACCTGGCCGCCCTTCTTGAGGTATTCGCCGGCGATCTCGGCGAGCTTGCCGAAGAACTTCACCCGATGCCATTCGGTGCGTTCCTGCTTCTCGCCGTTCTTGTCCTTCCACGACTCGTTGGTCGCGACCGACACGCTGGTCAGGGTCGTGCCGCTTTGCGAGTAACGGACTTCCGGGTCCTTGCCCAGGGTGCCGACCAGAATCACTTTGTTGACGCCACGTGCCATGTCTTTCCTCTCCAAATCCGCTTCCGGCCAATCCTGAAGTATACGCAGGCGCCGGCGGCGCCAGAAATCCGACCGCGCTGCCGTCGGGATTTGCCGGGGCCTGCGCCTGATCGCAGGCCAGGCTTATAGCGGAGGCGAATATGGACATTCGAATCAGCCATAACTCATTGTTTCATAAGGATTGACGAAGAGAAATCGCAAACCCTATAAGACCACTGTGATTCGAGGGATGCCCGCCGCGCCATGCTGACGATGAAAGCCAAATATGCCCTGCGCGCCCTCTCGACGCTGGCCCGGTGCGAGCCCGAGCGGCTGATGGCACGCGAGATCGCCCACCACGCCGGCGTCCCGGAAAAATTCCTCGAAGCGATCCTGGTCCAGCTGCGCAACGCCGGCCTGGTCCGCAGCAAGCGCGGCCTGCTCGGCGGGCACCGGCTGGCGCGCCCGGCCGAGACGATCACCATCGGCGAGATCGTCCGCTGCATCGACGGCCCGATCGCGCCGATCCGCTGCGCTTCGATCACCGCCTACAAACCCTGCGACGACTGCGAGCCAGAAACCTGCGCGCTGCGCGCGTTGATGGGCGATGTCCGCAGCGCGATGTCGGAAGTGATCGACCAGCGCAGCCTGCGCCAATTCGCCGATGCCAACGGGCAATTCGTCGCTCCAGCCGTCATCGCTGCATCCCGTGAGGAGGTCGCATGCAACCGCGTCCATCCTTGAAGCCTGCGCGAACCGGCATCGCCAACGCCGACGCAATCGCTGCCGAAGTGACCACGCACGAACTCGCCGTGCTCGAAGCGATCCGCACCACGCCTTACGGCAGCGTGGAGATCGTGCTGCACCAGTCGCGGATCGTGCAGGTGGTCAGGACCGAGAAAATGAAACTGGACACCACGCCGGCTGGCGGTTGTTGATCCTCCATCGAAGCCATCCCGTGATCACTGCCGATCGCGTGCCTTTCGCCATTTCCCCCTGCCAACCAGACGACTGGAGGCGCCCGATGCAACTTTCCAAAGGAGTCCTCATGCCCCGTCGTCTGCTTTCCGCCGCTGCATTGTTCGCCGCCCTGCCCGCTTACGCCGCCGATCCGTCATCGACACCGACGGCGCCAGCGAATGCCGCGGCACTCGCACTGAATATCGCTGCCGAAACCAGCGCCAGCAATGCCCAGACCGCGACCATTGCCGCGCTTTCCGAACGTCTGCGCCGCCTCGAGCAACAACTCGCACGATCGCAACCGCCTTCACCCGCGCCTTCGGCATCACCTGCCGACAGCAGCACCAACAACAACACCGACACCCTCGTCGCACTCGACCAGCGCCTGCGCATCATCGAGCGCCAGCTTGAATTGCAGCAGGAGGACGCGACCGCGAAAGCCGCGAGTGTGCCGGTCGTCACCGTCAACGACAAAGGCCTGAGCGCGCGCAATGCCAAGGGCGATTTCGAAATCAAGCTGCGCGGCACCGTGCAGGCGGATCAACGTCTGTTCTTCGGCGACAACGCGCTGCCGCAGAACGACACCTTCCTGTTCCGTCTGGTACGACCAACGCTTGAAGGTTCGCTGGGCTCCCTGGTCGGCTTCCGGATCACACCCGATTTCGCCGGCGACAGCGCCACGCTGGTCGACGCCTATGTCGACCTGCGTTTCAATCCCGCCTACACGCTGCGCGTTGGCAAGTTCATCAGCCCGATCGGGCTCGAGCGTTTGCAGTCATCGAGCAGCACGGCATCGATCGAACGCGGCTTCCCGACGGAACTCGCGCCGAACCGCGATCTCGGCGTGCAGCTGCAGGGAGAACTCGCGGCCGGCCGCATCAATTACGCGCTCGGCGTGTTCAATGGCGCACCCGATGGCCGCGACGCGCCGACCATCGATGGCGACGATCATTTCGAAGCCGCCGCACGCATCTTTTTCGAACCCTGGAAAAATTCCGCCAATGCCTGGTCGGGTTTCGGCTTCGGTATCGCGGCCAGCCAAGGCGAGAAGGAAGGCGCCGGCAACAATTTCCTGCCGCGTTACCGCACACCCGGACAGAACCAGTTCTTCGCCTATCGCAGTACCGTGCTCGCCGATGGCAGCCACACCCGCTTTTCGCCGCAGGCTTATTACTATCGCAACGCCTTCGGCCTGCTTGGCGAATACATCAGTTCGCGGCAGGAACTTGCACTCAACGGCAAACCGACCACACGCATCACGTTGCGCAACGACGCCTGGCAGCTCACCGGCAGCTGGGTGCTTACCGGCGAAGACGCGAGCTATCGCGGCGTAGTCAAGCCGGCGCATCCGTTCGAACCCGGCAGCAACGGCTGGGGCGCGTTCGAACTGGTCGCGCGCTACGGCGAACTTGATATCGACGACCGTGCCTTCCCGCTGTATGCCGATGCCGCGACCTCGGCAAGCAACGCGCGCGCCTGGGGCCTTGGCCTGAACTGGTACCTGACCAGCAATCTCAAGCTCGTGTTCAACCACAGCCGCGCACATTTCGCTGGCGGCGCCGCTAAGGGCGCCGATCGCGAAGACGAGAAGACCTTCTTCTCACGCGTGCAGGTTTCGTTCTGACTTTCCGGCACATCACGGAGCCCACCCATGAATCATCTCGCCAAGATCCTGCTCATCGCCGCGCTCTCTGCCAGCGCCGGTCTGAGCGCGGCAAAAAACACCGAGCTGCTCAATGTTTCCTACGATCCGACCCGCGAGTTCTATCGCGAGGTCAACACGGAATTCGCCAGCGAGTGGAAAGCGAAGACCGGTCAGGACGTTGTGCTGCAGGCCTCGCATGGCGGTTCCGGCAAGCAGGCGCGTGCGGTGATCGACGGGCTTGAAGCCGACGTCGTCACGCTCGCGCTCGCCGCCGACATCGATGCCATCGCCGACAAGGGCAAATTGCTGCCGGCGAACTGGCAGACGCGCCTGCCCAACAACAGCACGCCGTATCGGTCCACGATCGTGCTGCTGGTCCGCAAGGGAAATCCGAAAAACATCCGCGATTGGAACGATCTCGTGCGCCCCGGCGTCTCGGTGATCACGCCGAATCCGAAAACCTCCGGCGGCGCGCGCTGGAACTACCTCGCCGCCTGGACCTACGCCGCGCAACAAAGCCATGGCGACCTCGGCAAGACCAAGGATTTCCTCGCACGTCTGTTCGCCAACGTGCCGGTGCTCGATACCGGCGCGCGCGGCGCGACCACCACGTTCGTCGATCGCGGCATCGGTGACGTACTGATCGCCTGGGAAAACGAGGCGCAACTCGCGCAGAGCGAACCCGCAGGCAAGGACTTGCAGATCGTCATCCCGAGCATCAGCATCCTCGCCGAACCACCAGTCGCGGTGGTCGACAAAAACGTCGATCGCCACGGCACGCGCAAACTCGCCGAGGCCTATCTCGCCTTTCTCTACAGCGCCAAGGGCCAGCAACTTGCAGCGAAACATCACTTCCGTCCGTCGCGGCCCGACTTGGTTTCGCCGGAAGCGCTGAAGGCATTTCCAAACGTAGTGACGGTGACCATCGACAAAGCCTTCGGCGGCTGGAAGAAAGCGCAGTCCGAACATTTTGCCGATGGCGGCACGTTCGACCAGATCTACAAGCCATCGCGATGAGTGCTGTCTTCGCCAAGCTCGCACATCCCTGGCGCCAGGCCGGCCCTTTGCCCGGACTGGGCTTGACGTTGGGTATCAGTCTGACCTGGCTGAGCCTGATCGTGCTGATTCCGCTGTTGGCCTTGCTGATCAAGGCCAGCGGCCTCGGCGTGCATGGCTGGTGGGCGATCGCCAGCGATGCGCGCGTGTGGGCGGCGATGAAGCTGAGTTTTGGCACCGCGCTGCTCGCGGCGCTGATCGATACCGTGATCGGCGGACTGATCGCCTGGGTGCTGGTGCGTTATCGCTTTCCTGCGCGCAGTTTCTTCGACGCGCTGATCGACCTGCCATTCGCGCTGCCGACTGCCGTCGCCGGCATCGCACTCACGGCTATCTACGCCGGCAACGGCTGGCTCGGTCACTGGCTGGAACTGGCTGGACTCAAGGTCGCGTACACGCCGGTCGGCATCATTGTCGCTTTACTGTTCATCGGACTGCCGTTCACCGTGCGCACCGTGCAGCCGGTACTGGAAAACCTGCACCGCGAACACGAGGAAGCCGCCGCATCACTGGGCGCCAGCCGCTTCACCACGCTGTGGCGAGTATTGCTGCCGCAGTTGGCACCGGCCTTGCTCACCGGGTTTTCGCTGGCATTCGCGCGCGGTGTCGGCGAATACGGCTCGGTGATCTTCATCGCCGGCAATCTTCCGTATGTATCGGAGATCGCGCCGCTGCTGATCGTGATCAAGCTCGACGAATACGACTACGCCGGCGCCACCGCGATCGCCTCGCTGATGCTCGCGACCTCGTTCCTGATCTTGTTCGCGCTCAACACCCTGCAACGGAGGCTCAGCCGTGGCCAGATCCTCTGAACGCGCCGATGCCGCGATCAGCGAGCCGCGCTGGTTGCGCTGGCTGCTGATCGCCATCGCGATCGCGCTGATTCTGATCGTGGTCGTGTTGCCGCTGGCGGTGGTGGTGGTCGAAGCCGCGGCACAAGGTTGGGCGGCCTACCAAAACGCGATCCTGGAAAGCGACACGCTCGCCGCGATCTGGCTGACCTTGCTGGTCGCGACCCTGTGCGTGCCCGCGAACGTCATTTTCGGCGTCGCCGCCGCGTGGGCGATCAGCAAGTTCCGCTTCCCCGGCAAAGGTCTGTTGCTGAGCCTGATCGATCTGCCGTTCTCGGTGTCGCCGGTGGTTGCGGGGCTGGTGTTCGTGTTGTTGTTCGGCGCGCAGGGCTGGTTCGGCGAGTGGCTGAAGGCGCACGAGATCAAGATCATCTTCGCCACACCGGGCATTGTGCTGGCGACGTTCTTCGTCACGTTTCCATTCGTCGCGCGCGAACTCATCCCGCTGATGCAGCAGCAGGGCCAGGATCAGGAAGAAGCCGCCGCGTCGCTGGGCGCGAGTGGCTGGCAGATGTTCTGGCGCGTGACGTTTCCGAACGTGCGCTGGGCGCTGCTGTACGGCGTGCTGCTGTGCAACGCCCGTGCGATGGGCGAATTCGGCGCGGTGTCGGTGGTCTCGGGGCATATCCGCGGACTCACCAACACGCTGCCCTTGCAAGTCGAGATATTGCACAACGATTTCCAGACGGCGGCGGCATTCGCGGTCGCCTCGCTGCTGACGGTGCTGGCGCTGATCACGCTTGGCTTGAAACTTTGGCTGGAGCGTCGCCACGGCGAAAGCCTGGCGCGCGCCGCCCGCACCCACTGACGGAGCATCATGGACATTCTCATCGAAGGCGTGGGCAAGCGGTTCGACGGCGTCGCCGCACTCAGCCCGATCGACCTCGCCATTCCCTCGGGCCAGCTGGTCGCGCTGCTCGGCCCTTCCGGTTCGGGAAAAACCACCTTGCTGCGTCTGATCGCCGGGCTGCTGCCGGTCGACGGCGGCCGCATCCGGTTCGGCGACAACGACGCCACGCGCCTGAGCCTGCGCGATCGTCGCGTCGGTTTCGTGTTCCAGCATTACGCGCTGTTTCCGCACATGAGCGTGTTCGAGAACGTCGCCTTCGGCCTGCGCTCGCAGCCACGCCGGCAGCGGCCCGCGGAAGCGACGATCCGGAAAAAAGTCGACGACTTGCTGGAACTCGTGCAGATCGCCGCGTTGCGCGACCGCCTGCCGGCGCAATTGTCCGGCGGACAACGCCAGCGCGTGGCACTGGCGCGGGCAATGGCGATCGATCCGACCGTGCTGCTGCTCGACGAACCCTTCGGCGCGCTGGACGCGAAAGTGCGCATCGAGCTGCGCCGCTGGCTGCGCACGCTGCACGACGAAACCGGATTGACCACGGTATTCGTCACCCACGACCAGGAGGAAGCGCTGGAACTCGCCGATCGCGTGGTGGTGATGAACCAGGGCGCGATCGTGCAGGACGATGTACCCGAGCGCGTGTATTCGCATCCGGCCTCGCCGTTCGTGTTCGATTTCATCGGCCGTTCCAACCAGATCGAGGG
The DNA here is from genome assembly GCF_035312645.1 of Arenimonas sp. Lineage (GTDB taxonomy): Bacteria > Pseudomonadota > Gammaproteobacteria > Xanthomonadales > Xanthomonadaceae > Arenimonas. The sequence continues at coordinate 33,187 of NZ_DATGBO010000057.1, forward strand.
CGAGGTGCGCGACGGTCTGTTCTTCGCAGCGGGCATGTCGACGCCACTGACCAGCGACGATTGTCCGGTCGGCCCGGCGACGCTGTATTCGCGGCCGCACGATCTGCGTCTTTCCGAATCAGGCAAAGGCCTGCAGGCCAAGGTGCTGGAGGTGCGGCGGCTCGCGGGCCGGGTCACGCTTGAGGCGGCGCTGGCCGGGCAGACGCGGCCGCTGGTGATGGATCTTTCCAGCCACGACCTGCTCGCGCTGCCCGCAGCCGGTGAACGTATCGGCCTCAGCCTGCAGCATTACCGGGTGTTCGCCGCAGCGCGGTGATCGCCCGTGCCCGCTTATAATGCCCGCATGCCAGACCACGCCCTCGCCCCGACCCTGCCCGGCATCGCCCAGATCCAGTCCCTGGCCGCCGCCGACATGGCGCAGGTCAACACGCTGATCCGCACGCGACTCGATTCCGATGTCGTCCTGATCCAGCAGATTTCCGAACACATCGTCGCCGCCGGCGGAAAAAGGCTGCGGCCATTGCTGGTGGTGCTCACCGCGCAGGCGCTGGGCCATCGCGGCAGCGACCAGCACCAGCTCGCGGCGATCATCGAATTCATCCACACCTCGACGCTGCTGCACGACGATGTCGTCGATGAATCCGATCTGCGTCGCGGCAGGAAAACCGCGAACGCGCTCTGGGGCAATGCGCCCAGCGTGCTGGTCGGCGACTTCCTGTATTCGCGCAGCTTCCAGTTGATGGTCGAGCTCGATTCGATGGCGATCATGCGCGTGCTCGCCGACACCACCAACCAGATCGCCGAGGGCGAAGTGCTGCAGCTACTGCACGTGCACAACCCCGACACCGACGAAGCGGCCTACCTGCGCGTGATCGAGCGCAAGACCGCCGTGCTGTTCGCGGCGGCGACGCGTCTTGGCGCGCTGGTCGCGGGCGGCGACGTACCGCTGCAACAACGTCTGCACGATTACGGCATGAACCTCGGCCTGGCCTTCCAGATCGCCGACGACGTGCTCGACTACACCGCCGACGCCGAAACGCTGGGCAAGAACCTCGGCGACGATCTCGCCGAAGGCAAGGCGACGCTGCCGGTGATCCACGCGCTCGCGCATGCGCAACCGGCCGTGCGCGAACGCCTCGCCGAGATCATCCGCGCCGGCGACACCGCCGCGCTGCCGGAAGTGTTGTCGGCGATCCACGCCAGCGGCGGCCTCGAATACTCCCGCCAACTCGCCATGCGTTACGCCGACGCCGCCGAAGCCGCCATCGCCGACCTGCCCGACAACGATTGGGTGCAGGCAATGCGTGGCTTGGCGCGATATGCGATCGAGCGTAATCACTGATTTTCGCTCGGTGTAGGAGCGACGCAAGTCGCGACCGCTCCGGACACGCGTTGGGATTTCGCGATTTGCGTCGCTCCTACAACGGCGAACCTACTTCTTCGCGAAAACATCGCCGAAGAAGTTGTGCATCATGCGCACGCTGCGGCGATAGCTCGGCTCGTGGAACTGGCAGCCCGGCACCGTGCCGTGCTCGTCGGGTTCGGCGAAGCAATGCACGGCGCCGCCGAAACTCACGAACTGCCAGTCGGCGCCGGCGTTGCGCATCTCGTCCTGGAACGCGGCGATCGATTCGGCGGAAATGAATTTGTCGTCGCCGCCATTCATCACCAGCAACGGCGCTTTTACCGCGCCTTTCGTCGCCGGCAGTTTGGTGCTGAGGTTGCCGTGGAAAGTCGCGACACCGGCGATATCGGCACCGCTGCGCGCGAGTTCCAGCGCGACCGCGCCGCCAAAACAGAAACCGATCGCACCGATGCGGGTCGTATCCAGCGGCGCTTTCTTGCCGGCGCCGCGCAATGCAGCGAGCGCCGCATTGATGCGCGTGCGCAACCCTGCCGGATCGGCATAGACCTCGCCGGCCGCCTTGCCGGCTTCATCGGGATTCGCAGGACGAAGGCCGCGACCATACATGTCGACGAGCAGGATCACGTAATCCTTGCCCGCCAGCGTCTTCGCCTTGGCGATCGCGTGGTCGTTGACGCCGTACCAGTTCGGCACCATCACCAGCCCCGGACGCGGCGCCTTGCTGGCGTCGTCCCAGACCAGGTAGCCATCGAAATCCTTGCCCCCCGCCTTCCAGCTGATCTTGTCGGCGCGCGGCGCGGCGACGCTGGAAACACTGATGACGAAAAGACACAGCAGCAGCAATAGACGACGCATGGCGGATCCTCATCGCGGACGAATGGCTGGCGGCATTATCGCCAGTGCAGGTTAAGAGGATGTGCGCGAGATGCCCAAACGTTCCGTAGGAGCCAGCTCCTACGCTCTTGCGTCAGGAAACGCCGAGACCGGGAATGGAACTGATCGATTCCGGATCGAAGCCGGCGGCCTTGGCGAAATGTCGGCCGCGTTCGACGTAATCCTTGTAGCGCGGAAAACTCGGCGCGCCCGGTGACAGCAGCACCAGGCCATCGTTCTCGAGCAATTCGCGGGCGAGGCGCAGCGCGTCTTC
>NZ_DATGBO010000058.1:0-2368 GCF_035312645.1 Arenimonas sp.
CGACGTTTCCATTTTTAGTTTTTGCAAGGAAAACGATAGCAGCGAAGGACCTGAACGAGTTGATCGCTTGGCTAAACCGAACTTCCCTCTATCAAAATCTATAAAGCCTTGGATTTGATGAAATTCCCGGAAAATGGCCAGTAAAATGTAGCCATGTAAATGGTAAAATGCTTATTGATAATGTGGTGCCATGTCGTTATATTGTCGCCATGTATATCGAATCGGTGCCGAACCGGAATTCGCCGCCCGCCATCCTGCTGCGCGAGAGCTTTCGCGACGGCGCCAAGATCAAAAAACGCACCATTGCCAATCTGTCAGATTGGCCGGCCGAACTCGTCGAGGGGCTGCGCACGCTGCTCAAGGGCGGCACCGCGACGCCGGCCGACCGGGAGAGCATCATCGTGCGGCGCGCCTTGCCGCACGGTCATGTCGCCGCTGTGCTCGGCACGCTGCGCGCCATCGGGCTTGATCGCATTCTCGGTCCGGCCGGCAACCGGCCACGCGATCTCGTCATTGCAATGATCGTGGTGCGGCTGATCGCGCCGGCCTCCAAGCTCGCCACCGCCCGCATGCTCGATCCGGCGACTGCCTCTTCAAGTCTCGGCGACATTCTTGGTCTCGGCGCCATCGATGAGGACGAACTCTACGCCGCCATCGACTGGCTCCGCGAGCGCCAGGGCGCGATCGAGCAGGCGCTTGCCCGCAAGCATCTGCGCGACGGCACGCTGGTGCTCTACGACGTGTCGTCGAGCTACCTGGAGGGGCGCTGCTGCGAACTCGCCCGGCTCGGTTACAATCGCGACGGCAAGAAGGGCAAGCTGCAGATCGTCTACGGCCTGATGTGTGCGCCAGACGGCTGCCCAGTGGCGATCGAAGTGTTCGAGGGCGATACCGGCGACCCGGCGACCCTTGCGGCGCAGATCGACAAGATCAAGGCGCGCTTCGCCCTCAAGCATGTGGTGCTGGTCGGCGACCGCGGCATGATTACGCAAACGCGCATCGACGAAGACATCGCGCCGGCCGGCCTCGACTGGATCACGGCGCTGCGCGCTCCGGCCATCCGCGCGCTGGTCGAGGCCGGCGAATTGCAGCTGTCGCTGTTCGACCGGCGCGACATTGCGGCGATCACCTCGCCCGATTATCCGGGCGAGCGGCTCATCGTCTGCCGCAACGGCGAACTCGCCGCCGAGCGCCGCCGCAAGCGTCTCGACCTGTTGGCCGCGACCGAACGCGATCTCGCCGTCATCGCTGCCGCCGTCGCGCGCGCCAGGCAGCCGCTGCGCGGCAAAGACCAGATTGGCCTCAAGGTCGGCGCCGTCGTCAACCGCTACAAGATGGCCAAGCACTTCGAACTCGACATCGGCGAGGCGACCTTTGCGTTCCGCCGCAAGACCGATGTCATCGCGGCCGAGGCGGCGCTTGACGGCTTCTACGTGGTGCGCACCAACTTGCCCAAACGGGTTCTCGGCGATGCCGCAACCGTCGGCGCCTACAAGTCGCTTGCCCAGGTCGAGCAGGCGTTCCGCTCGCTCAAGACCGTCGACATCCATCTGCGGCCGATCTTCCACTGGACCGCGCCGCGGGTGCGCGGCCACGTCCTGCTATGCATGCTCGCCTATCATGTCGAGCATCACATGCGCGCGCGGCTCGCCCCTATGATCTACGATGAGACCGATCACGAGGCCGCTGCCGCCAAGCGCGCCAGCATCGTCGCCAAGGCCGAGCGCTCCGACGTCGCCAACCGCAAGCAGACCACCGGACGCACCGCGGACGGTCTGCCGGTGCACAGCTTCCAAACCCTCCTCGCCGACCTCGCCACCTATTGCCGCATCCAGGCCACCACCGCCCTCAACGAGAAATACCTCTTCACCCTTCACACCAGGCCAACTCCGATCCAGCAACGCGCCTTCGAACTTCTCGGTATCAACCCGGATCGTACCCAGTAACTGCCCCCGCGCTCGCGACAAACAAACGCGAGTTCAGTGGGTTATCGATTCCGCAAGAAGGAAGTTCGGGCTAGTTGCAAAGCAACAACAATTCGAATTTCGTTTGACCTACATCATTCTGCAATCACCTGATCTCAACGTCGAGCGTGTGCGTCTTCGCGTGAAAAAAGGGGGTCACAACGTCGACGAGGTAAAGATCAGGGAGCGCTGGGCCAAATCTCTCGGGCAGCTTCCGTGGTTCCTGGATCAGGCGGATTGGGCAGCGATCTACGACAATTCGGCCGAGAAGCCACGGCGGGTTGCATTAAAGAAGGACGGAACGATCTATCTGGACCCTTCGGCCCCTGCAGCGATACGTACGGCGATCGAGGTCGTGGGAAGAATGCCGTCATGATCATCGCCATCGACGGACCGGCGGCTTC
>NZ_DATGBO010000059.1:0-8069 GCF_035312645.1 Arenimonas sp.
AGAAGGGGGGCCGGGCACCAGCCAAACGCAATACGAAGTGCGAGATGCCGAAATTCCTGGTGCGGCCGCCGACCTGCTGGCGGCGATCAAAGCACTAAGCACCGCGTATTCGGCCGTCGCGACAGCGAGTGCGGCTGACAAGTCGACGGCGCAAGCGCCTTCGACACCGTACGCGACGACCAATGAAGGCGCTCCTGCAGATACCGGTGGCGAAGCGGCCGGCGGTGGCCCGCCAACGTCGGGCCAACCGGATCCGCCTTCACTCCCAGACGCAGTGAAGCGCTTTCAGGAGATGTTCCGTGCGACCACCGCGCAGCATCGGATTGCTCCGGGCGTGCTGGCGTTGTGCATGTCCGAGCGTAAGGGTGCGACAGGCGAGATCGAAGACAACGTGATCTATGGCCAGATAGCGCAGTATTTCGACACGGCCGACATGATGTTGGGCGGGATTCCAGTATCCAGCAATTCCCAACGGATGCGTGATGCGTTAGCCAGGTCGCTGTACGCGATCAATGATGACCTCCGCATCAATCTTCAGGACACGCCGGAAGTTCGCGCCGCTGTTTGGGCGGGGCGTGACGATCGTAGCGGTTCCTTGGAGCCACTTCTGGCCGATCAGTTGCTAGAGCGCGTGCGCGCCGACATCGTGTCGACGGCACACGAAAGTGGGGACGAGGCCGAAGTGATGCGGGCCGCGTTTGCGGTCGCAGTACTCAACGGCTTCTTGCGTAGCGCCGATGCCCGCGACCTCGTGCGCGCGGCCCGGCTTGCAAAGGCCGAGCGTGCCATGGCCGACACCGACAAAGGGGTCGCGACGCTGTCCCTGATCGGTTTGCTGGTGCCCCCCATCGGGAGGGTGACCCAGCTGATTGCGTTGTACTCGCTATACGGCCATGCGATGAACCAGTTGGTGGCGATCGCCTCGATCAATGCCGTGATGGACGTAGCCGCACTCGATGCCTTGCTGGCTGACGACGCAGCATCCTTCGGCACGACCCTGGCCAGTAAGCCGCGCGCCGACGACATCCTAGGTCAGATCCTCGCTGAGACAGGGCTGTCGTTGGTGCAAGCGCATGCCATCAACACATTCCTGCCGTCCTTGGGGTTGGCCATGCAAGTGGTTACCGATGTCGACACCCTCACCGGCCCGGACTCCGATGGCAACCAATAATCCAAAGCCAAAAGGAAAATCCGTTGGCAAGCGACGCAGCGACCCGTTGGTCAAGGGCGCGCGCGTCCGCGTCGCAGATGATCTGCGGAAATTGATGGTCGATGTACGTGGCGACCAGGCATCTCGCAAGGTGCTGGATACGGCCTTGAAGAAATTGCGCCTCGATCCCGCTGAGGCAGCCGCCTTTGCTGCCAATCTGCGACAAATCGCGAAAGGTGGCGGGGAGGCCAAGTCCTTGCGGGCCATGCTGGGCGAAGGCCCGGTGCCCGGCAGGCTGCCGCGTCCCACGGCGGTTGCAGCGGAGAGCGCATCTGCCACGTCGCTCGAGCCTTTTCCCAGTGAGTTCCGCCTGCTCGCCGAAGCCACGCGGACCGTGCGGGGAAAAACCGAGAAGGTCATGACGCAGGCGTCGGAAGATGGGGCGAAACGATTGGGCTTCACGCTTCCCGAGCTGTATCAGTACATGTACGGAGTTCTGTCGCGACAAGTGGTGAAGCGCGATGGTCATGCCGGACAGCAATACAACATCTTTGGTGTCATATCGGAAATCGGACTCCACAACGCACCGGGCGTCCAGTCGGCCGAAGAGCAGGCCGTGGCGGCTGCCCTGCGCGAGATGAACGTAACGCCCCAAGCGCTTCCCGCCGACGTTGGCAAGCTGCCCATCCCGCGCGTGGGCGACTTCCCGCCGCCACCGACACCAATCATGGAGACCATGGCCGATGTGGCGGCATTGGTGATGCGGCATCGCCCGGCGCAGGGCATCCTGGATTTGGAGCTGCGCAATGTCCGCGATAGCGGTGGCCAACTCGTCACGGACCGCTTGCGCGGATTGCTCAATCTTCGCAAGTCGCCCCCAGAGTTCATCATCGTCTCGATTGGCGAGGCCAAATCGCAAAGCGGTGCCGGGAAGATCATGGGGCAATTGGTCGAAGATATGCCCCGGTTGCTAAAGGGCTTCCGGGCGCCCGTCGACGGACAAGGCGCGCCCACGGCATTCGATGCGATGCAGGTGCGCTTCGGTCCGCAACTGGTCGTCGCCTGGCTTTCGGAAAAAGCGCCTCCGAAAGGGCATGTCGACAGCCTGAATCGTGAAATCGCAAAGGTGATGCGCGGCCGCCGCCGAGATGTGCCGAAGGTTAGCCAAGTGGCGGTGCCGCCGCAGCGAACTTACGACGACGCACGAATCATCGCGAACGAATTCCAGGCGGCGTTGAAGGCCTTGTCGGCGAAATCTGGCGGTCGCTGAATCGACGAAGATTTGGCGACGGCCGAACTACTTGCTTGAAGGCGAACAGGGCCTGATGAGTGGAAAATATTCGCGGTGCATTCCCTGATTGACCGGTAGGGAATGTCCGTCAGGCAGGCGATTTCAGGCGTAGTGCGGGTTGTGGAGTTGCCGAAAAAAGCCGATTTTCGGGAAATACCCAGTTCTTTTCCCAGAAACCACGGAAAAGGCACAGAGAGAAGTTAACCCTGGACTGCATCCACCACCATCCCGCGGAATTCAAGAAGAGCCATCAAGAAGGCTCACATCTTTTGGTCGATGGTTCGAATCCATCGCCATCACCATCCCGCGGAATTCAAGAAGAGCCATCAAGAAGGCTCATATCTTTTGGTCGATGGTTCGAATCCATCGCAACTCAAATTTCCGAGCTTCTTTTCGCTGCTGCGCAGATCGCGTCTGGTGCGAATCCAGAGCACCGGCAACCGATTCGCTTTGAATAAATCGCCAGTCCCGCCTGCCGGCGGATCGAACTCGTCGGCCGGCAGCGGATGTTTCCCTCACTTTGTCAGCGGTGGCCCCGGCAATCCACTCAGCACCGCATCGGGTGTCGGCGGACTGCGGCCGTAGGTCATGCCGGCGCCGCGCTGATCTCACTGCACCAGCGTGAAGTCCTTGCTCCACGCGCCATACACCGCGTCCGAGTAGGGGCTGAGTGGATTGCCGGGGCCGCCGCTGATGAACAGGATGATCGGATTGGCGCAGTTGTCGCCCTTCACGGTGACCCATTGCTCGATGCCGCCGATCGCCACGAATCCTTCTTCATGCACGGGTTGCGTGCTGCCGCGGCGGCATTGCTCGACCACCGCTTCGCCGCGTTTCGCGCCAGCGGCCTGGGCAGAGCTGCATAGCGACAGCAGCAGCAACGCAGCGAAAAAATATCGGGTCATGGTATTGAAGGTTCCGTTCGCGGCGAGGATGTCGCCTTGAGCCATCCTCAATGCTGCGACTGTTTCGCGTATGCGCCAAAGGTGTCGGATCGCCCTCGGTCGCGAGAACGCTTGTCATGAGGTGCTGACGGCAAAGTCGTCGCGATGATTTCCACTTCTTCCGTCGGCCGCCCGCACCTCGCGCAGTGCCGCCAGCATGGCTTCGCCATAGCGCTGCAGATTGCTGCTGCCGACGTCATTGATCTGGCCGGGTTCATCGGGATTCCCGGGTCGTTGCATCGCCGATCGCGATGCCATCGTCCGGCCCGCGTAACCATCCGCCTTCGTCGGGCGAATAGGGTTCTGACGATCGTCCGATCGTCATCGTCCCTTCGAAGGAGTTGCACATGAATACCCAGAACATCAATCGGCTCTCTGGTGCCGCGCTGGCCGTGATGGCTGCAGGCCTCGCCAGCCACGCCGCGCCTGGTCTTGCCAAGACCAAGTTAGCCAGCGGCGGTTCCGTGGAGCTGGTCCATTGCGCTGGCGTCAATTCCTGCAAGGGCCACAACGACTGCAAGACCGCGACCAATGCCTGCAAAGGTCAGGGCTCATGCAAAGGCCAGGGTTTCGTCGCCGCGCCCGCGAAAGCCTGCGCAAGTCTCGGCGGCAAAGTCATCGATCCGCAGGTGAAGGTCGCGGTCGCGACGACGAATTTCGTGCATTGCATGGGCGCGAACGTCTGCAAGGGCCACAACGACTGCAAGACCGCGACCAATGCCTGCAAGGGCCACGGCGAATGCAAGGGCAAGGGCTTTGTGGCGCTGCCTGCGGCGACGTGCAGCAATGTCGGCGGTACGGTCGGCTGATGCTGCCTCCGGGAACCGTGCCGGCTGTTCGGGGCGCCAGGGTCGAGGCCCGGGCGCCCCGTCCATGGCTTGGTTTCGGCCTGGGCCTGCGAACGGAATATTTCGACGACGTGCTCCAGGGCGCGCCCGCGATCGACTGGCTGGAGGTCAACACCGAGAACTTCATGGTCGCGGGAGGCAAGCCGCGCGCCTACCTGACGGCGATGCGCGAGAACTATCCCATCGTCCTGCACGGCGTTTCGATGTCGATCGGAAGCGTCGATCCGCTGGACTGGCGCTATCTTGCGGCGCTGAAGCGGCTCGCGCAGGAAATCGAACCGGCCTGGATTTCGGATCACTTGTGCTGGACCGGCGTGGATGGCGTCAACAGCCACGATCTGCTGCCCTTGCCCTATTGCATCGAAGCAGTCGACCACGTGGTGGCTCGCGTGCAGCAGGTGCAGGATTTTCTCGGGCGCGAAATCCTTCTCGAGAACCTCAGTGCCTACGTGCAGTTTTCGCAGTCGAGCATGCCGGAATGGGAATTTCTGCGTGAAGTCGCCCTGCGCAGTGGCTGCCGGCTATTGCTCGACGTCAACAACATCGTGGTCAGCGCCCGCAACCAGGGTTTCGATCCGTCGAACTATTTGCGTGGGTTGCCGGCCGATCACGTCTGGCAAATCCATCTTGCCGGGCATACCGACTATGGCAGCTACGCCATCGACACCCACGACCATGCCATCGGCGCGGCGGTGTGGGCGTTGTACGAGGAAGCCATCGGGCTGCTCGGTCCGGTCAGCACCATGATCGAGCGCGATGATCACTTGCCGCCCTTGCGCGAACTCATCGCGGAACTCGAGCTCGCACGCATCGCCCATTCGCGCGCATTGGCACCGGCGAGGCTGATGGCGTGAACGACCTGGCCGGATTGCAGCGACGCTTCATGGCATCGATGACGCGACCCGATGATCGCGTTGTCGCCGATTTGCGCGCGGAAGGCGGCATCGACATCGGCTTGGGGATGCGCATCTACAGCCACGCCTACCAGGCACGACTGCGCGAAGTCCTCGGCAAGGACCATGTCGCGCTCTCCGGATACCTCGGCGATGCGCCATGGGATGAACTTTGCACTGTCTACATCGATGCGCACCCATCCCGGCATCGCTCGCTCCGGCAATTCGGCGATGCATTGCCGGATTTCCTCGCGCAGCAGCCATTGTTCAAAGCGAATCCCGAGGTAGCCGAGCTCGCCTGCTTCGAGCGCAGTCTGCTCGACTGCTTCGATGCGCCCGCTGCGCCACTGGCTACCTGGATGCAATTGCAGGATCTGCCTGCATCCGTCTGGCCGGAATTGCGCCTGCGTTTCGCGCCAAGCGTCCGGCACCTCGCGATGATCAGCAATGCTGTCGCGCTCTGGATCGCGCTGAAGGACGAACAGACACCGCCACGCGCGAACCTGACGGCGTCGGCGTGGTTGTGTTGGCGGGATGTCGCCCTGGTAACGCAGTTCCGCTCTTTGGATGACGAAGAAGCGGCGCTGCTCGCTCATTTCATCGCGGGCGGAAGTTTTTCCGATGCCTGCGAACTGCTTTTGACGTGGCATCCGGCGGCGGATGTACCGGCCCGCGCGGTTGCGCAGCTGGCGTGCTGGGCGGGCGAGGGTCTGGTTTCCGAATGGTGTGCGAGCCCGGCGTAACCTTTTCGCGTTCCCGGACGAATCAGTGGGGGAGTGGTTCACGCGGCGATTCACGCCGCGACCGTCTCGCACCCCCATTCCCGGAGAATCAGATGTCGTCCCGTATCCAGAAAGTGCTCGCCCCCTCGATTTCCCTCGCTGTCGCCCTCGGGGCCGCGCTCGCCACCAGCACGGCGTTTGCCGCCGATGGTCCGGCGGCCAAGAACACCGCCGCAGAAAAATGCTTTGGCATCGCCAAGGCCGGCCAGAACGGCTGTGCCGCCGGTCCCGGCACCAGTTGTGCCGGATCGAGCAAGAAGGACTTCGCTGGAAATTCCTGGAAACAGGTGCCGGGCGGAACCTGCACCACGATCGTGTCGCCCCGATCGCCGACGGGCCATGGACAACTGGTCGCGTTCAAGGAAGTCATCCCGGGCATGAAGCGCTGACCGGGTTTGTCCGGAAGATCGTGATGAACGGCAGCCTGTCCGGCATCGGATTTCATGGCCAGCATTTCGATGCGTTGCTCGCTGACAGCGACCCTCCCGCTTTCATCGAGGTGCATGCGGAAAACTACATGGGCGCCGGCGGCCGGCCGCACGCGCAGCTGTCGCGGCTGCGCGAATCGATGCCCGTGTCGTTGCATGGCGTCGGTCTGTCGCTCGGTGGTGCCAAGCCGCCCGATGCCGAACATCTGGCGCGGCTGGTTGCGCTCCACAGGCGCTATCAGCCGGCATCGGTGTCGGAACACCTGGCTTGGTCAACCCACGATGGAAGATTCTTCAATGATCTGCTGCCCGTGACCTACGACCTGGCCAGCCTGTATCGGGTCGACGAGCACGTCGACCAGGTGCAGGCGGCGCTGGGCCAGCAATTGTTGATCGAAAATCCCAGTCGCTATTTCGATCTTCCGGAAAGCGAGATGGAGGAGCCGGCATTCCTCGCGGCTCTGGTCGAACGCACCGGCTGCGGCTTGCTGCTCGACATCAACAATGTTTTCGTCAGCTGCGTCAACACCGGTCGCGATCCCCGGGCCTACCTCCGCGCGCTGCCCTTGCACGCCGTCCGGGAAATCCATCTTGCCGGTCATTCACGCGAGATCGACGGCGCCGGCCAGCCCGTGCTGATCGACAATCACGGAGCTCCGGTCGATGACGCTGTCTGGGCCTTGTATCGCGATGCGCTCGCGTTGACAGGTCCCATCGCCACCTTGATCGAGTGGGATTCGGATGTGCCTGCGTACGCCGTGCTGCGTTCGGAAGCCGTGCGGGCGCAGGATTGCCTGCGCGATGCGAGGGCCGTTTGAACGCTTTCACGAGGCAAGCTGCCTTCGCCGGCTGGCTGCGTCATTCGCCGTCGGTGCCGGGGCAGGCGGGCGCGCTTCCGGTCAACGGCGTCGATGCGTCGCGATTGGCCATACATCGCAACAACTTCGTCGCCAGCCTGGTCGATGCTATGGCAGAAGCCTTCCCGGTGACGCAGGCGATCGTGGGAGATGCATTCTTCCGCACCATGGCCCGGCAACGCGTACTCGCCGACCCGCCGCGCTCACCGATGATTGCGGGCTACTCCGACGGTTTTGCGCGTTTCGTTGCCGAGTACCCGGCAGCGGCTGCCGTTCCTTTCCTCGCACCGGTGGCACAACTCGAACGGCTTTGCCTGCAGGCGTTCCACGCGGCGGATGCGACCTCGGCTGCGCGCGAAGACTACGAAGTGCTTTGCAATGAACCTGCACGGCTCGGGCACACGTGTGTCCGCCTGCACCCGTCGGTGCGCTGGATGCGCTCGCGATACGCCATCCACAGTCTCTGGGCTGCGCACCAGGGATTGGCCGACATGTCCGCCGCCGACCTCGGCGGCATCGAATCGCGACGGCCGGAAGCGGCGCTGGTCGCGCGCCCCGCGCTCGATGTGGTCGTCGTGCTGCTGCCCGTCGGTGCCTGCGATTTCCTCGACGCCCTCATGGCCGGCGCAAGCCTGGAAACGGCAATGAACGATGCGCGCGCGGGCGCTCACGATGCCGACCCGACCGCGCTTTTCTCCCTGCTTGTCCGCTACGGGCTGGCGATCGAATTCATCGACAACCGAAAGGAATTCCAATGAACACTCCATCAAGGTTTCTCTATCCCGAGGCCAAGCTTGATTGGCTTGCGCGTCGCTCGCATGACCTGATCGCGATGCTGGCGCGGGTGGCGATGGCGAGTACCTTCTGGCTTTCTGG
>NZ_DATGBO010000060.1:0-39120 GCF_035312645.1 Arenimonas sp.
CGCCGAGGTTTTCGGCTACGTCTGCATCCATTGCGCGCATTTCCAGCCGTATGTGGACGCCTGGAAGAAAAAACTCCCGGCCGATGTGCGCTACGAATACGTACCGGCGGCGTTCGGCAACCCCTGGGACAATTTCGCCCGCGCCTTCTATGCCGCGCAGATGTTGGGCGTGCAGGAGAAGACGCACGATGCGGTGTTCAACGCGATCTTCGTCGATCATAGCCTCGCGGCGAACGCCAGCCTTGAACAGATCGCCGATGCCTACGGCAAATTCGGCGTCGACCGCGACAAGTTCTTCTCGACCATGCGCGGCTACGAAGTCAGCGCCAAACTCAATACGGCCCGCCAGTTCGCGATCGCCGGCGCCGTCGACGGCACGCCGACCATCATCGTCGCCGGCAAGTACCGCCTAAAGGAAACCACCGATCGCGGCGCCGAGGGCATGCTCGCGACGGTGGATTTCCTGATCGCGCGCGAGCGTCGCAAAGCCGGCCGTTGATACGGCGCGTAATGCAATCGGAATCCGGGCTGGCGATGGCGATCGAAGAGCACGTGCGCGTCCGGGAAGTCGAAGATGCAGGCATTGCTGCCGCGATGTTCCAGCACCGTTATCGCGAAGCGATCCCCTCTTTTCCCCACCATATCGTTGCGTGGTGCCGGGGCCGTGACGGCGAATGGCTGCCGGCGGCCTACGTTCACGGCACTGCCTCCGGAGATTTTCTGCTGGGCGGCGGCGCCTGCGTAGACAATCGCGCCCTGCGCCAACTCGATGCTGATGCGCGCAGCGCGGTCCACGAAGCCGGCGGCCTGTATCGCCACATGCTTTCCTGGGCCATCGGCCATTTCAGCGATCGCTACCTGGCGATTTTCGGCTACTGCGGCGATGCGCTGGCAGAGCGTATCGATCTGGCGGCCGGATTCAGCAGGACACCGCATCCGCATCTGCTGGCGATTTTCAAGGACACGGTTTCAGCGCAAATGCGGGCAGAGCTGATCGCGCAGGCGCACGCGATCGGTCCTTTCTGATTGGTACTTCAGCGCTGACCGCACTCGTCGAGAATCAGCCGTAGCCCGTCCGGTGATTTCCAATCCGGGCCGCAGACGTAGCGCGGAAGATTCCAGACCGTACTGGTTCCGGTGACCGGTTCCGCGCCGACGCCGAACGCGGCATCGAGCCCGAGCCGCGCGCCGTTCGCCGGCAGGTAGTCGCCTGCCAGGAATTCGCTGGCATGACCATAGGGATAAGCAAAAAAACGGCAGCGCCGTGGCGCGATCCGTTTGTTGATGTAGTCCAGCGCCTGGTCGATCTGTCGCTGCGCCAGCTGCGGCGAGGCGATCTGGTGGAAATCGCCGCGGATCAGTCCAGCGGGATCGTCGCCAGCCATCACCGGATGATTGTGATCCCAGCTGTGGCATTCGATGCCCAGCAGGCCGCCCTGCGCTGCCGGCGCCCACCAATCCTCGTTCATCCAGCCCAGGTCATGCAGACAGTCGCGATCCATGCGTGTACGCGCCAGCGGATCGGCGATCACGAAGGTGCTCATGTGCAGATCGGGTTGCGTGCCAGCCGCCGTCGCCTGCGCATCCCGCAAGATGTTGAGGAACCCGCGTTGCGTTCCGATTTGCGGATAGTCGACATCGCGGAAATCCAGATCGGTGCCGTCATCGCAGGTCAGGGCCAGGCAACGATGCAGATCGCGATCGGTGCGGCCGAGGCGTTGATCGACTACCCACTGCAACGGCACGACACGCCAACCCAGGCGCGAGAACATCGCCAGGTCCGTCGCGAGCGCGACGTGGTCGTTGCCGGAATAATCGCTGCCGGCAACATTGCCGGCGTGATAGGTGAGGATCGGAATGCGCATCGTTGGCGGAGTCGGAATCAAATGCCTGCCGTCAATGCTGCGACGAGCCATGGCCAAGGGCGAAGGTTACGGCATCATAGCGGGATGACCGAACGCCTCCACGTCCACCCCATCAACCCGCAGGATCGCCTGATCCAAAAAGCAGCCGATGTCCTCAAGGCCGGCGGACTGGGCCTTTGTCCCACCGATGCCGGCTACGCGTTGGTCTGGGCTCTGAACGGTACCGAGGCCGAGAACCGGGTCCAGCGGCTGCGACAACTGGACAGCAAGCATCCTTTCACCTTACTCTGTCGCCAGATTAGTGAGGCCGGCCGTCTGGCCCGGCTCGACGATCCGGCCTTCCGGCTCCTGCGATCGCTGACCCCCGGTCCCTGTACTTTCATTCTTCCGGCCTCACCGGAATTACCCAAACGCCTGAAGAACAGCGGCCGCAGCAAACGCCGCGACATCGGCATTCGCCTGCCCGACCATGTGGTCGTCAAGGCTTTGCTGGAGGCGATGGGAGAACCGCTGTTATCCACCAGCCTGGTGTTGCCGGACGAGGACGACCTCGCCAGCCATGAGGCCGAATCGGTGGCGGAGCGGTGCCTGCGCTGGGTCGATGTCATGTTGGACGCAGAAGACTGCGAACCGGGACCGACCAGCGTGGTGGACTGCACGGGCGATGAGCCCACCGTCGTACGCCAGGGTTTCCACCCGGTGACGCTGTAACCGCAACCGCTGTCGCGAGATCCACCTGGCCCGACAGGCCCGCTCGAACCCGAGCCCCTCCCGCATTCGAAGCACTGATGACCCACGACCCCGCGCCCATCGCGCCCGAAACAGATTTGCCAGCGCATCAGCCGCCGCTATCTCCGCAGCAGCAGGAAATGCCGCTGGCCGTCTACAAGGGCCAGCCGGTCCTGCAGATGCCGCAGGACCTGTACATCCCGCCGGACGCGCTGGAAGTCATCCTCGAGGCCTTCGAAGGCCCGCTCGACCTGCTGCTCTATCTGATCCGCCGGCAAAACCTGGAAATCCTCGATATCCCGGTCGCCGAAATCACCCGCCAATACGTCGACTACATCGACGTGATGCAGGACCTGCGCTTCGAACTCGCCGCCGAATACCTGGTGATGGCCGCGATCCTTGCCGAGATCAAATCGCGCATGCTGCTGCCGCGGCCGCCCTCGGAAGAAGGCCTCGAGTCCGACCCGCGCGCCGAACTGGTGCGTCGCCTGCAGGAATACGAACGCTTCAAGAAAGCCGCCGAAGATCTCGACCAGCTCGACCGTCTCGATCGCGACACCAGTACCGTCGCAGCCTTCGTGCCGGATCGCGCCATCCCGAAAGAGCCGCCACCGGTCGACCTGCGGGAAATGCTGCTGGCATTGCGTGACGTGCTCAAGCGCGCCGACCTTTACACCCACCATGCGATCAAGCGTGAAGCCCTGTCGGTGCGCCAGCGCATGGGCGAGGTGCTGGGCAAGCTCGCTGGCGGCGGCTTCCACGCTTTCGAGTCGCTGTTCAATGCCGAAGAAGGCCGGCTCGGGGTCGTGGTGACTTTCCTGTCGATCCTCGAACTGGCCAAAGAACAACTGCTCGAGATCGTCCAGGAAAGCGCTCTGGCGCCGATCTACATCAAATCGCTGGCAGCGCTCGAAGGCGATGCCGCCAACGATGCGCAACTGCCCGACCCCACCTCGGATGGCGGCAACGCCTGAACCCCACGAACGCAGTCGAGAACATGGATCTAGACCCCGATTTCAATCTGTTGGTGAAGCGCATCGTCGAAGCGGCGCTGATGGCGGCGCCGCAGCCGCAGTCGCTGACCCAGCTTTCCGCTCTTTTCCCCGACGACCAGCCGGTGCCGCCGAGCGAGATCAAGCAGGCCATCGACGACTTGCGCGAAGACTGCGCCGGCCGCGGCGTCGAACTCGTCGAGGTCGCCTCCGGCTACCGCTTCCAGGTGAAAGCCGACGTGCATCCCTACGTCGCGCGCCTGTGGACCGAACGTCAGACCAAATACACCCGCGCCACGCTCGAAACCCTGGCGCTGATCGCCTATCGCCAGCCGATCACCCGCGGCGAGATCGAACAGATCCGCGGCGTCGGCGTGAACGCCAACATGATCAAG
Organism: Arenimonas sp.; assembly: GCF_035312645.1. GTDB lineage: Bacteria > Pseudomonadota > Gammaproteobacteria > Xanthomonadales > Xanthomonadaceae > Arenimonas. The sequence continues at coordinate 3,982 of NZ_DATGBO010000060.1, forward strand.
ATGCTCGAGGAACGCGAGTGGATCCGTTCGGTCGGCCATCGCGATGTCCCGGGCCGTCCGGAGCTGTTCGGCACCACGCGCACCTTCCTCGATTACTTCGGCCTCAAGAGCCTCGACGAATTGCCGCCACTGGCCGAGCTCAAGGACATCCCCGAACTCGAGCCGCAGCTGCCATTCGACATCGCACCGCCCGGCGTGGCTGCTGCAGCGATGATCGATTTCGACGCGATCGATTTCAGCGCCGATGCCGATATCGATTCCGATCACGATGAAAGCGCTGGCCACGAAGCCGACGCGTCTTCCGAAACAGGCATGGAAAATTCCAACGACGAATCCGCGACGGATTCCAACCCCCACCCCACCGCTGACCGCATCGTCGAGACGACGACCGCCGACACGAACGAACAGGCCGGCGACACCGCCGCGCCGGAGCTACGCAAATGAGCGACACCAAAGAAAAGAAAGTCCTTTCCCTGAAACTCAAGGGCAGCGACGACAACACCGCACGCATCGAGGAGCGCCTGCACAAGGTGCTCGCGCAGGCCGGCCTCGGCTCGCGCCGCGCACTCGAAGAACGCATCGCCCAGGGCCTGGTCAAGGTCAATGGCGAGGTCGCGCAGACCGGCCAGTCGGTCGGCAGTGGCGACCGCATCGACATCGACGGCAAGACCTTCGTCGCCAGCGCACTGACCGAACCGGCGAGCGTGCTGATCTACAACAAGCCCGAAGGCGAAGTCACCACGCGCGAAGATCCCGAAGGCCGCCCGACCATTTTCGATTCGCTGCCGCGCCTCAAGGGCGCGCGCTGGATCGCCGTCGGCCGCCTCGACATCAACACCACCGGCCTGCTGCTGCTGACCACCGACGGCGAGCTCGCCAATGCGCTGATGCATCCGTCGAACGCAATCGAACGCGAATACGTCTGCCGCATCCATGGCGAAGTGCCCGACAACATCGTCGACCGTCTCGCGCGCGGCGTGGCGCTGGAAGACGGCCCGGCGAAATTCGAGAGCATCGAGCGCATCGGTTCCAGCGATTCGCATGCCTGGTTCCAGGTCGTGGTCGCCGAAGGCCGCAACCGCGAAGTGCGTCGCCTGTGGGAGTCGCAGGGTTACCAGGTCAGCCGCCTCAAGCGCGTGCGCTACGGCGACATCACCCTGCCCCGCCTGCTCAAGCGCGGCCAGGCCAGCGAATTGCCGCAGGAAAAAGTCGATGCGCTGCGCAAGCATTTCGCGCTGGAAAACAATGCGCCGGTGCTGACCCTGCAACCGGTGATCGGCCAGCGCAAATCGCGCCCGACCGAAATCCGCGTTGGCAAGGATCGTGCGCAAGCCGGTTACGTCAACGGCCACGTCAACGACGAGGCACGCGAGTTGCGTCGCTTCGATCACGTGCGCGAAGACAAGCCGCGCGGTCGCGGTCGCCCGGGCGCAGGCCCCGGTCGCGGCAAACCCGGCGGCGGTTACAAGGGCAAGCCGGGCGGCAAGCCGTTCAGTGGTCCGATGGGCGCCGATGCACCGCACGGCGCACGCACGCACGGGCCACGCGCACCGGGCGGCGGAAAACCAGCATTCAAAGGCAAGAAGCCGTTTGGCGCCGCCGGCCCGCGCGACGACAACTTCGGCAATCGCGTCGATGATCGCGGTCCGCCGCGCGCGCCCAAGCCTTATGGCGATCGCCCGCCGCGTCCGCAGGGCGAGCGTCCGTTCAACGATCGCGGCCCGCGCGCCAATGGTCCCGGCGGTTTCAACAAGGGCAAGCCGCATTCCTCGAGCCCGCAGGGTGGTCATCACGATCACAATCCCGCCGAGTTCCGCAGCTGGTATGTGCCCGATGGTGTGGAAACCGGTTCGAAGGTCGCGCCGCCGCGTAGCGATCGCGGTCCGAAACCTTTCGGCGAACGAGGTCCGCGTCCGCAGGGTGATCGTCCGTACGCACCGCGTGGTCCGCGTCCGCAGGGTGATGGCCCGTATCAGGCACGTGGTCCGAAACCCGCCGGCGATCGTGGTCCGCGTCCGCAGGGTAATGCTCCGTATGCGCCGCGTGGCCCGAAGCCCGCTGGCGACCGCGGTCCGCGCCCGCAAGGCAACGGCCCCTACCAGGCGCGTGGTCCGAAACCTGCCGGTGATCGTGGTCCGCGTCCGCAGGGCGACAGCCCATACGGCAATCGCGGCCCGCGGCCGCAAGGCGCAGCTCCGGACGGCAACCGCGGTCCGAAACACGCCGGCCCGCGCCCGCCGTTCCGCAAGCGTCCCGATGGTCTTCCCTCGGACGATTGATTGCCGCAACGATGCCAACGAAAACCCGCCTGCTGGCGGGTTTTTCGTCTCTGACCTCGGGCAAACCGTGAGCTGTCAGGCATTCCGGAAGAAGATCTGCGGCACTGAGCCCATGCTCTAGCGAAGTTTGTGATGGTCAAGGCGCATCCAACACGGGGACCTGGCCATGCACGATTTCAAGACCGTTTCGCTATTGATGGGGATGTTTTTTCTCGCCGGCTGCAGCCGGCAGGTCGATGTTGCCGACCATGACGTCCGCGGCCTGCTCGCCGCGATCCGCGCCGCCAATACCACGCCCGGGCCACACGTGATCCGGCTCGCGCATCGCGGTCTTTACGTGCTGTCGGAATCCGCCGAACCGGGGCTGTTGCTTCCGACGGTCCGCAGCGATCTGGTCATCGAAGGCGATGGCTCGGAGATCCGCGGCTACAGCGGCGAAAAACTCGCATTGCTGCAAGTCGAAAAGGGCTCGCAGCTGACGCTGGACAAACTCAGCCTGGCAGAAGGCAGCGACGGCGCGATCCGCAACTTCGGCACGCTGCATCTGAATGAAGTTCGCGTTACCGACAGCACCGGCTCGCGCATCTCGGCGATCGTGCTCAATCACGGCCGGCTCGATGCCCGCAACAGCGAAATCGCCTACAACACGATTTCGATCGCGCAACGCGATGCCGGCACCGTGCTCAACTATGGCGACATCGAGCTCGATGGCACCTCGATCCACGACAATCGCGCATCGACGAAATATCCCGGCCAGGCCACGGCCGGCGGCGTGCTGAACTTCGGCAGCCTGCGCATCGATGGCCTGCAGTTGCAGGACAATGATGCCGAAGGTGCCGGCGACGCCCTGGATTTCCCCGGCATTCTCAACGTCGGCAACGGCGTGGTCGAAGGCAAGACCGATCGCGGCACGGTCCGCGAGGCTACGGCACTGGCCGATCTCGGGCGCTGATTTTTCGTCGCGCAAAAGAAAGGCCGGCTTGCGCCGGCCTTTCTGCAACGTGGGGATTGTCGGTGGGACTCAGTCGAGCTTGATCGAATTGCTGGTGTGCTCGCGACGACGCTGTTCCTGCGCATCGAACTTGGAGCGGCAGCTGTCCTGTTCGACCATCACGCAATCCAGGTAGTCGCTGATCAATACGACCGCCGCGCGGATCGCTTTGCCGGCTGGCTTGTTTTCCTGATTCGCCAGGTCGCCGCCAACGCCGAACTTGTTGAATCCCAGCTTCATGCCGCCGCCCTTCGAGGTGCCTTCGATGGTGCGCGAATATGCGATGTCGCCAGTAGTGGTATCGACAACACGGATGTCGATCGCGATGTACGCCGTCTGCGAGTTACCGCCGAGCGAGACGCCACCGAAGCTCAGTCCGCTGCTGTTGTGTTTGGTGTCTTCCTCGTACGAAGTGACCGTACCCATCACCAGGTATTGCGCGCCGGCCAGCTTGCCCATCTGCGCGGCGTCACTCAATTTCGCGCGGCCCGAGGCCATGAGGTTTTGTTCTTCCAGTACGGCCTGCACCTTCTGACGTTCGACGACGCGGAAAGAGCCGGTATTGGAAAGTTCGTTGCTGAGCATGCCGGCGAGATCCCGGCCTACCGAGCTGCCCCACCAGCCGGCGTTGGACTCGTTCTTGAATTCCGCGACGGCGATGGTCGGCTTGCCGGCGGGTTCCTTGGCGAACGCTGCGAACGGAAACAGGGCGGCGGCGAGAAAGAGGTTGGCGATCAGGAAACGGCTTTTCATGGGGTTCTCCAGCGTGATCGAGCTTGACGAGTCGTGCCGATGAATACGGGTTTTTGGCGTGTTTCAGGTCAGCGTGGGGCGATCATACGCCTGTCGCGGCTGGCCGATTCAACTGAACGGAAGCAGATTCCTGGCGCCGGTGATGGTCGCAGAAACCAGCTCGCGTGCCGGAACATCAGTCCAGCAACTGGAATCTGTCGGCATCGCGCTGCGCCGGGAAGCGCTCGCGATAGGCCGCCAATGCCGTCGCGCCAAACACGCTGGTGACGACCTGTGGCTCCGCTCCACACTCGGTGATGGGCTCGCCGATGAAGTCGAGCAACACACTGTCGCCGCTGTAATCATGGCCATTGCCGTCACGGCCGACGCGATTGACCGCGGCAACATAGCAGAGGTTTTCCATCGCGCGCGCGCGCAGCAACGTGCGCCAGGCGTTGCGGCGCGGACTGGGCCAGTTGGCGACGAACAGCAGCAGGTCGTAGTCGAAATGACCGGCGCAATCAGCATCGAAACGATTGCGGATGAACACCGGGAAGCGCAGGTCATAGCAAACCAGCGGACACACCCGCCAGCCCTTGAGGTCGCAGATCAGGCGATCATGCCCGGCGGCATAGCGCTGGTGTTCGTTAGCCATGCGAAAAAGATGGCGCTTGTCGTAGTGCTGCAGGCCGCCTTCGGGCGTCGCCCAGAGCAGGCGGTTGTGCACGCCGTCGCCATCGCGGATCTGCACGCTGCCGGTGACCACCGCGCCCAGACTCGCGGCTTGTTCGCGGATCCAGGCAACCGTCGCGCCATTCATGTCTTCGGCGTTGGCGATCGCATCGTTGCTGAAACCCGACGTGAAAGTTTCCGGCAGGACGATCAGGTCAGTCGCGCCGGCGAGTGGCGCCATCATCCCGGCGTAAAGCGCGCGATTGCCTTCCGGGTCGTGCCAGATTGTGTCGGCCTGCACCAGGCTGACGCGCAGGTCGGGCAGGCTCATGCCTTCTGCAACCGTTCGATGGCGGCATCGAGCGTCGACTGGCTCTTGGCGAAACACAGCCGCGCCAGGCGCTGGCCGGCCGGTGGCGTTTCGTAGAACGGCGACAGCGGAATCGCCGCGACGCCTTTCTCGATGGTCAGCCAGCGACAGAATTCCGCATCCGGCAAATCGCTGATCGCCGAATAATCGACGAGCTGGAAATAACCGCCCGGCACCGGCAAGGTCCGGAGCCGCGTCGTGGCCAGCTGCTGCGCGAAATGGTCGCGTTTTTCCTCGTAGAACTTTCCAAGCCCTTCGTAATGGTCCGGATGTTTCTCGATCATCGCGGCGAACGCCCACTGCGCCGGGGCGAAGCTGCAGAACGTGTTGTATTGATGGACCTTGCGCAATTCCGCGGTCAGCGCCGGTGGCGCGATGCAGTAGCCGATTTTCCAACCGGTGCAGTGATAGGTCTTGCCGAACGAGGACACGACGACGCTGCGTTCAGCGAGTTCCGGATAACGCAGCACGCTTTCGTGGCGGCGTCCGTCGAAAATGATGTGTTCGTAGACTTCATCGGCGAGCACGATGATATCGGTGCCGCGCAGGAGTTCCGCCAGCGTCGTCAGGTCCTTGCTGTCGAGCATCGCACCGGAAGGATTGTGCGGCGTGTTGATGAAGATCATGCGAGTGCGCTTGCTGATCGCGTCGCGGACTTTCTGCCAATCGACGGAGAAATCGACCGGATCCAGCGCCACATGCACCGCGCGTGCGCCGGCGAGATCGATCGCCGGTTCGTAGCAGTCGTAGCACGGGTCGAGGACGATCACCTCGTCGCCGGCATGCACGAGTGCCAGCACGGCATCGAAAATGGCCTCGCTGGCGCCGCTGGTCACGGTGATTTCGCTGTCGGCATCGACGACGCGGCCGTAACAGCGCGCTGTTTTTGCCGCGATCGCCTGGCGCAGCGCCGGCACCCCGCTCATCGGCGCGTACTGGTTGCGGCCGTCGTGCATCGCGCGGGTGAGTTCGGCGACGAGAAAATCCGGCACTGCGAAATCCGGAAAGCCCTGACCCAGGTTGACCGCACCGCGCTCCATCGCCAACTGCGACATCACGGTGAAGATGGTGGTGCCGACTTTCGGCAATTTGCTTTCGATCTGCATGAAGGTCGGGGCCTTGGCGGCTGCGGCAGGGTTGCGGATTTCGATTATCCGGATTTGCGGCCGGACGTATAGCCGAGCAAAAAAAACGCGGGGCCATTGCTGGCCCCGCGCCGGATTGTTGCTGAAACGATCTTGTTACTGGCAGTTCTTCGGATCCGACAGACGCGAGGTGGCGCGATTCTCGCTCCACACGCCGGAGGCCGGGCTGACCAGCGTCGCGTTGAGCGACATGTTGGAGATCGCGTTGCCGGTGAAGGTGCGCGTACCAGTACCGCCAAGCACGAAGGTACGACCGGTATCAGTGCAGGTCGGGCAGAAACCCGTGGCCTGACCGAACTGGAACGTGTCAACGGCGCCGTCGAATGCCTTTTGACCAAAGAGCCAACGCGGGAAACCCAGGCCGTCGAAGAGGTACGGAACCATGATTTCCTGCGTGCCGACGGTCTGGTAGCTGTAACCGAAACCGGACTTGCTCGGCGAGAACCAGTGACCGGAAATATCCATCGCCTGCGCACCATTGAGCGGGCAGCTCCCGGTACCCAGGCGGGCAATCGATTCCGAACCACTCTTGCCGTCGATGTTGTAGCTGACGGTCGCGCTTTCGATACCGGTGACGGTGATGGTCATTTCGCCGACATCGCTCAGCGAAGTGGTGCTGCCGTTCCAGGCGACGCGCGCCAGATCCGAACGCCACACGCCGGCAGCAGTCGGAGCCGCAGCCTGGGCGTAGTACCAGGTCGGCGTACCGTCTTCGAGGAAGGCGTACCAGACCACCACCCACTGCGCGCCAGAGGCGACGGTGTCGATGAAGATGCCCGGGCCCGGACGACCTGCATCGAAGTAGTGACCGGTCTTGAGCGTCGGCGCACCGGCGTTGGTGATGTTCGCCGTCACCGTTGCCGAGGCGATCGCGCCGGAACTGTTGACCGGCGTGACATACCAGCGACCCGGCGTCGGGTTGGAGATCGTCACGGTCTCGTTGCCGCTGCCAGTGACTGCAGTGTTCGTTGCCGAACCGCGCGCCGGAGCCGGATCGATGTTCGGGAAGGTCGGCGAAGCCACGCGCGCCAGATACAGGTCGTAATTACCCGTGCTGGCCGTGGTGGTGAACGTCGCCGAAGTCGTGCCCGGAGGGACATCGAAGTACAGCTTGTCCTGCGCCGAACCTGCCGCTGCCGGCAAGGTGACCTTGCGGCCGACACCATTCGAGAGGGCGAACGGAGCCACGCCGGCGACGGCGGTGCGGGTCAGCTTCACCGGAATGCGCGCGACCGTGGTGCCGGCAACCGCCTGCAACTGCACGTAACCGACGCGGGTTTCGCCCGGCAGGAAGCTCGGGTCGTCCCAGATCAGACGCAGGTTGAAGGCGTCGTTGGCAGCGGTGTGGCCCGGACCCGTGGCAACCAGCGTGCCATCGCTGGCAGCGTTGATCGGTGCCGCGTAGTAGGTCAGGTTCACCGGCTGCGAACCACCGCTACCGCCGGCGTAACGCTGCGTGATGATCCAGAACTGCTGCACCGATGCCGTCGTGGCGACGTCGAAATCGCAGACTTCGTTGGAGCCGTTGTTCGCGGAGGAACAGACGATCTCGGCCGCGGTGGCGAGGCCGTCGTTGTTGGCGTCGAGACCCACATACAGGTCGTTGTCGCCACCCGTCGCCGAGTTGATGTCGGCATGGATGTGATACGTCACCGGACCACCGACCGGGCTGGCCGGAATGGTGAACAGGCGGCCGTCGATGCAAGCAGAAGCACATTGGCCGTTGAACGGATCGGCGTTGCTGGTATCGATCGCCAGGCTCGGCGAAACCTGCGTGGGCTTGACGAGGTTGGTGGCAACGAAACGCGGATTGCTCAGACCGACCAGTCCCGACATCGGGACATCGGTGAAGCCGCGCTCGAGGTCGACGTTGCTCTTGGTGATCGGCGCGAAGGTACCCGCCGATGCGAACAATGCCACCGGCAAGGTCAGGCTGGGACGGCCGCTACCCGTGGTGTCGGTCAGCGTCACGCTGCCGTAGACCCAGGTATTGAGCAACGCACCATCGGTGATGCTGAAGTTGAACGTCAGCGCCTGGCTGGCCGCATTGCCGACCGTGAAGCTGGCCAGCGACGGCGTCATCGAACTGCCGGTCGGCATGCTCGACGAGACCGCCCAGGAACCGCCACCGATCATGTCGGTGAAGGTGCGCGTCAGCGAACACGTGCCGACGCAATTGTCCTGACCGAGGCTGGGGATGTTCAGAGTATGCGCATTGGTCGCGTTGACGGCGCGGAAATTCGCATCGTTGATCGCGAGGTAAAGACCGGCGTTGACTGCCTTGGACAGATCGACCATGCCCGAGCCCTGCTCGTGCGGCGTGGCCAAAGTGCCATCGGTATCAAGCACCGAAGCACGCGCGGTGAGCATGATCGCCGAGGTCAGCTGGCTCGGACCCCAGGTCGGATGCGCCGACTTGAGCAGTGCCAGCGAGCCAGCGACATGCGGCGTCGCCATCGAGGTGCCGCTCAGGTAGTTGTAGCAGCTGGTCGGGCCCGCAGCGCAATTGCTTTGCGTCGTATTGTGGCCTGCGGCGATGATGTTGACGCCCGGCGCAGTGACGTCCGGCTTGATCACGCCCGTGGGAATGACCGGGCCGCGACCGCTGAAGTCCGCGAGGCGATCGCCGAACGCCGCGATGCTGCTGATGCTGGTGCCTTCGAGGGTCGCATGAGCCGTGTGACCGGTATCGCCAGCCAACCAGGTGGCCAGCGCCTGGCCATCGACATAGTTCAGATGGGTGGCGGGGACCGCGTGATTGTCGGCCACCGTGGCCGTGCCGCTGGCGATGTCATTGATCAACACCATGCCGGCACCGCCGCCGGCGGCGACGTTGGCGCTCTTGGCGACGCGGGGGGAGGTACCGCGGGTGCAGACCACGATCTTGCCGGTCCACTGGGTCGGACCCCAGGACGGCGGCTTGGTACCGGCGGCGTCCGTGGCGCACAGGGGCACGTCGGACATGACGATAGGCAGCGATGTGGTGCTGGTCGGCGAACTGGTATCGCCGGAGCCGATCAGGATGCCGCCGCCCGGAGGCGGGGTGGTGCCGCCGGTCATGTTGATCAGGCGATTGGCGACCGCACGATCGTGCGTGGCTGCAGCAACGGCAAGCACCCAGGGCGAATTCGCCGGGTTGCCGAGCGTGCCCGGATCCGGACCGTCGTTGCCGGCAGCTGCAGCGATCGTCACACCCGCAGCGCGGGCATTGAGGAAGGCTTCGGAATCGTCGGTCGCGCCACTGGCCAGGGTGGACCACGGATCGGAAGCACCGCCGCCGATCGAGAAGTTGATCACGTCGACCTGGTCGACCACTGCCTGCTGGATTGCCGCCAGCAGCCACGTGCCCTGGCAGCTCGACTGCGCTTCGCAGGCCTTGTAGGTAATCAGGTTCGCGTGCGGAGCGACGCCGGACATCTGCACAGCACTGCTGATGCTGCCAGCGGTGACGGTGATGTTGACGAAGTTGCCGGAAGTGGTGCTGGCGGTGTGCGTGCCATGGCCAACGCATTCGTTGACGAAGCCGGCGCCGCCGTTCGGATCGGGAATCCAACAGGTGCCGCCGCCGGATGTGGCGTTGCCGGCCGGGTCGAAGTTGTCCGAGCCGTCGTCGGCTTCGTGACTGGCCGAACCCGTGGTCATGTCATAGATGCCGATCAGCTTGGCCGTGCAAAGGCTGGGATTGCCGGTGCCGGGGGCACACAGGCCATAGGTGGTGCCGCGCACGTTGACATTGGTGTAGCCGTCGGCGGGTCCGATGGTCTTGAAGGAGTCGTGCGTGCGGTTGATGCCGGTGTCGATATCGCCGATCACCACGCCCTCGCCCTTCTTGGCGACGCCGCCATTGGCGGTTCCATCCCAGATGGTGTTGGCCTTGATCCATTTCGGACCACGATCGGTCAGCGGATAGCGGACGAAATCAGCATGCACATACCGGATGCCGGGCATCGCGCGCAGCGCGTCAGCTTCGGCATTGGTCAGTTCCAGTGCGACACCATTGGTGGTCACGTCATAGATGAAAGTCGGCGCCAGCGGACGACCCAGCTTGACGGCGGCATCGTTCAGACGCGTGTTGCGGACGCCCGCGAGATATCCGCGATAGGCCTTCGCTTCGACGCTTTGCACATTGAGCTTCTGTGCACCGGTGACGACCGGGCTGGTCGCGGCCAGATGCGGATGCGTGCTGTCGGTGCGGCTGAAGCCGGAGAACGTCGCAAGCGGCTGCTCGTTGAAGACGATGATGAAGGTGTGGCGCTGGTCAGCGCGGAAAACCTGCTTCTTGTCGGGAGCGTCCTGCTGTCTTGCCGCTTCTGCTGGGTGGCTGACCGGCAGGCCGATCGCCAGGGTGATCGCAAACATCAATGGTGAAACACGCATGTGTTGGTTATCCGCGGTTGGTAACCGCCCAATTCTCTATGCAGACCCCGCCTCAACACAAGCTTCCTGTCGTTTTGCTGAACCGTGTAAAGAATATGACACGCCCGGCCCTTGCGAACCGGGCCATCTTGGTGCAATGCACAAATGGGTGAAAGTGCGGCAGGCCGCTGATTTTCCGGCGCTGCTTGTACCCATTCATGGACATCAATTCACGCAAGTCGGTAGCATGCGACGCCCATGAACTCCCCCGCCTCCGACCCCGCGCCGCTGCTCGAATGCCGCGGCCTGTGCTTCTCGCGCAACGAGGAACCGATCTTCGGCCCCCTGGACTTCACACTCGCTGCCGGCACCGCGATCCAGGTGCTGGGCGGCAACGGCGCAGGCAAGACCACTTTGTTGCGCGTGCTGGCGGGACTGTTGCCGGCCAGCCAGGGTGAAGTGCATTTCCAGGGTCGGTCCGTGGATCAACAGCATCTTGTGCAGGGCACGGCTTTCCTTGGTCACCTGCCCGGCCACAAGGCGGATCTGAGCGCGCTGGAAAACCTGCAGTTCACTGCCGCGCTGCATGCTTCCGCATTGGCTCCGGAAGCGGCCCTCACCGACGTCGGGCTCGCCGGTTTCGAACAACAACAGGCGCGACGATTGTCCGCGGGCCAGAACAAACGTCTCGCGCTCGCGCGCCTGCGTCTTTCCGCCGCGCCCCTATGGTTGCTCGATGAGCCCTATGCCAATCTCGATCGCGACGGCATCGCGCTGGTCAATCGTCAGATCGGCGATCACGTGAATGCGGGTGGCGCAGTGTTGCTGACCACGCATGGCGCCTATGCACCGCCGCCGGTGCCGATGCACACGCTCGAGTTGCGCGCATGAGCGCGCCCGGTCTGCTCGCCGCCGGTCGTGCGCAGATCCAGCGCGATCTGCGCCTGGTCTGGCGTCGGCGTGGCGATGCGCTGCAGCCGGTTCTTTTCGCGGTGATGGTAATCGCGCTGTTTCCGCTGGCACTGGGTGGCGAGCACGAGCAACTCGCGCGGATCGCACCGGGCGTGTTGTGGGTCGCGATCCTGCTTGCGGGCCTGCTCACGCTCGACGTGTTGTTCCGCAGCGATGTCGACGACGGCAGCCTTGAACAACTCCTGCTCAGTCCAGCACCGTTGGCTTGGCTGATCGCGATGCGCGTGCTGGTGCATTGGGCGGTGACCGCGCTGCCGTTGCTACTGCTGACGCCGGTGTTCGCGGAACTGCTGTTCCTGCCGGGCCGGCTGCTGACGCCGTTGATGCTATCGCTGGCGCTGGGTACGCCCCTGCTCAGTCTGATCGGCGCGATGGTGGCGGCACTCACCGTCGGAATACGCCGCTCTGGTATCCTTTTGGCGGTTTTGGCGCTGCCGCTCTATGTGCCGGTGCTGGTGTTCGGCGCCGGTGCGGTGGTCGCCGCTGACCAAGGCCTGTCCTCCTGGATCGGCGCGATCTACCTGCTCGCTGCCGGCCTGGTTCTGGCGCTCGTGCTCGCTCCCCTCGCCGCCGCCACCGCCCTTCGCATTGCCTTGAGCTGATCGTCCCCGTGAATCGCTTTCTGCTGTGGTTTCACCAGACCGGCTCGCCGGCGAATTTCGACCGCTACGCCGCGCGCTGGGCTCCCTGGGCTTTCGCGACTGCGTTCGTCGCGCTTGCGGTCGGCATTTACGGCGCGCTGTTCTCGGTGCCGCCCGACGTCAACCAGGGCGAAAACTTCCGCATTCTCTACATCCACGTCCCCAGCGCGTGGATGAGCCTGTTCATCTTCATCGCGATGGCGATCCAGGCCGTGATCGCGCTGGTATGGCGCATCAAGATCTGCGAAATCCTGGCGATGTCCTGCGCGCCGATCGGTGCCGCCTTCACCGTGATCACGCTCGCGACCGGATCGATCTGGGGCAAACCGACCTGGGGCACCTGGTGGAGCTGGGACGCGCGCCTGACCTCGGAACTGGTGATGCTTTTCCTGTACATCGGCGTGATCGGCCTCAACAGTGCCATCGAGGATCGCCGCGCCGCTGCGCGCGCCGCGTGTTTCCTCGCCATCATCGGCCTGGTCAACGTTCCTATCGTTCACTACGCGGTGGACTGGTGGAACACGCTGCACCAGGGCGAGACGATCCGTCTGCTCGGGCCGTCGAAGATGGACAGCAGCATGATGTGGCCGCTGATCGCCACGGTGATCGGCACCAAGGCCTGGTTCGTCGGTTCGCTGCTGCAGCGCGCACGCGCGACCAATCTCGAGCACGAGGCAAACAAGGATTGGGCGCGCAGCGCGTACGGAGCGACGCAATGAATCATTTCGATTACATCAAGGTCGCCTATTCGGTGTTCGCCGTCGTGCTCGCCTGGGATTACGTCGTGCCGCGCGTGCGTTTTGCGCAGACGAAAAAAGCGATTGCCGCGCGCCTGCGTCGCGAGGCCGCGAAGAAATCCGCGAACGGAACCACCGCATGAATCCGATCCGCAAACGCCGGCTCTGGCTGCTCGCGCTGCTGCTGCTCGCCGCCGCCGCGGCCGCGACCCTGATCACCAAGGCGCTGCAGGAAAATCTCACCTACCTGCACACGCCCACCGAAGTGAAGACCGGCAAAGTGCCGGCCGCGCGCTTCCGTCTTGGCGGCGTGGTCTGCGAAGGCAGCGTGCAGCGCACATCGGGCACGCTGGCGGTGAATTTCGCCGTCACCGATCGCGTCCGCCAGGTGCCGGTGCATTTCGAGAAGATCCTGCCCGACATGTTCAAGGAAGGCACCAGCGTGATCGCCACTGGGCGCATGCAAGGCGACACCTTCGTCGCCGAGGAAGTTCTCGCCAAGCACGATGAAACCTATATGCCCAAGGAAGTCGCCGACGCCATGGCCAAGGGCATCGCGATGCACACGAAAAGCTGCGGGGCGCGCTGAGTGCTGCCCGAACTCGGCCACGTCGCGCTGATCCTCGCGCTGCTGCTTGCCTTCCTGCTCGGCGTGCTGCCGATGCTGGGCGCACAACGCGAGCACGCGGCTCTGATGGCGACCGCGCGGCCGCTGGCTTACGGGCAATTGCTGTTCATCGCGATCGCCTACGCCGTGTTGACGCACGCGTTTCTCGTGCACGATTTTTCCGTCGCCTACGTCGCCAGCAATTCCAACAGCCTGCTGCCGCTGATGTACCAGGTGCCGGCAGTCTGGGGCGCGCATGAAGGCTCTCTGCTGTTGTGGGTGCTGATCCTCGGCTTGTGGATCGGCGCCGTCGCGACGTTCTCGAAATCGCTGCCGATGCCGGTGCTCGCGCGCGTGCTGGCGGTGATGGGTTGGGTGAGTTTCGGTTTTCTTGCCTTCCTGATCTTCACTTCCAATCCATTCGCGCGGCTGTTGCCGGCGGCGGTGGAAGGTCGCGATCTCAATCCGCTGCTGCAGGACCCGGGGCTGATCATCCATCCTCCGGTTCTCTACACTGGTTATGTCGGCTTCGCGGTCGCGTTCGCGTTCGCGGTCGCGGCATTGATCGGCGGCAAGGTCGATGCGCAATGGGTGCGTTGGTCGCGTCCATGGACGAACGTCGCCTGGGCCTTCCTCACATTGGGCATCGCGCTCGGCAGCTGGTGGGCGTATTACGAATTGGGCTGGGGCGGCTGGTGGTTCTGGGATCCGGTCGAGAACGCCAGCTTCATGCCCTGGCTGGTCGGCGCCGCGCTGATCCACTCGCAGGCAGTCACGGAAAAACGCGACAGCTTCCGCGGCTGGACGCTGCTGTTGGCGATCGCGGCATTTTCTCTGTCGCTGCTCGGCACCTTCCTCGTGCGCTCGGGCGTGCTGACCTCGGTACACGCCTTCGCTTCCGATCCGAAACGCGGCCTGTTCATCCTGATCTTCCTGGGTCTGGTGATCGGCGGATCGCTGCTGCTGTATGCCCTGCGCGCGCCGCGCGAAGAACAGGGCCAGCCATTCGCCGCATTCTCGCGCGAAACATTTTTGCTGGGAAACAACCTGCTGCTGACCGCAGCGGCCGCGATGGTGTTGCTCGGCACGCTGTATCCGCTGCTTGCCGAAGCATTGGATCTCGGCAAGATTTCCGTCGGCCCACCGTATTTTGGATTGTTGTTCACGCTGCTGATGGCGCCGCTGGTGTTGCTGCTGCCATTCGGGCCACTGACGCGCTGGCAGCGCGAACAGGCGAGCACACCACTGCGCATGCTCGCGCCCTGGGCGGGCATCGCGCTGCTGATCGCGGCCATCGCCTTTTTCACCAGCGCGAACGCGGGCTGGAAAACCATTGCCGCCTACATCGTCGGCGCCTGGTTGCTGCTGGGTACGCTGCGCTTCGTGCGCCAGCGTTTCGTACAGGGCAAGGGTCGCTTCACTGCGGAAATGATCGGCATGTGCCTGGCGCATTCCGGAGTGGCGGTGTTTTTCTTCGGCGTGCTGATGACCGAGAGCATGAGCATCGAAAAAGACGTCGCCGCAAAACCGGGACAGAGTTTCTCGCTGCGCGGCTACGATTTTCGTTTCGATGGTGTTGAACGCAGCCAGGGCCCGAACTACCAGGCTGATCGCGGCACGCTGTTGGTCACGCGCAACGGCAAGGACGTGGTCGTGCTGCACCCGGAAAAACGCGCCTACGCCAGCGGCGGCAGCATCCTTACCGAAGCCGCGATCGACGGTGGCCCTGGCCGCGATCTCTATGTCGCGCTCGGCGATTCGCTCGACGATCAAGGCAGCTGGGCGCTGCGGTTGCACGTGAAGCCGTTCGTGCGCTGGATCTGGTTCGGCGCGCTGATGATGGCGCTGGGCGGCTTCACCGTTGCTTTCGACAAACGCTTCCGGCGTGCGGTCGGCGAGGCCTCGACATGATCCGCCGCCTGCTGCCACTGTTCGCTTTCGTGTTGCTTGCCGGACTCTTGTTCGTCGGCATACGCATGAATTCCGGCAAGGACACCAGCGCGATCCCTTCGCCATTGATCGGGAAATCCGTGCCAGCTTTTTCGCTACCGGTGCTCGGCGATCCGACGAAGAAAATCAGCGATCGCGAACTGCGCGGCACGCCCTACCTGCTCAACGTCTGGGGCAGCTGGTGCCCGAACTGCCGCGTCGAGCATCCGGTGATCAGCGCGCTCGCACGCCGCGGAAAATTGCGCATCGTCGGTTACAACTACAAGGATGCGCCGGAAGACGCGCAGCGCTGGCTGGATGAATTCGGCAATCCGTATGCGATCGTCCTCGCCGACGAGGACGGCCGCGCCGCGCTCGACTGGGGTATCTACGGCGCGCCGGAAAGTTTTCTGGTCGACAGCCAGGGCATCGTGCGCTGGAAAAGCGTCGGCCCTATCGACGACGACATCGTTCGCACGCAGATCGAGCCCCTGCTCGCAGCGATGGCGGTGACGCGATGAAACCCTTGCTGCTGACGCTGCTGCTGTTGCTGGCATCGCCGGGCCTGCAGGCGGCAAAGCCGCCGATGCTCGCCGCGGAGCCGCCGCCGACATTCCAGAGCGCGGCGGAAGAACAGCGTTATCGCAGCCTCGTTTCGGAGCTGCGCTGCGTGATGTGCCAGAACCAGTCGCTGGCCGATTCCAACGCCATGATCGCCCACGACCTGCGCAAGGAAGTGCTGCAGTTGATGCGCGACGGCCGCAGCGACGATCAGATCAAGCAGTTCCTGGTCGTGCGCTATACCGATTTCGTGCTCTACAAACCCGAGATCAAGCCAATGACCTGGCTGCTGTGGTTCGGCCCCGGTGCGCTGGTGCTGATCGGCGCGGTGGTGATTGCGGTCATCGTGCGCAGACGCAGCGCAGCGGCGCCGGTCGCGCCGCCCGCCGAAGATTCGCAGGAGTGGTGATGACTGGTTTTTATCTGTGCGCCGCGCTGCTGGTGTTGGTCGCGGTCGCTTTCGTGATCGTGCCGCTGTGGCGGCAGTCGCGTCAGCTCGCGATCGGGCTCGCCTTGCTCGTTCCGCTCGCTGCCGGCAGCCTGTATCTGCTCAAGGGCGATCGCGATGCGCTTGATCCGCGCAATCTCGCGCAGCCGACCACCGTCGATGAAGCCATTCGGCAATTACAGCGGCGTCTGGATCGCGAGCCCGACGATGTCGAAGGCTGGACGCTGCTCGCCCGCACCGAAATGACGCTGGAAAAATTCGATCTCGCCCGCGATGCCTACGCCAGGGCGTTCGCGCTGCAATCGGACGACGTCGAACTGTCGCTGGAATACGCCGAGGCGCAGATGCGCGCGGCGCCCGATCACCGTTTTCCGCCACCGGCCGTCGCGCTGCTGGAAGCGGCCGTCGCCAAACAGCCGGATTCGCAGCGCGGCCTGTTCTTCCTCGGCATGCATCGCCGGCAATCGAACCAGCCGGCGGAAGCTGCAGCACTTTGGGAGCGAATTCTGCCGACGCTCGCCAGCGAAACCGCGGGCACGCTGCGCGAACAGATCGACGCTGCCCGCGCCGACGCCGGCATGCCGCCATTGCCGGAGGCCGCCGCGATCGTCGGCCCAACACTTGCAATCACGTTGGACATCAGCCCGGCCTTGCGCGCCCAAGCCAAGCCCGGCGATACCGTCTTCGTGTTCGCGCGCAGTGTCGACGGCAGTGGCCCGCCGCTGGCAGCGAAGAAGATCACGCTCGCGCAATTGCCGGTGACGCTGAGTCTCAGCGATGCCGACAGCCCGATGCCGGCCGCGAAACTCTCCTCGCAGCAAACCGTGCTGGTGATGGCACGCCTGTCGAAATCCGGCAACGCCCTGCCCGGCAGCGGTGATATCGAAAGCGAGCCTGTGCGCGTCAAGATTGGCGACTCCGCAAGCAGTACCCTGACCCTCTCGCGAGCGATCCCATGAGCGAATTCATTCCCGCCGGCACGCGCTTCATGGCCCTGCCCTCGCCGTTCGCGATCAAGCGTGGTGGCGCATTGCACGGCGCACGCGTCGCCTTCGAAACCTGGGGGACGCTCAACGCCGCGCGCGACAACGCGATCCTGATCCTCACCGGACTGTCGCCGAACGCGCATGCTGCCGCCAACGAAGGCAACGCCGAAGCGGGCTGGTGGGAGGCGATGCTCGGGCCGGGGAAACCCATCGATAGCGATCGCTGGCATGTCATCTGCGTCAACTCGCTGGGCAGCTGCAAAGGCTCGACCGGCCCGGCCGCGGCCGACCCGGCGAGCAATGAAACCTATCGCCTGTCGTTTCCGGAACTGTCGATCGAAGACATCGCCAACGCCGCGTTCGAAGTGGTGCGTGCGCTCGGCATCGAACGCCTCGCCTGCGTGATCGGCAACTCGATGGGCGGCATGAGCGCACTGGCGTATCTGCTGCAGCACCCGGGCTGCGCGCGCTCGCATATCAATGTTTCCGGCAGCGCACGCGCGTTGCCGTTTTCGATCGCGATCCGCTCGCTGCAACGCGAAGCGATCCGGCTTGATCCGAACTGGGATCAGGGCGAATACGACGACAGCAACTATCCGGAAAACGGCATGCGCATGGCGCGCAAACTCGGCGTGGTGACGTATCGCTCGGCGATGGAATGGGATGGCCGTTTCGGCCGCGTGCGTTTCGACAGCGAATGTCGTGAAGACGATCCATTCGGTCTCGAGTTTGAAGTCGAGCGTTACCTCGAAGGCCACGCGCGCCGCTTCGTGCATCAGTTCGATCCCAACTGCTACCTGTATCTGTCGCGCTCGATGGACTGGTTCGATGTCGCCGAATACGGCCAGGGCGATGTCATGGCGGGCCTCGCGCGGATCAAGCTGGAAAAAGCGCTGGCGATCGGCGTACGCACCGACATCCTGTTCCCATTGCAGCAGCAGGAGCAGGTCGCCGACGGCCTGCGCGCCGGCGGCGCCGAAGCGACCTTCCTGCCATTGGATTCACCGCAGGGCCACGACGCCTTCCTGGTCGATATCGAGCGCTTCGGGCCGGCGATTTCGGGGTTTTTGGCGGGGTTGTGAAAAAGGATCCCGTCATCCCCGCGAAGGCGGGAATGACGACAAATTTCGTGGGAATCCCTGAGCGTCTCCCGTTTTCCGATTCCCCCTTCCCTACTAGCGCAGTAGACTTGCCCCATGAACGCCATCACCTTCACCGGTCGCGACGCCCTTCTGCAGGTCATCGACGAGGCCTATGCCCAGCCGGACCATGAAGGCCTCACGCGCACGCTGCGCGACGGCCTGTGCCGGCTGATCCGCGACAAAGTGGTGTTCCTGCCCGAGTGCGTGTTCGAACCCGTCGAGGGCCATTACGCGCGGCGCGAGCTCTATGCCTGCCCCGAGCGCGGCACCACGGTCGTGGCAATGACCTGGGCACCAGGCCAGGGCACGCCGATCCATGATCATTGCGGGCTGTGGTGCGTCGAAGGCGTGTGGCAGGGCCAGCTCGAGATCACCCGCTACGAACTCGAGGAAGATACCGGCGAGCGCTGTCGCTTCACCCGCTACGAAACGCTGTACGCCGGCGCCGGCACCGCCGGCAGCCTGCTGCCGCCGCACGAGTACCACACGATCCGCAATCCGAATCCGGACCAGATCACCATCTCGCTGCATATCTACCAGAGCACCATGGGCACCTGCGCGACCTTTGAGCCCGAGGGCGGCGACTGGTACCGCCGTGGCAGCCGCCAGCTCTGCCTCGACCAGGTCGACTGCGATCCGGACAGGGCTTGAGCTATAATCGCCCCGCGATGCCGGTGTGGCGGAATGGTAGACGCGGCGGACTCAAAATCCGCTGGCAGAGATGTCGTGTAGGTTCGAGTCCTATCACCGGTACCAAGTAAAGAAAAAGCCCGCGAAAGCGGGCTTTTTCGTGTCCGGTGATCCTTGCGGGATTTCGCCACGGCTCACCTTTTCCCGCACGATCACTCACCCGCGGAAGCGCTCCAGCAGCAGCATCATGAACACGCTGAGCAGCACTGTTTCCTGTTCGTCTTCGGCGATGGGAACCGTAGAGTCGATCTGGTAACGGCCTTCCATGAAAGCCGACAGCTTGTGCACGCGCATCACCTGCGTTCCGTCGGCGCGGCTGACGAGGTAAGCGGGATGAAAAAGATAGCCCGAGAACAGGCCGACCAACGGCAGGTCGGCGAAGATGCCGTCGAGCACCTTGATCCAGGGATTTTCTTCGCGGATCTGCAGCGCCTGGCCGTACGCGCCGGTGATCTCGTATTGCGCGCGCCACAGCGAACGCATGCCCTTGCGGCTGACGGCGCCGAGTTTGCGGCCGTCGCGGGCGGTGAAGCGATAGGTCGCGTTGAAATCGAGCACGCGGTCAGCGTCGATCGCATACAGCTCGCGGGTCTGCCCGGCATCGGCGAAAACCTTCACCGATTCCTTGAGCTTGAAGGCTTTCTGCTTGACGTAGAACTGCAGCGCGCCGGCGGCATCGGTGACAGAAATCTGCGGGGCGATGGCGAGGATCTTGAAGGACAACTGCAGCGGAAATTTCATGCTTGGGTCCAGGGTTGAGAAAGTGGAATCGGATCATGCCCGGCGCAGGTGACGACGTGGCCATGAAGCAAGGAATTCATTTCGCACTCCATGGCCACCAGCCGCGCCCGGACTGAGCGTAGCGATCGGCGGCCTGCTCGAAGCGATTGCGGTGACTGATGCCACCGCAGGCGAAATAGAACGGCAGGAACAAGGGACCAAGCGCGAGATATTGATAGACGTGCGCGCGCTCATGGTCGCCGATGCGCACGCAATCGCTGCCGCCGTGCGCTTGGCAATGATAGGTGAGCGCGGGTTGGTCGAGACTGTGGCCGGTGAACAGGATCACGTTGCCCAGGGTCAGTGCGCCGCCCGAGCCCCAGGGGAAATGCTGGAACACCAGCGCCGCATCCGACACCTTCATTTTTGCGCCGAACGGCAGCGCGGCAAGACCCGCCAACAATCCGGCGACGGTCATGGGACTTGCCCAGACGGCACCCAGCAACTGCGCGAGACGCAGCGGAAGTTTTTGCCATGCGGAAGTGGACGCCATGCACGGAGCCTAGCAAAGCCACGGCCCGGACGAATGGTGATGCGTCGAATCGTAGGAGCGGCGTGAGCGGCGATTTCTTGCAGGGGCTGCGAGCGATCGGAAGGAATCGCGGCTTGCGCCGCTCCTACAATCGGAGCGGATCGCGGCTCGCGCCGCTCCTACAAAATCGCGATTTACCGGCTCCGCCGTTGAAAACCCATCGCTCCTACGGCTGATCGCCACCAACAAAAAAGCCGCCCGAAGGCGGCTTTTTCTTGTGCGTGCGCGACAGACAGCGAGGCTTAGACGCCCTCGCCTTCCAGCACAGCCTTCATCGACAGGCGGATGCGGCCCTGCTTGTCGACTTCCAGCACCTTGACCTTGACCATGTCGCCTTCCTTGAGCTTGTCGGAAACCTTCTCGACGCGCTCATCGGAAATCTGCGACACGTGCACCAGGCCGTCCTTGCCCGGAGCGATGGTGACGAACGCACCGAAGTCCATGATCTTGGCGACCTTGCCTTCGTAGATGCGACCCGGCTCGACGTCCGAGGTGATCTGCTCGATGCGCGCCTTCGCGGCTTCGGCAGCGGCGGCGTTGACCGAGGCGATGATGATGGTGCCATCGTCCTGGATGTCGATCTGCGTGCCGGTTTCCTTGGTGATCGCCTGGATCACCGAACCGCCCTTGCCGATCACTTCGCGGATCTTGTCCGGATGGATCTTCAGGGTCAGCAGGCGCGGCGCGAACTCGGACATCTCGGTGCGCGAGGCGCTGATGACTTTCGCCATCTCGCCGAGGATGTGCAGGCGGCCCTGCTTGGCCTGGGCCAGCGCGACCTTCATGATTTCTTCGGTGATGCCGTCGATCTTGATGTCCATCTGCAGCGCCGAAATGCCGTTGCCGGTACCGGCCACCTTGAAGTCCATGTCGCCGAGGTGATCTTCGTCGCCGAGGATGTCGGAGAGCACGGCGAAATCAGCGCCTTCCTTGATCAGGCCCATCGCGATGCCGGCGACCGGCGCCTTGATCGGAATGCCCGCATCCATCAGCGCCAGCGAGGAACCGCAAACCGAAGCCATCGACGAGGAACCGTTCGACTCGGTGATTTCCGAGACGATACGGATCGTGTACGGGAAGCTTTCCAGGCTCGGCATCACAGCCTGCACGCCGCGGCGGGCAAGACGGCCGTGGCCGATTTCGCGGCGCTTCGGACCCATCATGCGACCAGCTTCACCGACCGAGTAGGGCGGGAAGTTGTAGTGGAACAGGAAGTGGTCCTTCGACTCGCCTTCGATCGCGTCGATGATCTGGCCATCGCGCGTGGTGCCGAGGGTGGCGATGACGAGCGCCTGGGTTTCGCCGCGGGTGAACAGTGCCGAGCCGTGGGTACGCGGCAGCACGCCGGTCTTGACGGCAATCGGACGCACCGTGGTCAGGTCGCGGCCGTCGATGCGGCTGCGGGTGGTGAGCACCGAAGCGCGCATGGTGTTGTATTCGAGCTCGCCGAATTCCTTGGCGATCTCGCCGGCCTGCCAGCCGTGCGCTTCGGCCTGGGCCTTCAGCGTTTCCATCACGTTCTTCTTCAGCGCACCGATCGCGTCGCGGCGCTGCAGCTTGTCGCGGACCTGGAAAGCTTCCGTGAGGCTGCTGCCGACTGCGGCTTTGAGCGCGGCGATCATGGTTTCGTTCTTGGCCGGGGCCTGCCAGTTCCACGACGGGTTGGCGACTTCGACGGCAAGCTCGTTGATCGCGCGGATCACGATCTGCATCTGCTGGTGACCGAACATCACGGCGCCCAGCATCACTTCTTCCGACAGTTCCTTGGCTTCCGATTCGACCATCAACACGGCGTTGGAGGTGCCGGCGACGACCAGTTCGAGGTCGGAAGTCTTGAGCTCGGTGGTGCTCGGATTGAGGATGTACTGGCCGTTGGCGTAACCGACCTTGGCGGCGCCGATCGGGCCCTTGAACGGGATGCCGGAGATCGACAGCGCGGCCGAGGCGCCGATGAGCGCGGCGATGTCAGCGTGGATTTCCGGATTCATCGACAGCACCGTGGCGATGATCTGCACTTCGTTGCGGAATTCTTCCGGGAACAGCGGACGCACCGGACGATCGATCAGGCGGGAGGTCAGCGTCTCGCGCTCGGTGGCGCGGCCTTCGCGCTTGAAGAAGCCACCCGGGATGCGGCCGCCGGCGTAGAACTTCTCCTGGTAGTCGACGGTGAGCGGAAAGAAGTCCATGCCTTCCTTCGCGTTCTTGTTGCCGACCGCCGTCACGAGGACAACGGTGTCGCCCATCGTCACCATGACCGAACCGCTGGCCTGGCGGGCGATCTCGCCCGTCTCGAGGGTGACCTGGTGCTGCCCGTACTGGAACGTCTTGGTTACTTTCGCCACGATGTAATTTCCTTCAGTCGATTCTGCCGCGAAGGACACCCCGCCCTTCGGGAGTGGCACCCGTTTCCGGATGCCCAAAATAAACGCGGCGCATTTCTGCGCCGCGTTGTGTTTCGTGTCTTAGCGACGCAGGCCCAAACGCTCGATCAAGGTCTGGTAACGCGTGGCATCTTTTTTCTTCAGATAGGCCAGCAGACTGCGACGCTGGTTGACCATCTTCAGAAGGCCGCGGCGGGAATGGTGATCCTGCTTGTGCGCCTTGAAGTGTTCGCTGAGCTGCTCGATGCGAGCGGACAGCAGGGCGACCTGTACTTCCGGCGAGCCGGTATCGTTCGGGACGCGCTTGAATTCTTCAATGATCTTGCCGGTATCGAGGGACATGTTTTCTTCTCTGTGTGATGCGTAGCCCGCAGGAACACCGTCGAAGACCGTGCACCGCGTGACCCGCCGGTTAAGGATTGCGCTGATTAAGCCCCGTAATTGTAGCCCGCCAAGTCCTTGCCGGACAAGCTGTCTGGCACTTTCGAACGCGTATCGCCGCCCCCGCTGTCAGCTCAACGCGGCCCAGCGAAACAGCCGTTTGGCGCGCAACAGGCCCTCGCCGTCGACCTCAGCCAGGCCAAGCGATCGGCCCGCGGCATCGGTGACATTCACCTCGCCGGCTGGGACAGGTTCGTGAAGAAGCACGGCCTGGCCATGACCCAGGCGTCGTGCCGACTCCGCGGGCAGCACCACGCGGCGCCATTGTTCCAGCCCCGTCTCGATCGGCAGCAGACAGGCATCGAGGACAGATTCGCCCTGCGCGCCAAGCTCCTGCAGGGATTCCAGCGTATGCATGGACTGCGTGCGGAACGGCTCGACCCAGAGTCGGCGCAGGCTGGCCACGTGCGCGCCGCAACCCAGGCTCTCGCCGAGATCGCGCACAAGGCTGCGCACGTACGTGCCGGAGCCGCAAGTGATGCGCAGGCGCAGGAAATTTTCGCCGAACTCGAGCAGCTCGATCGCATCGACCTGCACCTCGCGCTCGGGCACTTCGATCGCCTCGCCGCGCCGCGCCTTCGCATACAGCGGCTCGCCGCCTTGCTTGAGCGCGGAATAGATCGGCGGGCGCTGCCGGATCCGGCCCTGCAACGGCTGCAGCAATTCCTCGATGCGCGCGCGCGTCAACGCGGGGACGGGCCGCTCACGCAACACCACGCCATCGGCATCGTCGGTATCGGTGGTGGCACCGAGCGTGGCGGTGGTTTCGTAAGCCTTGTGGTTGCCGAGAAGATGCCCGGCGATCTTGGTCGCTTCGCCGAAACACACCGGCAGCAAACCGGTGGCGAGCGGATCGAGACTGCCGGTATGCCCGGCTTTTTCGGCGCGGAACAGATGCCGCACGCGCTGCAACGCCTGGTTCGAACTCAGGCCTGCCGGTTTGTCGAGCAACAGGATGGCATCGAGCGGACGAAAGACGGTGCGCGGTAGTTTGCTCATGGCCGGAATGTAGGAGCGACGCAAGTCGCGAATGCGGTGCATGCCACGTCGGCGTTCGCGACTTGCGTCGCTCCTACAAGGCTACGACGACGATTCCTCATCCGCCGGCGGATTGTCGCGCAGCAGCGCGTCGATGCGTTCGCCCTTGTCGACGGAGTCGTCGTAATGGAAATGCAGTTCCGGCGTGTGCCGCATGCGGATGGTCTGCGACAGCTGGTGGCGCAGTTCCGGCGCCAGTTCCTTGAGCGCCTTCACCGCCTCGCGGGATTTCTCCGGCTGCAGGGCGGTGATGAATACCTTGGCATGCGCCATGTCGCGGGTCACTTCCACGTCCGAAACGCTGACCGAAGGCAGGCCGTGTTCGCGCACCGCCTGGTGCACGATCATGCCGAGATCCCGGCGCAGTTGCGCCGAGACCCTATCGGTGCGGTGAAAGGACTTCTTCACCCGACTCTCCGCACTTCCGTAACGGGCAGCTGCACGAAGCTCACAGCGTGCGCTGCACTTCGATGCGCTCGAAGCACTCGATCTGGTCGCCCGGCTGTACGTCGTTGTAGGCCTTCACCGCGATACCGCACTCGGTACCGGACTTGACCTCTTCGACGATGTCCTTGAAGCGACGCAGCGATTCCAGTTCGCCTTCGAAAACGACGACGCTGTTGCGCAGCACGCGGATCGGCTTGTTGCGCTTGACCGTGCCCTCGATGACCAGCGAGCCGGCGACCGCACCAAACTTGGAACTGCGGAACACGTCGCGCACTTCGGCGATACCAATGATCTCTTCGCGGATTTCCACGCCGAGCAGACCGGAAGCGACCTGCTTCACCTGGTCGATGACGTCGTAGATGATCGAGAAATAACGCAGGTCGAGGCCGTTGTTCTCGATCACGCGACGCGCACTGGCATCGGCACGCACGTTGAAGCCAATGATCACGGCCTTCGCGGCGGCGGCGCGGGTGGCATCGGATTCGGTGATGCCGCCGACGCCCGACTCGATCACGTTGATGTTGATCAGGTTGTTCGACAGCGCCGTCAGCGACTCGCGCAATGCTTCCACGGAACCCTGCACGTCGGCCTTGACCACGATGTTGAGCGACTGCTGGCCATTGGCCTGGCCCATCTGCGCGATGACGTCTTCCATGCGGCTGCCAGGCTGCTTGACCAGGCGCGATTCGCGGCGCTTGGTGTCGCGCTGCTGCGCGACTTCGCGCGCGAGGCGCTCGTCGGCCACCACCACGAAATCGTCGCCGGCATCGGGCACGCCGGAAAGGCCGAGCACCTGCACCGGGATCGACGGACCCGCCGATTCGGTCTGTTTGCCGTTCTCGTCGAACAGTGCGCGGACGCGACCGTAATGCACGCCGCAAACGAGGTAATCGCCCTTCTTGAGCGTGCCCTGCTGCACGAGCACGGTCGCAACCGGACCGCGCCCCTTGTCGAGCGAGGATTCGATCACCACGCCGGTGGCGCGGGCATCGACCACGGCCCTGAGTTCCATGACCTCGGCCTGCACCAGGATGGCTTCGAGCAACGCGTCCACGCCCAGGCCGGTTTTGGCCGACACTGGCACGAACTGCACGTCGCCGCCCCACTCTTCCGGCACCACTTCCAACTTCACCAGGCCTTGCTTGATGTTGTCGGGATTGGCTTCGGGCTTGTCCATCTTGTTCATCGCGACCAGCAGCGGCACCTTGGCATCGCGCGCATGTTTGACCGCTTCGATCGTCTGCGGCATCACGCCATCGTCTGCGGCAACCACGAGCACGACGATGTCGGTGAGCTTGGCGCCGCGCGCGCGCATCGAGGTGAACGCGGAATGGCCCGGCGTGTCGAGGAAGGAAATGACGCCCTTCTCGGTTTCGACATGATAGGCACCGATGTGCTGGGTGATACCGCCGGCTTCGCCGGAAGCCACCTTGGTGCGGCGGATGTAATCGAGCAGCGACGTCTTGCCGTGATCGACGTGACCCATGATCGTGACCACGGGAGGACGCGTCGTCTTTGCGCCCTGCTCTTCATCGGCATGCGCCTCGAGAGCGATTTCAGCATCGTCGTCGCTGGTCTTGGTGGCCTTGTGGCCGAGTTCCTCGACGACGAGCACGGCGGTGTCGTGATCGATCACTTCGTTGATCGTGACCATCATGCCCATCTTGAACAGCGCGCGAACCACTTCGCCGCCCTTCATCGCCAGCTTGTTGGCGAGTTCGGAAACGATGATGTTTTCGCCGATGAAAACTTCGCGCACGATCGGTGCGGTCGGACGCGAGAAACCGTGCTGGCCGGAACCCGTGCGCGACGGCTCGGCGATCTTCTGGCGTGGCTTCTTGCGATTGCCGGCAGCGCCGCGGCGGGCACGCTCGTCGGCAGTCAGATGCAGCTGGCCGGCGACATACAACGGCGTCGCGCCGTCTTCGCCTTCATTGTCGACCATCGCATGCGAACCACGTGCCTTGTGCTTGGGCGCGGCGTTCTTGTTGTTGGCGTTGTTGGCCGGTGCACGCGTCGCCGGCGGCTTGTCGCGCGACAGGTCGGTGCGCGGCGGACGCGGGGCGTGCTTGACGTCTTCGCGCGCTTTCGGCGGTGCGACGACCGCACCCGGCGCAGCGGGCGCGACGTCGTCGACAGCGGCGACGGCAGCCGGGACCTCACGCGCCTTGCGCGATGCTTCCTCGGCGTCGCGGCGGGCGATTTCTTCCTCGCGGCGCTTGCGGTCGACTTCGCTGAGCGCAGCGACTTCGGCGGCATTGCGCGCCTTCGATGCCTCGAGCTTGCGCAATGCATCCTCGCGCTCGTCGTTGACCGGGGCGTTGACGTCTTCGCGCTTGACGTAGGTGCGCTTCTGGCGGACCTCGACGGCGACGGTGGATTTGGTCTTGCCGGCGCTGACCGTCAGCTCTTCGACCTTGCGGCGCTTGAGCGTGATCTGCTTGGGCGCGGCGGCTTCGGCCGGCTTTTCGTCTTTGCCGTGGGTACGGCGCAGGAAGCCGAGCAGCTTCATCTTCTCGGTGCTGCTGACCACCTGCTCCGGCCCGCTGAAGACCATGCCGGCGCCGGACAACTGCGTGAGCAGTTTCTCGACGGGCATGTCCAGCAGTTTGGCCAGCGAACCTACGGTGACTTCAGACATGAGGGTTTGATTCCTTGCGTTCGGCGCATCGTGCGCCAGAGGGTGATGCTTCTTTGCAGCTCGCGGCGAGGATCAGGTGGTGAACCAGTGCTGGCGCGCCGCCATGATCAACTTGGCAGCGTGCTCGGCATCCATGCCGTCGATATCGAGGATTTCGTCGACCGCCAGCTCGGCCAGGTCATCGCGCGAAACCACGCCGCGCGACGCCAGGATGTAGGCGGTGTGTTCGTCCATGCCCGGCAGCGACAGCAGTTCTTCCGACGGCTTGTTCTCTTCGATGCCTTCTTCGACAGCCAAGGCTTCGTTGAGCAGCGCGTCGCGGGCGCGGGCACGCAGTTCCTCGACGATGTCTTCGTCGAAACCTTCCACCGCCAGCAATTCGGCGGCCGGCACGTAGGCGATTTCTTCCACCGTGCTGAAACCTTCGGTGACCAGGATGCCGGCGATCTCTTCGTCGACTTCGAGCTTGTCCATGAACAACTGACGCGCGGAGGTCTGCTCGGCTTCCGATTTCGCGGTGACCTGGTCCTGGGTCATCACATTGAGCTGCCACCCGGTGAGGCGGCTGGCGAGACGCACGTTCTGGCCGCCCTTGCCGATCGCCTGCGCGAGTTTGTCTTCGGCGACGGCGAGGTCCATCGAGTGTTTTTCTTCATCGACGATGATCGACTGCACTTCCGCCGGCGCCATCGCATTGATGACGAACTGCGCAGGGTTGTCCGACCACAGCACGATGTCGACGCGTTCGCCGTTGAGCTCGTTCGACACGGCCTGCACGCGCGAACCGCGCATGCCGATGCAGGCACCGATCGGATCGGTGCGGTGATCGTGCGCGAGCACGGCGATCTTGGCGCGGTCGCCCGGATCGCGCGCGGCGGCCTTGATCTCGACCAGGCCCTGGCCGACTTCCGGCACTTCGAGCTTGAACAGCTCCATCATGAATTCCGGCGCGGTGCGCGAAATGAACAGCTGCGGGCCACGCGCTTCGGCGCGGACATCGAGCAGGAAACCGCGCACGCGATCGCCCGGGCGCAACACGTCGCGCGGGATCGCCTTGTCTTTCGGGATGAAGGCTTCGGCGTTGCCGCCGAGGTCGACATAGACGTTGCCGCGCTCGACGCGCTTGACGACGCCGTTGATCAGTTCACCAACGCGATCTTTCCAGGCGTCGAGCACCTGCGCGCGTTCGGCTTCGCGCACGCGCTGCACGATCACCTGCTTGGCGGCCTGCGCGGAAATGCGCCCGAATTCCGGATTTTCGATCTGCTCTTCGACGTAATCGCCGACCTGCGAACCGGGCTTCTCGTCCTCGGCATCCATCAGGCGGATCTGGTGGTCGGGCGAATCCATGACCACGTCGTCGGCGACGACGTGCCAGCGGCGGAACGTCTCGTAGACGCCGTCCTTGGGATTGATCACGACGCGCACATCGACTTCCTGGTCGTGGTAGCGCTTTTTCGCGGCCGAAGCCAACGCCGCTTCCATCGCCTCAATGATGACTTCGCGCGGCACGCCTTTTTCATTGGCGACCGCTTCCATGACCAGCAACAGTTCCTTGCTCATGTACTTACTCCGTGCAGGCGCTCACGCGCCTCAGCCCTTGTCAGATTCTTTGGTCTTGCGGCGTGAACCGCGCTGTCCGCCAGGTCCCGGTTCGATGGCCAGCCCGAGGGCGACCAGATCCGGAACAAGGCGGGCCTTTTCAATGTTGTCGTGGGCGAGCGAGAGTTCGCCCTTGCCCGTTTCCTCGATCACGATGGTGTTGCCGTCGACGCGGACGATCTTGCCCTGCAGGCGACGGCGACCTTCCTGCGGCAGGCGCAGCGTCACTTTCGCCTGCTCGCCGATCAGCCGCGCGAACTGCGCCGGCGTGAAGATCGGGCGATCGATGCCCGGCGAGGAAACTTCCAGCGTGTACTCGGAGGAAATCGGATCGTTGACGTCGAGCAGCGCGGAGACTTCCCGGCTCACCGCCTCGCAGTCCTCGATCGCCACCTTGCGGCCTTCGACGTCGATGTACAGGCGCAGCATCGCGCTATTGCCGGTCGGCGCGAATTCCACGCCCAGCAATTCAATACCCAGCGACGCCACAACAGGCGTCAGCATTTCAACGATTTCTTCGGCTTTGCCAGACATGCGATCGCGTTTCGAACCTCGTGGTGGACGCGGATTTCATGGGACATGAATCGCCGCGTCGAGAATCCCTGAAACCGTACCTTCGAAAACTGCGCTTCCGAAAACAGCGCTCCAAAATAAAGAAGCCTGGAAAACCGGAATTTCGAAAACAAAAAAGGGCCGTGAGGCCCTTTTCCGGTACATCCAGGTTCCGGTGTCGCCAAGCGCCGAAACGCTTGTTGACCAGACCGGGTGGCCTCGTTCCATCCAAGGAACACGACCACCTTCGAAACTGGTAGCGGGGGCAGGATTTGAACCTGCGACCTTCGGGTTATGAGCCCGACGAGCTGCCAGACTGCTCCACCCCGCAACAGTGAACGCCGATTATAGCCGGCTGCGCGAATTCGGCGCAAGCCTTGTATTCGATCGGTCTCAGGCGGGGAACGCCAAACGGCACCAGTTCATCAGTTGCTCAGCGAAAACGCCCAGCACCAGCAAGGCGCAGGCGTTGATGGTGAAGGCCGCGCGCAGATGGCTGTCGGCGTTGATCTGCGGGCCGGCGCCTTCGGCTTCCTCGAAGAACATCGCGCGGATCACGCGCAGATAGTAGAACGCGCCGATCACCGCGCAGACCACCGACAACACCGCCAACCAGGTCATGCCCGCAGCCAGCGCCGCCTGGATCACCGCCAGCTTGGCCCAGAAACCCAGGAACGGCGGCACACCGGCCATCGACGCCATGATGAACAGCACCAGCAGCGCGTACATCGGATTGCGCTGCCACAGTCCGCGAAAATCGCTGATCTTGTCGGACTCGAAACCGCGTCGCGACAGCAGGATGATCGCGGCGAAGCCGGCGGCGGCCATGATCGCGTAGCTGATCGCATAGAACATCGCTGCGGAATAGCCGACGTTGGTCGCGTTGGCCAGGCCCATGAACAGGAAGCCGACGTGCGAGATGGTCGAATACGCGAGCAGCCGCTTGAAGTTTGTCTGCGCCAGCGCGATCACGTTGCCGATAATCAGCGATGCCGCCGCGAGCCAGGCAATCATCTGTCCCCAGTGCTGATCGACCGGGCCGACGCCGGATTCGAGCAGGCGATACGCCATGCCGAAAGCCGCGAGCTTGGGCACCGAACCGATGAACAGCGTCACTGCCGTCGGCGCGCCTTCGTAAACGTCGGGCAGCCACATGTGGAAAGGTGCGGCGCCGAACTTGAAGGCGATACCGACCAGCATGAACACCACACCGAGCATCAGCATCGTCGGCTCGCCGGTGTGGCCGGCGGCGGCATGGATATCGCTCAGCTGCAGGCTGCCGGTGGCGCCGTAGATCATCGACATGCCGTACAGCAGCAGGCCCGAAGCCATCGCACCGAGGATGAAATATTTCATCGCCGCTTCCGACGACGCGTAGTTGTCGCGATCCATCGCGACCAGGCCATAGGAACTCAGCGCCAGCAATTCCAGGCCCAGGTACAGCGTGACCATGCCACCGGCCGAAACCATCAGCATCATGCCCAGCAGCGCGAACAGGATCAGCGCATAGAACTCGCCCTTGAACAGGTCGCGCTCCTGCAGATACGGCTTACCGTAGACGAACACCAGCGCGGTGACGCCGTACATCGCCATCTTGAGCACGTCGCTGGCGATGTCGCGGACGAAGAAACCGCTGAAGGCGAAGGTCTGCCCCGTCGCCATGTCGCGGGCGGTGAGCACGGCGGCGGCAACCAGGATCAGCAAGGCCAGGAAATGCGTGAGGCTGCGCCGCTGTGGCGACAGGAACAAATCCACCATCAGCAGTGCGAAGGCGGACGCGCAGACGAACAGCTCGGGGATGAGCGTGTGCAGGTCGGCGCTGGTGGTGATCGTCGGCAGCATGAGCAGGAATCCCTTACAGCTTGGTCGCGGCGAGCTGGGTGACCAGCTGGCTGACGGAGGCGTCCATCAGGTCGGTGAGCGGCTTCGGATACACGCCGAGCGCGAGCACGCCGGCTGCGAAGATGCCCAGCACCCAGGTTTCGCGATGATTGATGTCGGTCAGTTCGGCGACATGGTGATTGGCGACCGGCCCGAGGATGACGCGCTTGACCATCCACAGCGTGTAGGCCGCACCCAGCACCAGCGTCGATGCCGCGGCGATCGCGATCAGCGGATGGTTCTGGAAGCTCGCCAGGATCACCATGAATTCACCGACAAAACCCGAGGTGCCCGGCAGGCCGGCATTGGCCATCGCGAAGAAGATGAAGAAGTAGCCGAACACCGGCATCGTGTTGATGACGCCGCCGTAGTCCTTGATCATGCGGCTGTGCATGCGGTCGTAGAGCACGCCGACGCAACTGAACATCGCACCGGAAACGAAACCGTGCGAGATCATCTGCACCATCGCACCCTGCAGGCCGAGGCGCGCGGCGTCGGTGTTGTTGTAGCCCACCAGCGCGAAAGCGATGAACGTGCCCAGCGTGACGAAGCCCATGTGCGCGACCGACGAATACGCGATCAGCTTCTTCATGTCCTCCTGCACCAGCGCGACCAGGCCGATGTAGACGACGGCGATCAGCGACAGCGCGATCACCACCCAGGCGAATTCATGGCTGGCATCGGGCACGATCGGCAGCGAGAAACGCAGGAACCCATACCCGCCGATCTTCAGCATCACCGCCGCCAGCACCACCGAACCACCGGTCGGCGCCTCGACGTGGGCATCCGGCAACCAGGTGTGTACCGGCACCATCGGCACTTTCACCGAGAACGCCGCCAGGAAGGCGAAGAACAGCCAGACCTGCTCGACATGCGTGAGCGGCAACGCGGTCATGTCGGAGAGCTGGAAGCTGCCGCCTTTCATGTACAGGTAGATCAGCCCGACCAGCATGAACACTGAGCCGAGGAAGGTGTACAGGAAGAACTTGACGCTCGCATACACGCGTCGCGGCCCGCCCCAGACGCCGATGATGATGAACATCGGGATCAGCATGCCTTCGAAGAACACGTAGAACAGCATGGCGTCGAGCGCGCAGAACACGCCGATCATCAGGCCTTCGAGGATCAGGAAACTGGCGAAGTACTGATGCACGCGGCGATCGATCGAACGCCAGGCGCCGAGCAGCACCAGGATCGTGGTCAGCGTGGTCAAACCGATCAGCGCGACCGAGATGCCGTCGACGCCAAGGTTGTAGCCGATGTGGAAACTCGGGATCCAGGCGTGGCTTTCGGTGAACTGCATCGTCGCCGACGAAGCATCGAGCCCGGTGAACAGCGGAATGCTCAGCGCGAAGGTGGCGACCGCGACCAGCAACGCGAACAGGCGCGCCTGCGCGGCGCGCTGGTCTCCGAAAAACAGCGTCGCCGCGCCGCCGAGAATCGGCAGCCAGATCAGCAGTGTCAGCAGCGGCCAGGACGATGGCATCAGAACATCCTTGAGTCTTGTCTTAGTAGCCGAGCATGCCGGGCAGCATCGCAAGCAGCGCGATCAGGCCCAGGATCATGGCGAAGGCATAGTGGTAGAGGTAGCCGGACTGGCTTTGGCGCAGCAGTGCCGAGACGCGATCGATCACCCAGGCCGTGCCGTTGACGGCGAGCCCGTCGATCAGGCCGGCGTCGATGAATTTCCACGCGGCCTTGCCGAGCTTGACGCCGCCGGCGGCGAAACCGCCGATCCACAGGTCATCCATGCCGTACTTGTTGTCGAGGATGCGCACCAGCGGCGAGAACATCGCACGCAGGCGCGGCGCCAGCGCCGGATTGAACAGGTAGAGATAGGTCGCCCAGAGGAAGCCAAGCAACGCGAGCACAAACGGTGGCTGCGCAAAGCCATGCAAAGCCATGCTGACCGCGTCATGGAATTCTTCCGCCAACGCCGACATCGCCTTGAGGTGTTCCGGCGTTTCGTTGACCTGGATCGAATTGGCGAAGAAATCGCCGAACAGCATTGGCTTGACCGTGAACATGCCAACCAGCAGCGACGGAATCGCCAGCAGGATCAGCGGCACTGTCACCACCCAGGGAGATTCCTTCGGCTCGACAGGGCCATGGCTAGCGTGGCCATCATCCTCGGCATGGGCGTCGTGATGTGCGTGGACCGCGGCATCTCCGGAAGCATGCGCGTGGCCTGCAACATCTCCATTCACCGCATGCGCATCGTGTTCGTGCCCACCCGCCACCGACGCGTGCGCCGCATCATGTTCCAGATGCGCAGCGGCTTCCGCTTCCGCATGATCGTCATGACCATGCGCGTCGGCATGGCGGAAGCGCTCTTCGCCGTGGAAGGTCAGGTACAGCAGGCGGAAGCTGTAGAAGCTGGTGATCAGCACGCCGATCAGCACCGCCGCATAGCCGTACCAGGCGACGTTGAAGTAACCGACGCTCTCGTGCGCGTGATGCGCCGCCGCCTCGATGATCGTGTCCTTGGAATAGAAGCCCGAGAAGAACGGCATGCCAGTCAGCGCCAGCGTGCCGATCCACATCGTGATGAAGGTGATCGGCATGTATTTGCGCAGGCCGCCCATCTTGCGCATGTCCTGCTCGTGGTGCATCGCGATGATCACCGAGCCGGCGCCGAGGAACAGCAACGCCTTGAAGAAGGCGTGCGTCATCAGGTGGTAGACCGCCGCCGAGTACGCCGACACGCCCAGTGCCACCGTCATGTAGCCGAGCTGCGACAGCGTCGAGTACGCCACCACGCGCTTGATGTCGTTCTGCACGACACCGATCAGGCCGGTGAACAACGCCGTGGTCGCGCCGATGAACAGCACGAAATCCAGCGCCGACTGGCTGAGTTCGAACAGCGGCGACATGCGCGCCACCATGAAGATGCCGGCGGTGACCATGGTCGCGGCATGGATCAGCGCCGAGATCGGCGTCGGGCCTTCCATCGAATCGGGCAGCCAGACATGCAGCGGCACCTGCGCCGATTTGCCCATCGCACCAATGAACAGGCAGACGCAGATGAAGCCGAGCACCGCGAACTGCAATCCGTGGAATTGCATGCCGAGGAAATGCAGTTCAGGTACCAGCGTGATGCTCGCGCCGACCTGCATCGAAGCGTTCGCGAACACCAGCGAGTAGTCCAGCGTGCCGTAGAAATACAGCACGGCGGCGATGCCGATCAGGAAGCCGAAGTCGCCGACGCGATTGACCAGAAAGGCCTTCATGTTGGCGAAGATCGCGCTCGGGCGCTTGAACCAGAAACCGATCAGCAAGTAGGACACCAGGCCCACCGCTTCCCAGCCGAAGAACAGCTGCAGGAAGTTGTTGCTCATCACCAGCATCAGCATCGAGAAGGTGAATAACGAGATATAGCTGAAGAAGCGCTGGTAGCCGGGATCGTCGGCCATGTAACCGATGGTGTAGACATGCACCATCAGCGACACGAAGGTGACGACCAGCATCATCGTGGCCGACAGCTTGTCAATCAGGAAGCCCACCTGCATCGACACATCGCCACTGGTGATCCAGGTGTAAAGCGCGCCATTGAATGTGTTGCCCGCGAGGACGTCGCGGAACACCA
>NZ_DATGBO010000061.1:0-32842 GCF_035312645.1 Arenimonas sp.
ATCGCGCCGGCGAGATCGCCTTGGGAGAGCAGCGCGTCGATCCTGGAAATTTGTCGCGGAACCTGCGCGCTCATCGGAACATCGACCGGAAAATACGCTGCTCGCTGAGCGCCTGCGAGGATTGTGCTTGCTGGGCAAAACGAATGCCAGCCAAGCCTGGCGCGGAGGGAGAAATCCTGCCGATGGCGATCGCCATGGAGCATTCGCTCCCTCGCCGAATCCGTTGCCAGGAAGCGATCGCCCGGTACCCGGGAGCTTGTCGCGTCTCCGGTTACCGACTTGCTGATCGATGTTTGGCTTTCTTCGTGCCGGCGCGAGGAAGCATTCGTGCTGTCATGCCAGCCCCCGTGCCGCCAGACGTCGCCGAAGGGGCTCAAGCTGAGGCGCATAGCGCGTCCACGCACCGAGGCCGCGCTGATGGATCTCGCCGCGCACTTGCGCGCTGCTGGCGGTGGTTATCGGCTTGTTTTCCGCCGCTTCGGCAGCGCCAATCGTCATTTCCGACATCCCGCAAAAAGCTGCGACCCGCGCAAGCGTGTGCTCGGGATCGCGCACCAGATCGGCATATCCGACATCCAGGATCCTGTCGGGAAACCGCGCGCGCCAATGCGCCATCAGCGCGTGGTAGTCCGCGCAATAGTCGGCCATGTCTTGTTGGTCGTAGCTGTAACGCGCGACCCCGGAGAAAATTTCCTTGAGGTTGGAGAAGCACGCGTCCATCGGATCGCGCACGAGGTGAACGATCTTCGCCTGCGGCAGAGCCGCGGCAATGAAGCCGGCGTTGAGGAAGTTCGCCGGCAATTTGTCGATGATGAAACGCTTGCCGCGGGCCCGCCAGGCGACGTGGTCGAGGTAGCGTTCGCCGACTTTCGCAAGATCCATCGAGGCAATCCGTTGCGCTACCACGAGGTCGCAGGCACCGGGGAAATCGCGATTGCAGGCCCAGCGCAACTGCGCGGGGAAGTCGTACAGTTCCCCGCCGTTCGCGACGTCCGCGCGGCGCCCGAGCAAACTCTCGAGCAACGTTGTGCCGGTACGGTGCAAACCGACGACGAATATCGGAACGGGCAGCCGCAAAGACGGATCCGCAGGACCAATGGCATCCGGGAAAGCGCATCGCTCCAATGCCTCGAAAAGCCGTGACGCGGCCGCGGCGTCGTAAGCGACCACCGAATGCATGATCCGATTGGCCTGTTCCAGGCTGCGCCAGGCCGCTGCGGAATCGTCCTGGCGATCGAGGTGGTTGAATAGCGCGTAGTGCAGATTCGCCATCGCGTGGCTGTCGACCGGCGCGCGCTGCAGAGCTCCGCGCAGTGCGTCGATATCGGATGGACGCTGGTTTTTCGCAGGCAGCTTGCTGAGCGACCAATGCGCGAAGGAGTCGTCCGGGCTGCGCGTGATGACATGGCGCAAATCGCTTTCCGCGGCATCGAAGTTGCCGGAAAACTCATGGATTCGCGCTCGGCTGTAGATGAGCGGCGGATCCTCGCCCACCATCGCGACGGCACGATCGATATAGGCGGTTGCGAGCTCGAGCTCCCCCAGCAGGCTCAGCGCCGTACCTAGCTCGGCGAGGATGCCGGCGTTGGCCGCGTCCATCAGAACAGGGCTTTTGACGCATTCGATCAGGGCATGGATTTCATTGAAACGCCGCAGACGCTGCGCCAATGCAAACAGCAGGATCGGTTGCAGCGGACGTTGGGCATGGGCCGCCAAAACGGCATTCAGCGCCGCACGATAGTCGCCGCGAATCTCGTGAACCTCACTGAGGCGAAGCAGTGCCGGAACATGTGCAGGTTGCAGGGCCAGCAATGCCAGATAGCCCTCGAGAGCGGCATCCCAGCGGGATTGCAGCCGGCACTGTTCGGCAGCGCGCCACTGCGCGGCTATTTGCATGTCGACATTGGCCATCGCGGCATTTTGACATGCGGGCGCGGCGCGGACACCGATTTGAAATCAGCGACGGCGACGAAAAAAAAGCGGCCGCCCGAAGGCGGCCGCTCAAACCAGCGATTACAGCAATTGCTAGTAGTCGTACTGCACCAGGAAGCGGAACGAACGAGCGGCCTGGAAGCCAGCCGGCACCTTGTACAGGGTCGGCTGCGGCTGACCAACGGTGGTCTCGCCGAACTCGTTGACCGTGGTGACGGTGTGCTCATTGAACACGTTGAACACGTCGCCCTTGAAGGTCAGCTTGCCATCACCCCAGCTCGGCTTGTAAGCAACGTTCAGATCCAGCGAACGCTGCCACGGCTCACGACCAGCGGTACCACGCGGCACAACGGTGGAGCCGTTGTTTGTGGCGCCGGCCGGACCGGCAGGATCACGCGCGTTGGTATTGTCGCAGGAGAAGTAGCTGTTGCCGTAGCCAACCGGATCGGAAGCGTAGACGCCGAAGCAGTTGATCGGACGACCCGACTGCACGAGGATGTTCGCGCCAACCGACCACTCGTCGTTGATCTCGTAGTTGCCGAAGATCTTGAAGGAGTGACGACGGTCGTTCGGCAGGAAGCCTTCAGAACCGATCGAAAGTTCCGGGTAGTCGAAGTCCTGGGTCGTGCCGGTGTCATCCTGGCCGATATCCGACTTCACGCCACCTTCGGTGTTGCCGTAGCTCTGCGACCAGGTGTACGACGCCTGCACGAAGAACTTGTCCCAGTTGCCTTCGGCAAAGAACTCGACAGCCTTGTAGGTACGCTTGGCTTTCGGGCCCGCCTTGGCGGCCGGAATGGTCACCAGCTCGAGGATGCCGTCGCTGTTCACGTCGGAGTAGTGAACGATGTCGCTACCCGGGTTGTACAGGACGCAGAACGGGTGGTTCGCGTTGTTGTAGTCGTACGTGGTGTGACCCGGCGTCTGCCAGCCCGGATTCGCCGCGGCCCAATCGGACGTCGCGCGGTCATCGCACTGGTCATCGATCGCGGTCTTGAGGTCACGATAGATACCGCGCACGCCGCCCGAGATGTTGTCGGTCAGCTGAGCCTGGAAGCCGAGGATGTACTCATCCTGATACATCGGCTTGAGGTTCTGCGAAGCGATCGTCTTGGCGTTCTTGGCAACACCGAACTCGTTGTTCAGATACGCGATCGGCGCGTACGGGGTCAGACCCGTCGGGGCGCCGGTAACGGGATCCGTACCGGTGTAGTTGAAGAACTGCTGGCTGAACAAGGAGGCGCTGGCGCCACGCACGGCCACCGTCGCGGTGAGCGGCAGGGCGTAACGACCGGCGTTGCCGAAGACCTTGAACTTGCCGTCGCCATTCACGTCCCAAGAGAAGCCGAGACGCGGGCCGAACTGGTTCTTGATCTTGACGAATTCCTGACCAGCACCATTCTTGTTCGCGAAGCTATCCCAACGCAGACCGGCATAAGCCAGGAAATTGTTGGTGATCTGCCAGCGATCTTCGACGTAGAACGCGTTGGAATCGACTTCCACGCCCGCGCCCGTCTGGAACACGCGCTGGCGCACCAGATTGTTGCTGAAGTAGCGCCACTGCGTGCCGCCTTCCAGGCTCTCGGCGTCGTAGCTCTTGAAACGATCGCCGTCGAAGCCGAAGCGCAGCAGGTGATCACCGAGCGTCCATTCCGCATCGATGCGGAACTGGTCGCGCTGATCCTTGGCCTTGGTGCTGCCCAGGGTACCGATGAAGCCGCAGTTGGCAATCGGCGGATTGGCCGGCGAGGACGGACGGCTGTCGGTAATGACCGGGCAACCCAGACCTGCCGTGCTGCCGCCAACGTTACCCGTATAGGCTTCGCGGACGCCAGCAGCGGTCACGCCGTAATCGCTACGGCTGGATTCGCCGCGGCCATACAGGGCCGACAGGGTGAAGTTGTCGGTCAGGTAGCCGGTGTATTTCAGCGAGTAGCTGTTGCCACCGGCCTTGTCGAACACCGTGCCGTCGTACTTCGTACGCTGCAGAGCGATGTTGGCATCACCGCCGAAATTCGCCGGATTCAGATTGTCATAGACATCGGTCTCGGTGCGGGTAAGGTCGGAGAACGCGGTCAGCTCGAGGATGTGGCTGTCGCTGATGTTCCAGTCCAGCTTGACCAACCAGGTCGGGGACTTGCTGCTGGCGGACGCATTGGTCGTGGAGGTGTTGACGCCATAACCCTCTACGCCGGAAACGCGACCATACTGCAGCAAGGCATAAGCAAAGAGGTGATCCTTGACGAGCGCGCCGCTAGCCCAAATCGAGGCGGTGGTATTGGTACCACGGCTGTCCTTGCTGTTGTTTTCCAGCAAGCGCACGGTCTGGAAGGTATTGACGGGAGTGGTACCGGATCCGCCGAAAACAACGCCCGAATTCGAATAGCGGTTCGGGTTCTTCTCGGACAGCGATTCCGGAGAGATGAACAGGCTGCCGCCCGCATGGAAATCGTTGGTACCGCGCTTGGTGACCAGGTTGATCACGCCGCCGGTGGAACGACCGAACTCGGCGCCGTAGCCGCCGGTCTTGACCTGCTGCTCAGCGATCGCTTCGAACGGAACCTGACCGAAGTTGAGGTTCTTGAAGGCGTCGGTGATGTTGAAGCCGTTGACGAAGTAGGCGTTCTCGGCGACGGACGAACCGCCGAAGGAAGCCAGGTTGCCGAACGCCGCATCGCCGCGCACGGTGCCCGGTGCCAGCAGGGCGACGGCCGTGATGTTGCGGGGGACCGGAATCTTCGCAATCTGTTCGGCGGTCAGGATGGTTGTGGATTCGACCGAGGACACGTCGATGGCGTTGATCGTGCCATTGCCCTGAACGGTGATGCCGGTGACATTGGTCGCCTGCGCCGTGCCGCCGATGGTGACGTTGACGTCGCTCGTCTTGCCGCCGGTGGTGACTTTGTATGCGCCGGTCTGCAGCGAACCAACGCGATAGTTGCCGTTAGCATCGGCAGTGACTTCGCGCTTGAAGCCGGTAGCCGGATTCTCGATGGTGACGGTCGCGCCTGCAGTCGTCGTACCGGCGATGGCGCCGGCGGAGTTGGACTGAGCAAGGACGCTGCCAGCGAAGCACATACCGAGCGCCAGGCTCAGTGCGGTCCGCTTCAGACCCACGTTAATGATCTTGGAAGCCATTTGTTAACCCTCGTTAGGGACAGTGGTACGGAAAAAAGACGTCAACGCACGGAGCATGACGGGCCGAATATAGCATGGAACGAATCTTTAACAATATAGAGCACGGTCACTAAATCGATATGTCGCAGGGTGTTTTCGCCATACCTCCCTGCAAGCATTAATCCCATTGATATCATCAAGTTAAGTGATACTTGCAGCCAGGCGGACGGTCTCGAGATGGATATCGACGATGTCCTCGACCGCCGCCGCATACCCCCCAGCCATGCTGATCGCCATCGCAAGCCCTTGCCGGCGACAGACCGAGATCACCTGCCGGTCGCGCTCGGCCAAACCGGCTTTTGTTAAGGCGAGATGGCCCAGCCGGTCGCCGAAAAAGGGATCCGCGCCGGCGAGATAGATCACTGCATCTGCCCGCGCGCGCTCCATCGCCTGCGGCAAGTACCTCGCTAGCGCGTCGAGATATTCGGCATCGCCAGTGCCGTCGGGCAATCCTACATCCAGATCCGAAGCCGGCTTGATCGCCGGGTAGTTCCGGGCCGCATGCATCGAGAAGGTAAAGACGCTGTCGTCGTCGGCGCAGAGTTCCGCCGTGCCATTGCCCTGGTGCACATCCAGATCGATCACCAGCACGCGCGCGACCAATCCAAGGTTCTGCACGTGGCGAGCCGCAATCACCGAATCGTTGAAGACGCAGTAGCCTCCGCCGCGATCGTAGCCCGCATGATGCGTGCCGCCAGCGAGATTCACCGCGATGCCCCCGCCCGCCAGCGCCACCCGCAAGGCCGCCATCGTGCCGCCCGCCGAACGTCGCGAACGCTCGATCATCTGTAGCGACCAGGGAAACCCGATACGGCGCATGTCCTGATCCACTGCCTGCCCCGTCGTCATCCGCCTGATGTAATCGGCGCTGTGGACGCGAAGCAGGTCGGCATCGCCTGCGGCCTCCGGCTCGATCAACTCGATGCCCCAGGCCGCAGCGTGCGTCGCCACCCGCTCATGCAGCATCCGATATTTGGCCATCGGGAAACGATGCGTTTCCGGCAACGGCAGCACGAAGTGGTGGCAGTAGAAAGCCTTCATGCCGGGATTATCCGTGGCCGCCAACAAAAACGGGCCGGCAAGGCCGACCCGTTCTCATCCATATATATAGAAGAGGGATATATAAAAGCGGGTACCGATCAGCCGAGCGCAGCCGCGATCTTTCGCTGCTCGGCCTGCAATGCCGCCGGCGTACGCGAACCGTAGTCGGCGAGGTAGGTTCCGATCGCCTGCATCTCCGCCTGCCAGCCGGAATGATCCACTGCCAGCAGCTGCTCGAGTACGGCCGGCGCGAGATCCAGACCCTGGGTGTTGAGGTCCGCAGCGACCGGCAGATTGCCTATCGGCGTCTCGACCGCCGCAGCCGTGCCTTCGACGCGCTTGAGCATCCACTCGAGCACGCGCAGGTTGTCGCCGAAGCCCGGCCACATGAACTTGCCATCACTGCCTTTGCGGAACCAGTTCACGTGGAAAATTTTCGGCAGCTTCGCGCCGGGCTTGTCGAACGACAGCCAGTGGCTGAAATAATCGGCGAAGTTGTAGCCGGCGAACGGTTTCATCGCCATCGAATCGCGACGCACCACGCCGACCGCACCAGTGGCCGCTGCTGTGGTTTCCGACGCCATCGAAGCGCCGACCAATACGCCATGCGTCCAGTCGCGCGCCTCGAACACCAGCGGCACCAGCGATTCGCGCCGGCCGCCGAACACGATTGCCGACAACGGCACGCCCTGGGCGTCTTCGGCATGCGCGGTGTAACTCGGGCAGTTGATCGCCGACACGGTGAAACGGGAATTCGGATGCGCCGCCGGGCCGTTGGCCTGGTCGTAATCGCGGCCCTGCCAATCCTTTACCGGCACGCCTTCCGGCAGACCTTCCCACCACGGCTGGTTGTCGGCGGTGACGCCGACGTTGGTGAAGATCGCATCCTTGTTGAGCATCGCCAGCGCGTTCGGATTGGTCTTGGCGCTGGTACCCGGCGCGACGCCGAAATAGCCGGCCTCGGGGTTGATCGCATACAGGCGGCCATCGGCGCCCGGGCGCATCCAGCAGATGTCGTCGCCGACCGTCCATACTTTCCAGCCATCCTGCCGATAACCTTCTGGCGGAATCAGCATCGCCAGATTGGTCTTGCCGCAGGCGCTGGGGAACGCGGCGGCGACGTAATGCGTTTCGCCTTTCGGATTCTCGATGCCGACGATCAGCATGTGTTCGGCCAGCCAGCCTTCGTTGCGCGCCTGGTGGGAAGCGATGCGCAACGCATGGCATTTCTTGCCGAGCAGCGCGTTACCGCCATAGCCGGAACCGAAACTCTGGATCGCCAGCTCTTCCGGGAAATGCATGATGAAGCGACGATCGGGATTGAGGTCGCCGATCGAATGCAGGCCCTTTACGAAGCTACCCTCGCGCTCGATGCGCGCCAT
Source organism: Arenimonas sp. (assembly GCF_035312645.1). Lineage (GTDB taxonomy): Bacteria > Pseudomonadota > Gammaproteobacteria > Xanthomonadales > Xanthomonadaceae > Arenimonas. The sequence continues at coordinate 7,533 of NZ_DATGBO010000061.1, forward strand.
CGCGGCGGCACCCATGCGCGTCATGATGCGCATGTTGGCAACCACATACGGCGAGTCGGTGATCTCGACGCCGCAACGCGACAGCGGCGAATCGATGGGGCCCATGCAATACGGCACCACGTACATCGTGCGACCACGCATGCATCCGGCGTAAAGCGCTTGCATCTTCGCGTGCGCCTCGGCTGGCGCCATCCAGTGATTGTTCGGTCCAGCGTCTTCCTCGTTGCTAGTGCACACGAAGGTCAGGTGTTCGACGCGCGCGACGTCGGACGGACTGGAGCGATGCAGATAGCAGTTCGGATGCGTCTTTTCGTTGAGCTTGATCAGGTCGCCGGTGGCGAGCATGAGTTCGATGAGCTTGGCGTTCTCGGCATCAGAACCATCGCACCAATGAATCGATTCGGGCTGGGTCAGTCCGGCGACGGACTCGACCCACTGTTTGAGGGCAGCAAACTGGGTGGGCATGGCAAGACTCGGAAAGGGAAAAAGGCTCGCGCGCAAGTCGCGTGGAAAAATCGCTGCCGGTCTTACTCCGGAATCAGTGTCGTCATCACGTGGTTGACGTAGGCGTCGAACTCGTCGTGATGCAGGCGCGGCTGACCCAACTGCAGCGACAGCTGCAGGAAACCGACATAGGCCGCGTACAACAGGCGCGCGCGGTTCTGCGCATCCAGCCTGCCCAGGCCGGCCTGACGGAAACTGGCGGTGAGATAGTCGAGACGGCGCTCCGAAACCCGACTCAGGACCGGCTTGACCACCGGATGGTCGAGAGCTTTCAGCAACTCGCTATAAATGACGTGTGGCTTCAGTTCGTGAGCGACCAGCTGGAACAATGCACGCAGGCGGGCGCGCGGCTCCGGGATGGCCTCGAGCTGGCCGAACACGGTTTCCTGTTCGGTCTTTTCCCAGCGCTCCAGCGCCGCGACGAGCAAGGCTTCACGTGAGGGGAAATGCCAGTAGAAGCTGCCCTTGGTCACGCCCAGACGGCGCGCCAATGGTTCGACAGCCACGGCTGCCAAGCCCTGTTCGGCAATGACATCCAGGGCCGCTAGGGCCCAATCTTCGGCACTGAGCCGGGTTTTTTCGAGTTTCTGGGCGATCGCGACCATACGGAACCAAGTTTAACGATGATGGCCGCTGGATGAAACGGCGCGGGAGCTGAAGTGTGCAACATACGCTCAAGTATTGACAGGGCAAATCCCGAAAAGCCATACTTGCCCGTATGGTAGCCAACGAAACCCCATCCGCAGCAGGCAACCACGCCCTGGCATTCCAGAGCGCGGATGGCCTCAGCCTGATCGGCGAACGCAGCGACGGCGATCTGCAGCCGGTGCTGCTCGCCCATGGTTTCGGGCAGACCCGGCAAAGCTGGTCAGCCACGCAATGCGTTTTGGCCAAGGCCGGCTATCCGGGCATGAGCTGGGACATGCGTGGGCATGGCCAGTCCGGACGCAACCCGGCACATGTGCTCTACGCCGCGGAACAATTCGTCGGCGATGTCATCGCCGCCGCACAAACTTTCGATCGCAAGCCGGTATTGGTCGGTGCTTCGATGGGTGGCCTGACAGGAATGATGGCGCAGGTGCAACAGCGACCTTTCTCGGCACTGGTGCTGGTTGATGTCACCCCGCGCTGGGAGGCCGCCGGTATGCAGCGCATCCACGCCTTCATGACCGCGTTTCCGGATGGCTTCGATTCCTTCGAACACGCCGCCGAAGCGATCTCCGACTACCTGCCGCATCGGCGCGAGCGCAAGACGCCGGAGCAACTCGCGCACATCCTGCGCCGCGATGACGACGGCCAACTGCGCTGGCATTGGGATCCACGCCTGATGCCGGAATTCGTGATCGGCAGCGAACACTTGCAAGACCAGATCGCCGATGCCGCGCGCAGCATCGACATCCCCATGCTGCTGGTCAGCGGCGGCCGCAGCGATCTCGTTTCTGCGCGAACCGTCGAACACTTTCTCGAATGCGTGCCGCATGCGCGACACATCCAGTTGCCGGAGGCCACGCACATGGTCGCCGGCGACGACAACGACGCCTTCACCGGCACCCTGCTCGACTTTTTGGGCGCACAATTCTCGCGTTCAGCGACAGCGCCGGCCGATCCGGTTCTTTCGCCCTCCCCCTCAGACACTGTCGTTTCCGGAGCACCCCGATGAGCATCCTGCTTCCCTTTCTCGCCCTGCTGATTGCAGTCGGTATCGCGGCCTACCACCGCTTCTCGCTGGCGGTATTCGTTGCGCTCGCCGCCAGCCTGCTCGTGGTGGTCGGACTTGCCGGCGGCAATTTCACCGCCACCGTGGTCTGCGCCGCGATCCTCGCGCTGTTCGCGCTGCCGCTGTTGATCACGCCGCTGCGCCAGCGTCTGATCACCACACCGCTACTGTCGTTCTATACCAAGATCCTGCCGCCGCTTTCCGATACCGAGCGCGTGGCGCTGGAAGCGGGCACGGTCGGTTTTGAAGGCGAACTGTTTTCCGGTCGCCCGCAATGGGACGTGCTGTTGAGCCAGCCCAAGCCGGTGCTCACCGCTGAAGAACAGGCCTTCATCGACGGCCCGGTCGAAGAGGTCTGCAAGATGACCAACGACTGGGAAACCACGCACGTGCGCGCCGACCTGGCGCCGGAAATCTGGGAGTTCGTCAAGAAGCACAAGTTCTTCGGCATGATCATCGCCAAGGAATACGGCGGCCTCGGTTTCTCCGCCTACGCACACTCGCGCGTGATCATGAAGCTGGCCTCGGTATCGGCGACGCTCAGCTCCACCGTCGGCGTGCCTAACTCGCTTGGCCCGGGCGAACTGCTCGCGCATTACGGCACCGACGAACAGAAAAGCTATTACCTGCCACGCCTCGCCGACGGCCGGGAAATCCCCTGCTTCGGTCTCACCGGCCCAACCGCTGGCTCCGATGCGACCTCGATCCCCGATTACGGCATCGTCACCATGGGCGACTGGAACGGCGCGCGCGTGCTCGGCGTGCGTCTGAATTTCGAAAAGCGCTACATCACGCTGGCGCCGGTCGCGACCATCATCGGCCTCGCGTTCCGCCTATACGATCCGGACGGCCTGCTCAGCGACAAGAAGGATCGCGGCATCACGCTCGCGTTGGTGCCGCGCGGCACACCGGGCATGGACATCGGTCGCCGCCACTTCCCGCTCAACTGCGTGTTCCAGAACGGCCCGATCCACGGCAAGGACGTATTCCTGCCGCTGTCGCAGATGATCGGTGGCGAAGACTACGTCGGCCACGGCTGGCGCATGCTGGTCGAGTGCCTGTCGATCGGTCGCTCGATCACCCTGCCATCGACCTCCAGCGGCGCATCGAAACTCGCCGCGGTCGTCACCGGCGCGTATTCGCGCATCCGCAAGCAGTTCGGACTGTCGATCGGCCGCTTCGAAGGCGTGGAAGAAGCGCTCGCACGCATTGCCGGCAACACTTATGCGATGACCGCGTTGTCGCAGGCAACGGCGGCGGCGGTGGATCGCGGCGAGAAGCCGGCGGTGCCGTCGGCGATCGCCAAATATCACTGCACGGAAATGGCCCGTGAAGTCGCACGCGATGCGATGGACATCCACGGCGGCAAGGGCGTGATCCTCGGGCCGAAGAATTATCTGGGCCGCGGCTGGCAGGCAGCGCCGATTTCGATCACCGTCGAAGGCGCCAACATCATGACCCGCAGCCTGATGATCTTCGGCCAAGGCGCGATCCGCTGCCATCCGTGGGTGCTCAAGGAAATGCAGGCGGCGCAGAATCCCGATCCGGTTGCGCGTCTGCGCGATTTCGACACCAATCTTTTCGGGCATATCGGCTTTGCGATTTCCAACGCGGTGCGCAGCTGGTTCTTCGGGCTCACCGCCAGCAAGATCGGCGCGGCACCCGGCGATGCCTACACCAAGCGCTACTACCGCAAGCTCAACCGCTACTCGGCCAATCTGGCGCTGCTCGCCGATACGTCGATGCTGTTGCTCGGTGGCAAGCTCAAGTTCAAGGAAAAACTGTCCGGACGCCTGGGCGATGTGCTGAGCCAGTTGTACCTGACCAGCGCGATGCTCAAGCGCTACCAGGACGATGGTTGCCCGGCGACCGAACAGCCGCTGCTCGCGTGGGCTTTCCACGATGCCGCGCACAAGATCGAGTTGGCGATGTCGGGCGTGCTGCGCAATTTCCCGATCCGTCCGGCGGCGTGGCTGCTGTGGATGCTGGTGTTCCCGATCGGCCGTCGCGCGCAGGCGCCATCGGATCGTCTGGGGCGCCGTGCCGCGGCGTTGCTGATGTCGCCATCGGATGCGCGCGATCGTCTCGCCGATGGTGTTTTCCTCACGCCCTGCGAAAACAATCCGGCCGGTCGCATCAATGCCGCCTTGCCGAAGGTGATCCTCGCCGAGCCGGTCGAGCGCAAGTTCCTCAAGGCACTCAAGAACAGCGACATCGAAGCACTCACCTTCCCCGAACAATTGCTGGAAGGCGTGCGCGAAGGCTGGATCACCGCCGAGGAAAAAGCCCAGCTCGAGGAATTGCGCGAACTGACCTGGGACGCGATCACCGTCGATGATTTCGATTCGGCCGATCTTGAATCAGCCTCGCTACATCGACCGCAAAGCGTGCAGCATCGCGCGGCCTGATCTGGCCCGCGCGGGAAAAGAAAACCCGTCATCCCGGCGCAAGCCGGGACCCAATTTCATTTCGCCAGTTCTTCAATGGATCCCGGCTTGCGCCGGGATGACGACTGAAGATGGAGCAAGCACGCGAGCATCGCCATGACTCCACTCCTCGCCCTCTACCAGAAGCTCACCCGCTATCCGCTCGGCCACTGGCTGTTCACGCGCGCGGTTTGTTTCAAGGCGCCGTATTTTGGTTCGATCGGGCCGCGTTTCACCCTGCTCGAAAATGGCCGCTGCGAGGCGACGATCAAGGACCGCCGCCGCGTCCACAATCACATCGGCACCGTGCACGCGATTGCGCTGTGCAACCTCGCCGAACTCACCGCCGGCGTGATGACCGATGCCAGCCTGCCGAAGGGCATGCGCTGGATTCCGAAAGGCATGACCGTGTCGTATCTGAAAAAAGCCAGCGGCACGCTGCGTGGCGTGGCCACGCCGGCGATTCCACTGGTTATCAGCGAATCGGGCTACGACCTGCCGGTGAATGTCGACGTCTTCGATCCCGCTGGCGAGCGCGTGTTCAACGCTGAAATCCGCATGTGGCTGAGTCCGGTACCGGCGCGCTGATCAGCGCACATCGAACAGCCATTCCTGCGGTGCCAGCGGTTCGCCGGTGACGCTACGGAAACCCTCGCCGGTATCGATGTTGAGCAGCAGGCGGTAACTCGTGTGTGCGCTCAGACTCACCGGGATGCGCAGCACGCGGCCGTCGTCGTCCCAGACCGGCGCGCCGGTGATTTCCGGCATTGCGCCGAAGATGTGGATCGCCGGCGTCATCGGCCGATCGAAATGGATTTCGAGACAGGCCCGTCCCGACGCCACCGCCGTTCCCGAATGCGGCGGATGCAGCGATTGCACCTGCGCGCGCTCGGCGACTAGCGCCTGCTGCATGGATCCCTGCATCACGTCCACCGACTGCTCCCCGCCTGCCCGATCGCGAACCGGCGATGCAAGCGGCATCACCAGGACTCCCTGATGATGCCGGTCGTCGTCTGATGGTTTAGATGCGGCAAATCATCCGCGGGTCGCAGGGGTCGCGGTGATGGCACGCGGGGCTTGAGACAGATTGCGATTGCGCGCGCAGATCAATCCACCGGAACTGCGTCAAAGCGTGCCAGCAAGGCGCCATCGCTGCCATGCAGCTCGAGCTGCTGGCCGATCACCTTGACACTCGCGACCTTGCCGAGCATCGCGACGATCGCCGACTCCTGCACCATCGCCGGCGCCGGGCAGGCCATGCGCGTGATGACCGCAGGGGTGAAGCTCAGACTATCGCCCTCGAGCGTGTAAGCGGCGGCGATGCTGTTGCAGCCGGTCGACCCCTGCAGTTTGCCTGCGGCCTTGTCCAGCGTGATCGCCGGCGTCTGCGGCGCCGCATCCGGATCCACGGTCTGCGCGCCGATCAACGACAGACGCCAGCGCGTCCCTTCGATCGCCGCATCGACGTAATGCGGCGCGCAGCCTTCGCCGGGCCAGATCTTGCGGAAACGATTAACCACCAGCACTTCCTGCATCGCGCCATTGCCATGGCTCTTGAGGCGTTGCGCGATGCTGCCGTCGACGCTGGCAAGAATGCGCAACCCCGGCTCCTTGACCGCGGTATCGTAAGCACGGGCCAGCGCGGGATAGTCCGCGTCGTCCGCTACCGGTAGATCGCGACCGGTCAGGCAATCCTGAAAACGCGAACCATCATCGCGACGGAAAAACATGCCGCGCAACGGGATTTTCGGTTCCAGTTCGCGGAAGTCGACATCGCGCTGCAGGCGCGTGTTTGCCGCCAAGGTCGGCGGCGCGCCGCTGTCGTCGAGCAAACGTAGGGAGCCATCGTCGAGCAGCAGGAATTTCAACGGCGATGCCAGGCCACCGCGCACCCGGATCGTCTTGCCGTCCTCGCCTTTGGTCCAGCGGCCGACGTCGTCAAAACCATTTTCACCCGCGTGCTTTCCCATATAGGTCGCGCGCAGGAAATACACGCCGTCGGCGAACAGGTTCAGATCGTATTTGAGGCCATCGCAATCGGCGCAGGGCACGATGCCGGAAAAGCTCGCTGGCCAGACAGGCTTCTCGGCGTTGGTCGCGGCCTCGGCAGCGACACTGTTGTCGGCGGCATCCGTCGGCTTGCTCGCGGTGGTGAGCACGGGGGTCGGCGCAGCGGTTGGTTCCGATGCCACCGGCAGCGATCTGCAGCCGGCAAGCGTCGCCGCGGCGAGCACGAATATCGTGCCGAAATGAACTGTACGCATCACACGCTCCCAACCGACAGCCAGCAAGGCAATGCGCGGGATCTTACCCCGCGCCGGGCGACAGAATCGTCCCGGCCAGGACGCGGATCATTTCGTCGGTGCGGCAATCGCGCCGCGCTTGCGGATCTCGATCAGACGCGCGCGCAGGAAATCGGCGCTGTCGACAGTCACGCCATCGGCGAGACGGATGCGATATTTCAGCCCGCTCATCGATGACTGCGTCGCACAAAGATCGATGAACTGCTCGGCCGTGTGCACCCGCGAACCGGCCTTGCGCCACTTCAAGCGCAGATGATCCGCTGCCTGCACGGCGCTGTATTCAGAGCCGTTGCGGATGAACGCCGCGCCCTTGAGCTGCGCGACCGACTGGATCAGCGCTTCGATGGTGCGGGTATCGTCAGTGGCTGGAGGCGCGGCCATGCTGGCGATGCTGAAACCGGCGACGAGCAGCAGCACCAAGGCTTGCAACGAGGTTTTCAGGAAAGGTTTCAAGATCGGATTTCCAAAGTTGGGGACAGGGGCTTGACTGCGGCGGCGATGAATTCGTTCCGCGCTGACGATGGCCGTGGCGGCTTTTCGGGACCCGCTCAGCGGGATTCTGCCGGCAGCCTGGCCTGTTCACGGATCAGGCGCCATGCCCCGAAGGTCATCCCGGCGGCCACGACAATACCTGCGCCGAACACCACGGACGAGCCGAACGCGGACAGCAGCTTGTGTGTCCAGACGAAGGTCAGGTCGCCGCCGCGATAGATCGCAGTGTCGATGAACGCCTTGGCCTTGTAGCGGACCTGGCGATCGACGCGGGTGTAGATGGTTTCGCGTGCCGGCTTGGCGAGACAGAACTCGCCGGCGCGCGTACAGATCTGCACGACTGCGACCAGCAGAGGTAGCGGCGACAACGTGAGCAACGAGAATCCGATCAGGATGAAAAGCGCCGGCAATAACAGTAGCGGCGCCACACCGTAGCGCGTCAGCAGCAGGCGGGTGAAAAACAATTGCACCGTGATCGCGACGAAATTGATCCACAGGTCGATGCCGGAATAGTAGGCGGTGCGCGCCGCGTCATCGATGTAGTAGATCTTCGCGATCGCCGCTTGTTCGTTGTACAGCAGCGTGCCGACACCAACGCCGAAGAACATCAGCACAGCCATGGCGCGCAACAAGGGAGTTTCCCGCACCAGACGCAGGCCGGCGAGAATGCTGCCGCCCATCGCCTCCTCGCCGTGCTGGCCACGTTCGATTTCCCGCTGCCGCGCCCAGAACCCCAGGCGCACGATGCACCAGACACAGGCGACGAGCAGTGCCGCCGATACCAACAGCAGATTGGCGACGCCGATCCGGTTGACCAGCAGGCGGGTGATCACCGGCCCGAGAAAACCACCGACGGTACCGCCCGCCGCGATGTAGCCATAAAGGCGACGCGCTTCCAGGTCGCTGTAGATGTCGGACATGAAACTCCAAAACACCGTCACCGCGAACAGGTTGAACACCGCCACCCAGATGAAGAAAGCCGCGCCGCGGCCGGGGACTTCCCTATTGAAGGCAACGTAGAAGCCGAGCAGGCAGACGATGAAGACGCCATACACCACCGGCAGGAATACCCGCCGCGGAAATCGGCTGACCAGCGCGCCGTAAACCGGCTGCAGCAGCACCATGCAGATGAAGGTGCCGGTGAACAGGGCCTGCAGGGTGAAATCGCCCAACGTCATACCGTGCGCGCTGAACCATCCGATCATCGCCTTCGGAAAGATCGCTTCAACATCGGCATTGGCGCCCATCGCATCGCGCACCGGGCGCAGCACGTAATAGCCGGTGAGCAGGAAGAAAAAGTACAGGAACGACCACAGCAGTGGCGGAAACTCCTGCATCGCTGCGCGGAGTCGGGCAATACGCTGGGTGAGGGCCATCGACTCGGTCATGCGGGCACCGCCGGGAGACGGGGCACCATAATCCAAGCGCCGTCCCGCCCGCCAGCGTCGCGATTCCTAAAGCATTTGCTCTAAGCGGCGGGCCTAGCCTCGGGCGGTTACCGAATAAAGACAGCCCTGTGTACGACTACATCATCGTGGGTGCCGGTTCTGCCGGCTGCGTGCTTGCCAACCGGTTGAGCGAAGATCCCGCCGTCAGCGTCCTGCTGCTCGAGGCCGGCCCCAGCGATTGGCATCCGTTCGTGCACATGCCCGCGGGCCTGGCGAAGCTGGTCGGCAACAAGGGCGTGAACTGGGACTACAACACCGCGCCGGATCCGGAACTGGGCAATCGCAGCCTGTGGTGGCCGCGCGGCAAAGTGCTCGGCGGGTCGAGCTCGATCAACGCGATGTGCTACATCCGCGGCCATGCCCGCGACTACGACGAGTGGCAAAGCCTCGGCGCCGAGGGCTGGAACTGGAACGCGGTCCTGCCGTATTTCAAGCGCTCGGAAGGCAACAGCCGCGGCGCCAGCGAACTCCACGGCGGCGACGGCCCGCTCGGCGTCTCCGATCATCGCTACGGCAACCCCTTGTCGCCGGTTTTCCTCGAAGCATCGAAGCAGGCCGGCCTGCCGGTCAACGATGATTTCAATGGCGCGCAGCAGGAAGGCATGGGTTGGTACCAGACCACCACCCGCAACGGCGCGCGCTGCTCCAGCGCCGACGCCTACCTCAAGCCGGTGCGCGCACGTCCCAATCTCAAGGTGGTCACGCACGCGCTCGCCAGTCGTGTCACGTTCGAAGACGGCCGCGCCAATGGCGTGGTCTATTCCGTCGCCGGCAAGGGCGGCTTCTGCGAAGGCGCCCGCCGCGAAGTGATTCTCTGCGGCGGCGCGATCAACTCGCCGCAGTTGCTCATGCTTTCAGGCATTGGTCCGGCCGCGCATCTGCGTCAGCACGGCATCGAGGTGCGCGTTGACCTGCCCGGCGTCGGCGGTAACCTGCAGGACCACCTCGACACCTGCACCATCCGGCGCTGCACGCAGGACATTACCTACGACAAAACCAACGACGTGCTGATCGGCCTGCAGTACTACCTGTTCAAGCAGGGACCGGGCACCAGCAACATCGCCGAGACCGGCGGTTTCCTGCGCTCGCCGCTTGCCGAAGACGACCGTCCCGACCTGCAACTGCATTTCGTGCCCGCGCAACTCGACGACCACGGCCGCAATCGCCTCCCCGGTTCCGGCTACACGCTGCACGTCTGCTTCCTGCGCCCGAAAAGCCGTGGCCGCGTCAGCCTGGCCAGCGCCAATCCTGGTGACAAGGCGCGCATCGATCCCGGTTATCTCAATGACGCCGGGGGTTTCGATCTCAAGGTGATGATCGAAGCGGTGCGCCTCTCACGGAAAATCTTCGCGCAGGAGGCTTTCGCGCCGTTTCGCGGCCCGGAACTGTTCCCCGGCGAACAGGCGCAGAGCGATGCCGAGATCGTCGATTTCATCCGCCGCAAGGCCGAGTCGATCTACCATCCGGTCGGCACCTGCAAGATCGGCCGCGATGACGACCCCGATGCCGTCGTCGATGCGCAGTTGCGCGTGCGCGGCGTGAAAGGCCTGCGCGTCGTCGATGCTTCCGTGATGCCGAAACTCATCGGCGGCAACACCAACGCCCCGACGATGATGATTGCCGAACGTGCGGCCGATTTGATCCTCGGCAGGATCTGACAACGCTTTTTTGTAGGATCGACGCAAGTCGCGAACCGCCGTATCTTGCGAGAAATCGCGACTTGCGTCGCTCCTACGAAGCGATTGCCATCGCTCCTAAAAAAAGAATCAGGACAGCCGCGATTCGGCCTGTTCCAGCATCGGCGGCAGCGGGCAATGCAGCGAGGCGCAGATCGTGCGCAGCAACTCGGCTTCGGCGACGCTGACCTGGCCGTCGCTGCTGATCGCCGCGACCAGACCTTCGAGCAGCACTTCCTTGCCGGTCGGTTCCAGCGCATCGAGCAGCGGCCAGATCGCTTCGAGCCCGGTGATGCCCTGGGTCGGCGGTGCGTACGGCGCGTTGAGACGCGGATACACCCGCGCCATGCCGGCGTTGTACGCACGCTGGGCATCGGCGGGATTGTCGTGACCTTCCTTGGCGAGCGCGGTCAGCAAGGTGATCACAGAAGCAGTGACGTCGATCAGACGCTTGTTGCCTGGCACCCAGGCGCGGGCGGGATCGAGCGCTTCCAGCACCTGTGTATGCAGCAGGCGGCCGAGGCAATATTCGAACAGCGACACTTGGCCATCGGCGTGCACCAGCGCATACACCGTCTCGATGAACTGCTGCAGCTCAGGGCGCGGCCGGCGCCGCAGCATCGGAAACGCGAGCGAGGCCAGCGGCAGGCGCAGCAAGGGATGCAGGCCTTCGAGGCGATCGGCGTAATCGAGCGACTGCGCGCTCATGCGCTTGCCCAGGCGCGCGTTCAGCTCGTACTGCTGGCGATCGCGCACCTTGCCCGCCGGCGCATGCAGCAGGCCGAACAGCAGCGGCATCACTTCCTCGTGATCGCGCACGGCGTTCTGCAGCACTTCCGGAATTGCTTCGTTGATCGCACCGGCGCGGCGATAGTCGTCGGCCTGCGGCGCACCGACCTGGGCGATCACCGCCGGCGGCGTCACGCTGATCTGCACATGTTCGGCCGGCAGCGACGGCGGCGCACCGGCAAGACCCAGCGCCGTATCCTCGTCGAGACCAACCGGGGGAGTCATCGTCCAACGCGCACTCAGATCGCGCAGATGATCGCTGCGGAAACCCGGCTCCAACGCCTTGATGCGCTCGAGCAGGGGTGGATGCGTGGCCATCATCGCCGAGTAACCGACGCCGTCGCCAAACAGCATGTGCGCCACTTCCTCGGTGCCGGAATTGGCGAGCTTGGCGCCTTCCGACAAACCGCCGATCTTCTTCAGCGCACCGGCGATGCCGCCGGTCTGGCGGGTAAATTGCACGGCGGAAGCGTCGGCAAGATATTCGCGCTGCCGGCTGATGCCAGCCTTGATCCAGCGCGCGCAGAACTGCCCGAGAAAGCCGATCACCAACAGGCCCAGACCGATGCCGAGAATGGCGCCCGCATCGCGACCGCGGCCACGACCGCCGCCGTTTTCGAGAATTTTCCGGCCGATGATCGCCAGCACCAGGATGCCGAACAGCAGACCGATCAGGCGGATGTTCAGGCGCATGTCGCCATTGAGCACATGGCTGAATTCGTGCGCGATCACACCCTGCAACTCGTCGCGGTTGAGACGGTTGAGCGCGCCGCGCGTCACCGCGATCGCGGCGTCGCTGGGCGCATATCCGGCGGCGAAGGCATTGATGCCGGCTTCGTCTTCCAGCACAAAGATGTGCGGCACCGGCACGCCCGAGGCGATGGCGATTTCCTCGACGACGTTGCGCAGCCGACGCAGGTTGAAGTCAGTGGTGTTCTCCGGCACCGGCGTGCCGCCAAACTGCTGCGCGACGCTGCTGCCGCCCTGGCGCAGGCTGGCGATGCGAAACAGACTGGCGCAGCCGATGATCGCGAGCGTCAGCAGCGTCGAGAAAAACAGGCCGACACCCATGCCGGAATGACCGCTACCCGGTTCCGAGCCCAAGCCGAGGGCGATCATCAGCACGAGATCGACGGCCGCAACGATCACCAGCACCGCGCCAACAAACAGCCACGTGAGGCGTCGGGACTGGCGGCGTGCGAGATCCTGGCGTTCGAAAAAATTCATGGTGCGCGGTCCGCGTGCACCCTCTCCCATCCCCTCTCCCGCCGGGAGAGGGCCAAGGGTGAGGGTCGCTGCTAGAAGGAGACCTTCGGCGCTTCGCGCTTGGCCGGCTCGGTGATTTCCAGCAGCGCTGCGGCGACGAAGTTGAACATGCCGGCGATCACGCTGGAGGGGAACATCTCGCGCTTGTTGTTATAGGCCATCACCGAATCGTTGTAGGCCTGACGTGCGAAAGCAACGCGGTTTTCGGTCGAGGTCAACTCTTCGGAAAGCTGCATCATGTTCTGGTTGGCCTTGAGGTCCGGGTATTGCTCGCTGACCACCATCAGGCGGCTCAGGGCGCCGCCCAGGCCTTGTTCGGCCGTGGCGAGCTGCCCCATCGCAGCCGCGTCACCGGGACTGGCCTTGGCGGCAGCAAGGCCGCTGACGGCGGCGGCGCGTGCCTTGATCACCGCTTCCAGTGTTTCGCGCTCATGCGCCATGTAACCCTTGGCGACTTCCACGAGATTCGGGATCAGGTCGTAACGTCGCGTCAGCTGTACGTCGATCTGCGCGAAAGCATTCTTGAAGGCGTTGCGGCCGGTGACCAAGCCGTTGTAGATGCCGACAGCCCAAAGCGCGAACACGACCGCCAACACGACCAGCAGGATAAGCAAGGACATGACAACCCCCGTTGTTAAGGCCGGTGCGCAGCGCGCACGATAGAATGGATCTTCCACGCCAGCATACGCAGGACCCGATGCACAAGAAAGTCGGCCTATCCCTGTTCCTGACCATCCCCCTGGCGCTGGCGCCCAGCCCGAACCGGCTAGGCGATTCCAACGCCGCGATGGGCATGCTGCCAAGCATCGCCACTACCGCCGGCAGTGTCGCCAATGCACCCGCAGCCATTCCGCATCATGCGATCGCCGACATCACGCCGTCGGCGCGCGAAGTCGAGCGCCTCGCCGAACAGGTGGTCGCGCAGAAAAATCTGCCCGGCCTGGCGATGGCGATCGTGCAGGACGGCAAGGTCGTCTCGATGCGCAGTTTCGGCGTCACCGAAGCCGGCGGCGCGCAGCCGGTGACCAACGACACCGTATTCCGCCTCGCCTCGCTGTCGAAGGCCTTCGCCGCGACGATCAGCGCGCAACTGGTCGCCGAAGATGCGATGAGCTGGGACAGCCCGATCATCAACCAGCTGCCGGCGTTCAAGCTACGCGATTACCAGAGCGGCGGGCAGGTCACGGTGCGCGACATCCTCAGCCATCGCGTCGGCCTGACCCGCAACACCTATGATCGCGATCTCGAAAACGACTCGCCATATCCGCTGCTGGCCGAGCGCCTGTCGGATGCACCGATGGCCTGCTCGCCCGGCGATTGCTATGCCTACCAGAACATCGCCTTCAGCCTGATCGGCGACCTGGTGTTTGCCGATACCGGCGATTTCTATTCGCACCAGGTCGAGAAGCGCATCTTCCATCCGCTCGGCATGTACGACAGCACCTATGGCCGCGATGGCCTGGAGGCGAGTCCGAGCTGGGCGCGTCCGCACGTGCGCGGCAGCCGCGGCTGGATCGCCGAGCGGCCCAAGGAAAACTACTACCGCGTGCCGCCAGCCGCCGGCGTGAACTCCAGCATCCACGACATGGCGCAGTGGCTGCTCGCGCAGATGGGCCATCGGCCCGATGTGCTCAGCGCCGCAATGCTCAACGAAATCCACACGCCGCAAGTCGACACGCCCGGCGAGCTGCGCGGCTCGCCTTGGCGGCGCGCGCGCCTGGTCAATGCCTACTACGCGATGGGCTGGCGGGTGTTTGATTACTCCGGCCACACCCTGATCTTCCACGGCGGCGCGGTCCGCGGTTATCGCGCGCTGATCGGCTTCCTGCCCGACGAGGACGTCGGCATCGTCGTGCTCTGGAACAGCGAAAGCGCCGCGCCTTCGGGCCTGTTGCCCAGCCTGATGGATCGCGCCCTCGGCCTGCCGACGGAAGACTGGCTGGGCGTGGATACCGAGGAAGCGCACGACTGAGACCGATGACGTAGGAGCGGCGTGAGCCGCGATCTCCTCCGTCGGCGACGCACGTTGAAGGAAATCGCGGCTCACGCCGCTCCTACGCGCGCATCCAACCCCAAAAAGAAAAAAGCGCCTTGCGGCGCTTTTTCTTCGGTCCTTTCCGTACCCGGGAAAGTCTCCCTCCCCGCCTGGGCTACACGGGGAGAGAGTCGAGATTACAGCTATCGGGTTTTCCGGATTACATCGCCGGAGCGACAGGTGCCATCGGCGCAGCCGGGGCAGCCTTTTTCTTCGCAGCAGGCTTCTTGGCCGCCTTTTTCTTGGCAGGCTTCTTGGCCTTTTTCGCAGCAGGCTTCTTGGCCGCTTTCTTGGCAACCTTTTTAGCGGCCTTTTTGGCCGGCTTCTTGGCTACTTTTTTCTTGGCGGCTTTCTTGGCGGTCTTCTTGACTGCCTTCTTCGCGGCCTTCTTGGCCGGCTTCTTGGCTACCTTCTTGGCGGCCTTCTTGGCGGTCTTCTTGACTGCCTTCTTCACGGACTTCTTCGCTGCCTTCTTTACAGTCTTCTTGGCAGCTTTCTTCACGGTTTTCTTAGCGGCCTTCTTGGCCGGTTTTTTCGCAGCTTTCTTGGTAGCCATGGTCAACTCCTCGTCAGTTGGCTTTTGGACGCCCAGTCACAAAGGCACCGTTACGGGACGATTCCCGTAACGCACCGTCGCCGGGCCGAAGCCAGAAGACGGATGGGGTTGCGGCGCGTCAGCGCCGCGAATGAAAACGCCCGGACCAAGGCAGGTCCGGGCGTCGGGATCGGGGTAGCGCGGGATGTGCGCGGTGTTTTTTTAGAGGAAACGAAGCCTGTGTCCACCGTGCCGATGTTCTGGGCGGAGGTCATCATGGTCGTGCGTGTTGTCGACTGGCTATTGATCACTCGCTTCCGCAGGTGTGGGTCTGCTGGGCGAAAGCTAATCACGTGTTTTTACGATGTCAACAACTTTGCAAAAATAATTCCGTCCGCTTGCCGGCGTGCCCCCCGCGCAGAAACTCCGTCGACGCTCATCCGGCGCGGCGGGCGCGTCGCGATATTTCCGCGCATGAAAAAAAAATGTGGCTTTTTCCCGGGCTACAGCAAAAAAACAAAATGCGGCGACGCTTCCGCGGCGGCCACGACATGTTCGCGACGAGCGCTTTGCGATGGCGATCGCCGGCAAATTTTCCGTTTGCGACAGACCTCCGGTTTGGCCGTCGCGGAAGGCCGATTTCGCGAAACTGCGCAGAATTTTTCCGGGTGACGGCGGCGCGAAAAGAATTTCCGGCGACGTTCGCACAACCTTTTTCCGATTCTCGCGACGCTTCCTGGACCTCGGCGGTCGCCGTTCAACGTCGGTCGGATGCGTCCGCTGGCAGCCGTCGCCGACACTTTCCTGGTGCCGATGAAACCGGCGCGACTCGCGCTGCGGCTGCTGACCGACCGACGAAAACGCGGCCGGAAGAAATGTCGCCGCCGGGCATCGCCGCAAATTTCCCGGGACCGAAAAGCAAACCGGCCGCACTGGGCGGCCGGAGCGGGAAGCTTGGTGGAAAGGCTCAGTGGCCTTCGTCCTCGAGCAGTTCGGCGTAGTCATCCGGTGCCAGCAGGTCGGCCATCTGGTCCATGTCGTCGGGCGCGACCACGAAGATCCAGCCTTCTCCGTAAGCATCCTCGTTGATCGTCTCGGGCTTGTCGGAGAGCGCGTCGTTGACCGCGACGACCTTGCCCGAGACCGGGCTGTACACGTCGGATGCCGCCTTGACCGACTCGACTACGGCGACCGCGCCACCGAGCGTGATGGTGTCGCCGATGTTCGGCAGCTCGACGTAAACCAGATCGCCGAGCAGTCCCTGCGCGTGGTCGGAGATGCCAACGGTGACCTGACCGTTGTCCTCGACGCGGGCCCACTCGTGGGATTTCAGGAATTTCAGATCGCCGGGAATCTCACTCATGGCCAAAGCCTCGCAACGGGGTTGGGGGGAATAACGACGGGCACAGTTTACAAGGACGCGCGGCGCGATACAGCCTTGCCGTATCGCAGCATTCGATCACACGCCGGGCTGGGCGGCGCCGTCGCGCACGAACGGATATTTCACCGGACGCACCGGCACCCGCTTGCCGCGGATGTCGACTTCAACCGCGCCGATCTCGCCGGCCGGTACGCGCGCCAACGCGATCGCCTTGCCCAGCGTCGGCGAGAACGTGCCGGAAAGAATTTCGCCTTCGCCGGCGGCGGTGAACACTGCCTGGCCATGGCGCAGCACGCCTTTCTCGTCCATCACCACGCCGATCATCTGCCGCGGCACACCTTTTGCTTGCTGCGCTTCGAGCGCCGCGCGGCCGGTGTAGTCACGGCCTTCATCGAAGGCCACCGTCCAAGCGAGACCGGCTTCGAGCGGACTCACGCTCTCGTCCATGTCCTGACCGTACAAGGCCATGCCTGCTTCCAGGCGCAGCGTGTCGCGTGCGCCAAGACCCGCCGGCTTCACACCGGCGGCGAGCAGGCGATTCCAGAACTCCACCGCCTGCGTTTCCGGCACCATGATCTCGAAACCGTCTTCGCCCGTGTAGCCGGTGCGCGCGACGAACATGCCGTCGGCCTCGACCGCGACGAACTTGCCCAGCTTCTTCGCCGCCGCTGCCGCATCGGGAGTGAGCAGGCTGAGCACCTTGTCGCGCGCGTTCGGTCCCTGCACGGCGACCATGGCCAGATCGCGGCGCTCCTTGATGTCGATCTTGAACGGCGCGGCCTGCGCGGTGATCCAGGCTACGTCCTTGTCGCGGGTGGCGGCGTTGACCACGACGCGGAAGAAATCCTCGGACATGAAATAGATGATCAGGTCATCGATCACGCCGCCATTGCCGTCGAGCATGCACGAGTACAGCGCCTTGCCCGGCTTGGTCAGCTTCTCGACCGAGTTGGCGACCAGCATGCGCAGGAACGGGCGGACGCCGCTGCCGCGCATGTCGAGCACGGTCATGTGCGAGACGTCGAACATGCCGGCATCGCGACGCACCTGGTGATGCTCCTCGATCTGCGAGCCGTAGTGGATCGGCATGTCCCAACCACCGAAGTCCACCATCTTCGCGCCGAGCGCACGATGGGTCTCGTTGTAGATCGTCTTCTGGGTCATCGTCGGTCCGGGCTGGCGGGAAAGGCGCGCATTATCGCAGAGCCGGAAAGCACACGGGACGCCGAAGCGTCCCGTCCCAGAGGAAGACGCCGAAGCGTCCCGTGTTTTCTATACCTATAAGTACGGCCACCGATCAGTCAGCCGGATCCACCTTCAGCGTCATGCTGTCGATCGCGACCACGCGCACCTTGCTGCCGACCGGAAGGTCGGTGCCCTGCACGGTCCAGAAGGCGTCGCCGATTTTCACCCGGCCGCGGCCGTCGACGATCGCGGTGTCGAGTTCCAGCACGCGACCGACCATCTGTTCGCCGCGACGGTTGAGCAGCGGGCGGTCGCTGGCTTTCTGCATGCGGCGGAAAAATTGCAGATAGACGCCGATCGACACCAGGCTCAACACCACAAACACCAGCGCCTGCCAGACCGGCGCCAGCGGCAGCAGCCACACCAGCACGAACGTGCCGGCGGCGGCGAAACCCAGCCAGAGCAAAAATGCCCCGGGCACGACCATCTCCGCCGCCATCAGCAGCAGCGCGGCACAGGCCCAGAAAATCATTGCCTTGCTCATCTCAAGTCCCCGGCAGGCGTGGCGGCTTGGCGGCGATCATCGCCTGTTGCTTGCTCAGGCTGTCCTTGGCCAGTTCGGCGATACCAGCAATCGTGCCCATGACGCCGGTGACGTCGGTCGGCAGGATCATCAGCTTCTGGTTCGGCGAGTTGGCGAATTCCTTCAGCGCCTCGACGTATTTCTGTGCGATGAAGTAGTTGATCGCCTGTACATCGCCCTGGGCGATCGCAGTGCTGACCAGTTGCGTCGCCTTGGCTTCGGCTTCGGCGAGGCGCTCGCGCGCTTCGGCTTCGCGGAATGCGGCCTCCTTCTTGCCTTCGGCGCCGAGGATCGTGCTCTGTTTCTCACCCTCGGCCTTGAGGATCTCGGCCTGGCGGAAACCTTCCGCTTCCAGGATGTTGGCGCGCTTCTCGCGCTCGGCTTTCATCTGTCGCGCCATCGAATCGATCAGGTCGCGTGGCGGCTGGATGTCCTTGAGCTCGATGCGGTTGACCTTCAGGCCCCAGGGATGCGTCGCCTGGTCGACCGCGACCAGCACCTTGGCATTGATCTCGTCGCGCTTGGACAGCGACTCGTCGAGATCCATCGAACCGATCGAGGTGCGGATGTTGGTCATCACCAGGTTGAGGATGGCGATTTCCAGCGTCGCCACTTCATACGCCGCCTTGGCTGCGTCGAGCACCTGGAAGAACACCACGCCATCGACCTTCACCACCGCGTTGTCCTTGGTGATCACGTCCTGGCTGGGCACGTCTAGCACCTGCTCCATCATGTTGATCTTGCGACCGACGCCCTGGTAGATCGGCATCAGGAAGTGCAGGCCCGGGCTCATGGTGTGGGTGTAGCGGCCGAAGGCTTCCACGGTCCACTCGTAACCCTGCGGCACCATGCGTACCGCCTTGGCCACGAAGATCACGCCCAGCAACATCAATACGATCACGACGAATCCCATAACCCGCTCCTTGTCTGTTCAAGGTCCAGTATATGCCCGGGGCGCAACCTGCCCGCGACCGCCTGCGACCCTTTCCTCCAACCCGGCATCCGTATCGATGTGAGCCAGCCCTCGTCCTTCGCGATCGATGTGCCCGACTCGTTGCTTGCCCGCGCCCGCCGTGGCGAGGCAGCGGCGTTCGAGCAGTTGTATCGCTGGTTCGAGCGGCCGGTGTTCACCCTGGCGCTGCGCCTGTGCGGGCAGCGCGAGGAAGCCCAGGACATCCTGCAGGACACCATGCTCAAGCTGTTCGACCGTCTCGGTGATTTCCGCGGCGACTCGCCGTTCTGGGGTTGGCTGCGTCAGATCGCCGTCAACGAAACCTTGATGCGCCTGCGCAAGCGCGGCCGCATCAACGTTGACGACGATGCCATCGAGGCCGATCTGGAATCGCACGAGGCATTGCCGCCTGCGGCCGCCGATGCCGCATTGATGACGCGGGCCTTGAACGCGCTGCCCGATGTCACCCGCAGCGTGCTCTGGCTCTACCACGCGGAAGGTTTCACCCACGACGAGATCGCCACGACGATGGGCAAGACCATTTCCTTTTCCAAATCGCAGCTCGCCCGCGGCACCCGCAAGCTGCGCCTGCAATTGCAGATCGATACCGAGGTACCCGTCCATGGCTGACCTGCGCTCCCGCGAGCAAGACATTCCGATCGCCCAGGCATTGGCCGCGCTGCCGCTGGAAGCACCAGCGACCAGCGCCTGGCCGGTACTCGCCGCCCACCTCGCCGCGAAACGGCAGCGCCCGCGTTGGCCGTTGGCGGCAGCCGCGGCAGCAGTGATCGGTCTCACCCTGTTCCTGTTGCCGCGCATGACGCCGCCGGAGTCGCAGTCCGTTGCGCAATCGACGACGTCGGGCAGCGCCGCGGCCACAATGGATTCCGGATCGCTCCCCGCACTGATGTCGGAATCGGCACGACTCGAACGCCTCGTCGCCACCGCCAGCGACGACGGCGCCAGCAGCGCCAGCACCGCCGCGCTCAGCCTCGCACTCGAAGACAACCTGCGCACGCTCGACAGCGAACTCGCGCAGGCACGCGACCCCGCGCAGCAGCTGTCGCTCTGGCAGCAGCGCGTGGAATTGCTGCGCGATGTCGCCCGCGTCGAAACCTCACGCCACTACCTCGCCTCGCAAGGCCGTAGCTTCGATGTCGCCCTGGTCTCCGCTTATTGATTGTTTCCCCACCGACCCGACCGCCACGCATCCGCATCCACCGCACACCCATTACCTGTCTGAGGAGACACCGATGAAAACCCGATTGCTGTCCTTGTTCATCGCCGCGGCGCTCAGCGCCGGCGCCGCGCAGGCGGATCCGCCGGCAAAAGCCCCGGTCGCTCCGACCGCCCCGACCGCGAAACAGGAAGCCACACGCGCGGAAATCGACCGCCTGGTCGCGCGCATCCAGGAGCTGAGCAAGGATCTCGGCGACGGCAACGATGTCCGCGTGATCGTGCGTCGCGTCGGTGGACCCGGTGGCCCGGGCGACGATCACGAACGCATGCGTCCGCGATGGAAGGAAGACGACGGCGGCGATCGCGAGGTGCGCATCATCCGCAATGGCGGCGATGGCCCCGGCGATGACGTCGCCCGCGCCGGTCGCCCCGGCCTCGGCATCGTGATGGCACCCAATCCCGCCGCGAACGGCGTGCGCGTCGCTGCGGTCTCGCCCGACAGCCCTGCGCAGAAAGCCGGCTTGCGCAGCGGTGACGTCGTACTCGCGATCGACGGCAAGAAGATCGCCGGCAACGGCACCGCCGCCGTCGACAGCGCGCGCACGCTGCTCGGCGATCTCAAGATCGACCAGGTGGTGAAACTCAACTACGCCCGCGAAGGCAAGACCTTCGACGCCAGCGTCAAGGCCGGCGCGATCCGCCACATGGTGGTGTTCAACCGCGAAGAGCGCGGCCTGCCGCGCATGGAAGGCGGTCCCGGCGGCGATCACATGATGATGGTGCCGCCGGAAGTGGAGATGGACATCCAGCGCATGGGTCCGATGAAAACCTGCGCACCCGGCAACGACGACTGCCATCTGCCGGCGATGTTCCAGGCGTTCCGCTGGCAAGGATTGAACCTCGCTTCGGTCGATGCCTCGCTCGGTCATTACTTCGGCACCGACAAGGGCGTGCTCGTACTCAGCAGCGGGCCGGAACTCAAGGGACTGCAGTCGGGCGATGTGATCCAACGCGTCGCCGGCACCGCCGTGACCTCGCCGCGTGATGTGATGCGGGCACTGCGCGGCAAGAACGAAGGCGAACAATTGCAAGTGGACGTGTTGCGCGACCACAAGGCAGCAGCGGTATCGCTGACCGTGCCGAAAGCGCGCGCCCTGCCCTTCATGACGCCGCCTCCGCCACCACCGGCGCCGCCCGCACCGCCGGCGCCACCGCGTGCCCGCGGCAGTGCACCGATGGCCGCGCCGCCTGCACCACCCGCACCACCGGCGCCGCCGCGCGGCGGCATGGCGTTCGCTCCGGAAGCGCAACCGGCTTATTACGCGGTGGAAACCAGCGATGGCCCGGGCAGCGACAGCAACGACGGCGAAGAAATCGAACTGGTGATCGCACCGGCGCGATAACGACGGAGCAAGAGCTTCTTCGCGGATGCGAAGAAGCTCGCTTGCATCGCTGTGATGGAGCGCTCCGCAATGCGCTCCCATCGAGACGTGAACTCTCCCGCGAAGAAACTGCCGTCACCCCCGCGCAGGCGGGGGTCCAGTGTTTTTCGCCACGCCGTCAGCGCTCGATCGTCATCGCAAGACCTGCGCAGTGGCCTCGGCGCCGCGCATCCATCCCGCTATACTTCACCCATCCCATCGGGGAGTAGCCGCCCGCCCACGCGGAGGCCTGCGTCAACACACTTGGTCGGCATCGACCATGGCGCAGGCGGCGATACGTGCGTCGTATCGACTGGCAAGACCTTTGGTTGTCGATGCGCGCCCTGCCGGGCCGCGCATCGCCAGCCATTGCGTCCACGCCCGGCCTGGAGTCACCGATGCAAACCCTGCTCATCGCCACCGTCACCGTCGCGCTCGCCGAAATCGGCGACAAGACGCAGTTGCTCGCACTGCTGCTCGCCGCGCGTTATCGCAAACCCTGGCCAATCATCGCCGGCATTCTCGCGTCAACGCTGGTCAATCACGCGGTCTCGGCGTGGGCCGGCGCCTGGGTGGCGGCGCAGATATCGCCGCAGGTGCTGCGCTGGATCGTGGTGGTGTGTTTCCTCGCCGTCGCCGCTTGGGCCCTGATCCCCGACAAGCTCGACGAAGCCGAAGTGAAGCCGCCGCGTTACGGCGCGTTCGTCGCCACGCTGATCGCCTTCTTCCTGGTCGAGATCGGCGACAAGACCCAGGTCGCGACGATCGTGCTCGCGGCGAAATACACACCGCTGTGGCAGGTGATCAGCGGCACCACGATCGGCATGCTGCTGGCCAACGTACCAGTGGTATTGCTGGGCGCGCGTTTCGCGCAGCGCCTGCCGCTGAAGGCCGCGCGTTTCGCTGCCGCCGGCGTGTTCCTCGCCCTGGGCCTGTGGGTCGCCTGGTTCGGACTCGCTACCTGACACCGCCCCAGCCAGCGGCTATGCTCGGGTTCCCCCGGTATCGACTGCAGCGCACGCTTGAGCACGCTCCGCGAAACCCTCATCGACCTGCGCCGTTCGCTGAGCGAGCCGCCCGACGAGATCATGCTCGAGGTCGGCGCCGGCGGCGAAATGCTGCTTGCACGCCTGCGCATCCTGATCGCGGTCTTCATGATCCTGCTGCCGGCGATCAACTACCTGGGCACGCACGACACCTACGAAACCGTGGCGGGATTGTCCGGCGTGGGCCTGGTGTTGCTGCTCGCCCAGGTCTGGTTGAACCTCGCGCGCCAGCATCGTCGGCATCGCTGGCTGCCGTTCGTGTCCTCGGCCTTCGATGCGACCCTGGTCACCTTCGTATTGCTCATGCTCGCGCTGCGCTCGCCGGCGGCGGGTTTGAACAGCGTGGTGGTCTGGTGCTTCTATCTGTTGGCGATCTTCGCCACGTCGCTGCGCAACGATGTCCGCGTGACGCTCAGCACCGGCCTGCTGGCGATCGCGCAATTTCTCGCGCTGTCTTTCTTCTTCCAGGCGCATGCCGATGCACCGCTGGTGTCGGCCGACTACGGCACAGTGCAATTGTCCAATCAGGTGCAGCGTGCGCTGCTGCTGGCGGCCTCGACCCTGGTCACTGCCATCGTGGTGTTCCGCCTGCAGCGGCTGGTGCAGCTGTCCGGCACCGACGGCCTGACCGGTCTGCCCAACCGCACCTACCTCAATCATCGTGTACCGCAGATCCTCAGTGATGCTCGCGACCAGGGCCACACGCTGTCGCTGGCGCTGATCGATCTCGACCACTTCCGCCGCATCAACGAAGAACTCGGCCATATCGCCGGCGACGGCGCGTTGCGCCACGCGGTCAACACTCTGCGCATGGAACTGGGTCGCGACGAGCCGCTGATGCGTGTCGGCGGCGAGGAATTCGTGCTCATCCTGCGGCAGCCGCTGGGCGCGGCCTGGGAGCGCCTCGACTTCCTGCGTCGACGCCTCGAAGCCAAGCCCTTTATCGTCGAAGCGGGTGCGGAACCGCGCGCACTCACCTTCAGCGCCGGCGTCGCCTGCAGTCCGCAGGACGCCGTCGATGTCTCCGGCCTGATGCGCATGGCCGACCTGCGCCTGATCGGCGCGAAGAAGGCCGGCCGCAACCGGGTGATGGCGCGCGACCCGAACTGAGGCGCCCGTCGCATCCCCGCGCGGGCGCTTTGCCTCGCCTTGCCGGAACCGGAGCCCTGCTCTACCCTGCGTGATCGCTCATGGGGACGGGATTCTGATGGATATCTTGAAAGGCCTGTTCGGCCTCGCTGTTCTGCTCGGCATCGCCTGGCTGTTTTCCAACAACAAGAAGCGTGTCGACTGGAAGCTGGTGCTGACCGGTGTGAGCCTTCAGATCGCCTTCGCCTCGCTGGTGTTGCTGGTGCCCGGCGGCAAGGACGCCTTCCAGATGCTCGGCGACGGCTTCGTCAAGATCCTGAGCTTCGTCAGCAAGGGCTCCGACTTCATCTTCGGCAGCCTGATGGACACCTCGAAGTACGGCTTCATCTTCGCTTTCCAGGTGCTGCCCACCATCATCTTTTTCGCCGCCCTGATGGGCGTGCTCTACCACCTCGGCGTGATGCAGCAGATCGTGCGCGCAATGGCCTGGGCGATCACCAAGGTGATGCGCGTATCCGGTGCGGAAACCACCAGCGTCTGCGCCAGCGTGTTCATCGGCCAGACCGAGGCGCCGCTGACCGTGCGTCCCTACATCGGCAAGATGACCGAATCCGAATTGATCACGATGATGATCGGCGGCATGGCGCATATCGCCGGCGGCGTGCTCGCCGCGTACGTCGGCATGCTCGGTGCGGGCGATCCGATCATGCAGGCGTTCTACGCCAAGCATCTGCTCGCCGCCTCGATCATGGCCGCTCCGGCGACGCTGGTGATCGCCAAGATCCTGATCCCGGAAGTCGGCGAGCCGCTGACGCGCGGCACAGTGAAGATGGAAGTGGAAAAAACCACCGCCAACGTGATCGATGCCGCGGCTGCGGGCGCCGGCGACGGCCTGCGCCTGGCGCTGAACATCGGTGCGATGCTGCTCGCCTTCATCGCGCTGATCGCGCTGGTGAACTGGCCGCTGACCTGGATCGGTGATGTCACCGGCCTCGCCGCGTATCTGGGTCATCCCACCGATCTGGCGACGATTCTCGGCTATCTGCTTGCACCGATCGCCTGGGTGATCGGTGTGCCCTGGTCGGATGCGACCACGGTCGGCGGTCTGATCGGCCAGAAAGTGGTGATCAACGAATTCGTCGCCTACTTGCAGCTCGCCGACATCGTCAACAACAAGGTGCCCGGCGTCAGCCTGAGCAAGCACGGCGCATTGATCGCGACGTACGCGTTGTGCGGCTTCGCGAACTTCAGCTCGATCGCGATTCAGATCGGCGGCATCGGCG
>NZ_DATGBO010000062.1:0-19966 GCF_035312645.1 Arenimonas sp.
TCGACTGGCGCATGCCGAGGGGGCGACTGTCCTCGTTAATCCAGTAGCAAAATTTAGTTGCCAACGACGACAACTACGCTCTCGCCGCTTAAGGCGTAAGCCCTGAACCCACTTGTGCCCGTGCTCGTGGATGTAAGGTCATTATCACGGAACCGGCATCGGCGGCGACCCGCCAACCGATGTCTAAACTTAGCGGGTGTGTCTGACGGTGTGCCTCGCACGTTGTGTTGCCGGCAGACGAGAATTAACAACGAGCTAAGCATGTAGTGCCGGAGATAGAGTGCTCTCGGACGCGGGTTCAACTCCCGCCAGCTCCACCATTTCAAGATGTCACGAAAAAGAAAAAGCCGGAATCGCGAGATTTCGGCTTTTTTCTTTTTTACCCAGCCCGCCTTGAGCATCCATGTGGTGACTTCGCCGCGCGAGAAAACCAAGCCGGCTCACACCGCCGCTTTCCGCTAACCCCACTTCATCTCACCCAACGCCACCTTGGCACCGATCTGCAGGGCAATGCCCATGCCGGCATTCGGATAACGCAAGGTCATGGCCGCAACGAGATCGACACTGTTTGCCGCCTTGGCGAGCTCTTCCTCGAACGCGAGCAGATAGTCACGGGTGTAGAGAATCGCCGCGACGTCGGTGACGGCGTCAACCGCCATGTGACCCGGGACGACTGCGGCAGGTTTGCGCGCTGCCATGACCTCAAGATTCTTCACCCACGTGGCGCGGGCTTCGGCACCCTGCGTATCGGCTGTCCAAACGTGGACACCCGAGAACACCATCACGCCGCCGAAAATCGCCTCCAGCGTCGGCACCCAGAGATAGCGACGATTGGCCAAGCCGTCCGCATCGATGATTTCGATGGCGTGGCCTTCCAGATTCAGCGCAGGGCCGTCGAAAGCCTCCGGCATCACGATGTCCGCCAACGTCTGCGGACCATTTTCCTTCAGCTGCGGCCCCCATGTCGCCAACTTCTTTTCCACGCTGCCCTTGATCGCCGCTATCGTTGCCGACGCGGCGATGACACGTGCCTTGGGAAACGCCGCCGTGATGGGCGCCAGGCTGAAGTAATAATCGGGGTCACTCTGGCTGATGTAGATCGTGGTCAGCTGCTTTCCACTGGCCTTGATGGCCTCGGCGAGCGCCTTTCCGTCCGAAAGCGTAAAGCCGCCATCGATCAGTACGGCCTCGTGTGCGCCAGAAACAAGCACCGGGGCACGGAAGAATCCATGCTCGCCAGCGGGAAAATGTTTCCAGGTAAGTCTGGTAGCTGCAGTCATGGCGCTCATTCCTACTGATAGTGCCATCGCGACACTCGCGACGGCCAAGGTCTTCGAGACAGTTATCCCCGCTTGAGCCTCTCGCCAAAATAATTTTCCAGCTTCTCCACCTTCGGCATCGACACCATGCGGATATACGACTGCCCCGGGTTGAGCCGCGCGTAATCGTGGTGATACGACTCGGCGACGAAGAACGCTTCCAGCGGTTCCAGCGTAGTGGCGATCTTGCCGAAATAGATACCGGCCTCATCGAGCTGACGGACGTACGCAGCAGCGACGGCACGCTGCCGATCGTCGAGTGGAAAAATAGCGGACCGATACTGGCTGCCGACGTCATTGCCCTGGCGATCTTTCTGCGTGGGGTCGTGTGCGACGGCGAAGAACACTTTCAGCAGCTGGCCGTAGCTGATCTTCGCGGGGTCGTAGGCGATGCGGATGACTTCGGCATGGCCGGTGCTGCCGCTGCATACCGCCTTGTAGTTGGCGGCATCGGCCGCGCCGCCGGCGTATCCGGGCTGCACGTCGGCCACGCCATCGAGACGACGAAACACCGCTTCGGTGCACCAGAAGCAGCCGCCGCCGAGAATGATTTCGCCGCGGTCATCGCTGGCGCTGAGGTCGAGGATCGGATCGGGCACGTCGCTGGGCGCGATGCGCAGGCCTTGGCCGGGGATGTCACAAATGTTCATGGCAGGTTTCCTTCGTGGTTGACCCAGATCAAGAGACCGGCACCGGGGCGAAGGATGCGCGGCGCGGGCTCTGCAACAACCGCGCGTTCAGGCGATCAGCGTTCGTCGAGCATCATCGCTTCCGCATCCTCGGAATAGATGGTGTCTTCCCAGCGTGCCATCAAGGCCACGTACAACAGCTTTTCGAACTCGGGACGGAAACGCTGGATGATCGCGTCCGGGTCGGGAATGAGCTTGGCATCGCCGATCAGGCCGAAATGCACCTTGCCGTTGTAGCTCATGATCGAGATGCCGACACCGATGCTGCCGTTCTGCGGCACCCAGAACATCATCTCGT
The DNA here is from genome assembly GCF_035312645.1 of Arenimonas sp. Lineage (GTDB taxonomy): Bacteria > Pseudomonadota > Gammaproteobacteria > Xanthomonadales > Xanthomonadaceae > Arenimonas. The sequence continues at coordinate 2,307 of NZ_DATGBO010000062.1, forward strand.
GGATCTTGCAGCCGCCCAGATACAACGGCAGTTGCGGACCGGGCACGTTGGTCGCGACCAGGCTGGCCTTGCGGCTGAACATTTCCAGCGCGATCGCCTGGATGCCGGCCGGCGCCATGCCGACGGCCGCCAACGCGCCGAAGGTCGCCGCCGCCTGACGCGAAGTCTTGAGCATCTTCATGTGCGCCGCGACCAACTCGAGGCGACGCGCCGGATTCGGCTCGCCCACCGGCAGATCGAGAAACACGAGCCCGAAATGATTTCCCAACTTCTGCGCATGCTCCAGCGGGCGCAGGTTCACCGGCACGGTCGCGCGCAACGTCACGCCATCGAGCACCTCGCCGCGCTCGAGCATGTAGCTGCGCAACGCGCCAGCGGCAGACGCAAGCAACACGTCGTTGACCGTGCAATCGAAGGCACGGCCGACGGCTTTCACTTCCTCCAGCACCAGCGGCTCGGCCCAGGCGACGCGCTTGCTGACGCCAAGACGGCCCTTGAACACGGTGATGGGGTCGTCGTTGAGGCTGAGCGCGAGCGCGAGTTCGCGGGCGATGTCGGTGCCCTCCTTCGCCAGCACCGTTGCCAGCGACGGATCGCGATACATCTCCATGCCGCGACTGAGCAGGTTCTCGGTCATCTTCATTGCGCGATCGACGGTACCGAAGCGGCGCTTGACCTTCTCGCCGTCTTTTTTCAGCCAGGCCTTTTCCAGCGCGCTGCCTTTCTTCGCCTCGGCGGTGGTATCGGTGAGCGACAACAGCACCTGCACCAGCGCGATGCCGTCGGCATAGCAATGGTGGATGCGCGTGACCAAGGCAGAACCACCGCCGTATTTTTCCACCAGATGGAATTGCCATAACGGCTTGGTCTGGTCCAGTGGCGACGACGCCATCTGGCTGGTGAAGCGTTCGAGTTCGCGTTTGCCGGCGCGGCCGGGTAACGCGGTCAAGCGCACGTGGTGATCGAGATCGAAATCCTGATCGACTTCCCAGAACGCCGCGGCGCCGTTGTCGACCGCTTTCTGGGTAAAGCGCGGAAACGCGAGGAAACGTTGCTTGATGACCTTCTTCAGGCGTTCGAGCGACATCGGCGTGTCGAACATCATCACGCCGGTGATCATCATCAGGTTGGTTGCACGCTCCATGCGCAACCAGGCCGTATCGACCCGCGACATCGGCTCGCGATGGCTCTTGCTCGATGCTTCATCGGTCATGGCGCTTTCCCCGTGGCTGAGGGGATGGTGCATGGCGGAGCCGAAGCGGTCAACGAGGCCGACGCATCGGCCAAACGAAACTCAGATGCCGCCATGCCATTGATAGCCCTGGTCGTCTTCCCAGTAGCCACCGTTGCCCTGCCCGATGCCCGCCAGACTCTCGACCAGTTCGATCGCCAACAGATACTTGGCCTGCTTGTAACCGAGCTTGCGCTCCACGCGCAGGCGCAGCGGCGCACCGTGCGGCACGTCGAGCGCGGCGCCATTCAAGTCGTAGGCGAGGATCGACTGCGGGTGATGCGCTTCACGCAGGTAGATGCTTTCGTAGTAGCGGTTCTCGTCGCCATCGAGGCTGTCGGCGCAACGGAACACCACGTAGCGCGCCCGCGGCAGCGGGCCGGCGCGATCAAGCAAGGGGCCCAGTGGCGTGCCCGTCCATTTGCCGATGCAGCTCCAGCCTTCCACGCAATCGTGGCGGGTGATCTGCGTGCGCGATGGCAATGCGCGCAACTCCGGCAGCGACAGGCTCAGCGGCGTCCTGACCAGACCGCGTACCTGCAGACGATAATCGGCGAAATTATTCCGCAGCAACGCCAGGTATTCCGGCGTTTTCGGATTCACCGAACCATTGGCCTTGAACACCGGCGACAGGTCGGCCTCGGTGAATTCCTGCGCCAGCGCATCCTCGGGCGTGAGCGCGTGCAAGGCTTTGTCGGTCGGCGCATCGGCGCTTTTCAGCAACGTCTGCACCGCCGGACTCTGGTCGAGGCGATCGCAAGCTCCAAGCAGCACGGCGCCACTGGCCAACGCGAGTTTTTCCAGGAAGCGGCGGCGGTCGGTCTTGCTCATGCGCCTTCTTCCTTGTCGGTGGCGGTGACGGGCACGGGATCCGCGGGCGGATCATCGTGATAGGCATAACGCCCGGTGATCATCGAACGGATCTGGTTGAACGGTCCGCTGACCAGCACCATGAATACATGGATGGCGATGAAGGCGACGAAGGCGAATGCGATGATGAAATGCCAGGTGCGCGCTGACTGCCTGCCGCCGACCAGATCTACCAGCCAGCCCAGCACCGAATCCATATGCGGTGACATCGCCAGCCCCATCAGCACGATGCCCGGGCCGAACACGGCGATCACCGCCAGATAAGCGAGCTTCTGCAGGATGTTGTAGCGCAACGCCTCGCTGCCAGTCGGGTGTTTGAATTTCATGTGCTCGATGATCGAGCGGCCCATGCCGCGCCAGTCGGCACCGGTCGGCGCCAGATCGCCGCTCAGATGCTTCGAACGCCAACTCCATAGCCAGTAGCAGACGCCATTGATCACGAACAGCCAGGCGAAGAAAAAATGCCAGCGGCGGCCGGCCGCCAGCGATTTGTAGCCGGGCAAGGTCGCCCACATCGGGAAGCCACGCGCGCCGATTTCGCCGGACATCTTCACCGAGGCACCGAGCACGCCGGTGCTGTCGAAGCGCAGCGCGCCGATCTGCGTCTCGCCGCGCAACTTGCCATCGTGGCCGGGTTTGGCGGTCAGCGACAGCGCCGGTTTGTCGAAGGTGGAGAACTTGCCCCAGTAAAGCGCCGGGTGCGCGTTGAAGATCGACAGTCCGCTCATCAGCAACGCGAACAGGCAGACCACGTTGATCCAGTGCATCACGCGCACCGGCAGACGATGGCGGTAGCTCAACCGGGTGGCGGCGGCAGACATGCGCGGACCTCGGGCGACGACGATGGCGACAGCCTACTCCCGATCCTCCGCTCCGCACTAGCGACAGTCGGCCAGCGCAGCGAGCGCTGCCTCGCGCGACCTCCTGAGGTCGATGATCGGCTGGGCCGGGTATGCCGGCGCCAACGATCGCGCCAGTGCCGCGTGTTCCCAGGGCGCGAACAAGGCCGGTGTGGGCAAGACCGCCAGTTCCGGCAGCCAACGACGGATGTAGTTGCCGTACGGGTCGAACCGCTGCGACTGCGTCACCGGATTGAAGATGCGGAAATATGGCGCCGCGTCCGCCCCGGTTCCGGCCGTCCACTGCCAACCCTGCGTGTTGTTGGCCAGGTCAGCATCGACCAGCGTGTCCCAGAACCAGCTGGCGCCCTGCCGCCAGTGATAGCGCAGGTTCTTGCACAGCACGCTGGCCACGATCATGCGCACGCGATTGTGCATCCAGCCCGTCGCCCACAATTCGCGCATGCCGGCATCGACGATCGGAATGCCGGTATGTCCGCGTTGCCAGGCGGCGAGTTTGTCCGGCTCCGGTTCGGCCCAACGGAACCCGGCGAATTTCCGGCTCAAGTTTTCCTCACTGGTTTTCGGAAAATGAAACAGGAGGTGATGCGCGAACTCCCGCCAACCCAGTTCACTGACGAAATGATCGATGTCCGCCTGCCACTTCGCCGGCCAGATGTCGGCGCGTAGACGCCGGAGAATCTGCCGCGGTGATATCTCGCCGAAATGCAGATGCGGCGACAGCTTCGAACTGCCGGTGCGATCGGGGAAATTCCGCTGCTCCTTGTATCCATGCGCGGCGCCGTCGATGAATATCTCCAGCAATTCCGCGGCACCCGCTTCTCCCGGTTGCCAGTGTCGCCAGAATGCTGCGTCCCAGTTTTTCCCCGGCGCGAGTGCCAACGCTTCGATCGGCTGTGACACGAGATCGTCGGCGACTTGCGGCAATCGCGATGGCGCCGACGTCGCGATCCCGGCATCGAGGCGATGCAGTGCATTTTTCCAGAACGGCGTGAACACGCGATACGGATCGCCGGCCTGCGTGGCGATCGTCCAAGGCTCGACCAGCAGCGCAGCGTTGTGGCTTTCGACGGCCAGACCACGCGTCCGCAAGTGTTCCTTGATGCGGCTGTCGCGGGCGATGGCCGCCGGCTCGTAGAGACGACTCCAGAACACGGCTTCGGCTCGGGTTTCAGCAACGAGTCGATCGAGTTGTTCCAGGCTGTCGCCACTGCGAACGATCAGACGCGATCCCAGCACGCGTAGATCCGCAGCGAGCGACAGCAAGGATTTGTGCAGCCACGCACGACTTGCCGCACCCGGCGACCACGGCGCGTCTTCGTCCGGTGCGTGGATGTAGACGGGGATGATCGCGTAGCCGGCATCGATCGCCGCCTGCAGCGCCGGGTTGTCGGCAAGGCGCAGATCGCGTCGGAACCAGACCAGTGCGGAAGCCATCAACCGGCCCGCGCTGCCGGACGCACCGCCGCGAAACCACGGCTGGGCGCGATCGGCCTGGCAGCAGCTTCATGGGCGACGCCGCTTTCGCTTATCGGCGTGCGCAACAGCCTTGGCGCGATGTCGTTGCCGCGCAGACCGAGGAAAGAAAAATCCATCGTCAGCGAACGAGGAAAGATTTCTGTCGTGCCTTTTGCGGCCGAGATTGCCGCGTGCCTGCCAGCGCCGCTGCCCACGACCACAGAAGAACACAACAGAAACGCCCCGCCTTTCTTCGCTACCGACAAAGCCTTGGCGACGTCGCGAGAGGCGCCGGTGATCAACGCGGTTTTCATGCGTCGAGAGTAATCGGCACCTGCGTCCACGGGCCGTGAACCCGACCACGCCCGGGGCATCAGGCCTCGACGAAACGCACCCGCCGGGTGATCGAGCAGGTGAGCTCGTAGCTGATGGTGCCGGCTTCGGCGGCCACTTCTTCGGCGGGAAGTTCCGGGCCCCACAGCGTCACTGCATCGCCAACGGCAGCAGGTACGTCGCGGAGATCGATCGTCATCAGATCCATCGAAACGCGACCGATCACCCGTGTGCGCACACCGTTGACCAGCACCGGCGTGCCGGCCGGCGCATGCCGCGGATAACCGTCGCCGTAGCCGATCGCGGCAACACCGACCGGCATGTCCTCGGGGCATTCCCAGGTTGCCGAATAGCCGATGCGCTCGCCTTTGGCCACACGGTTGATGGCGATCAGTCGCGTCGACAAGGTCATCGCCGGCATCAAGCCGAAATCCGCACCGGTCTTGCCGGCCACCACCGACAAACCGTAAAGCGCACCGCCGGCACGCACCCAGTCGCGATGCGCCTGTGGCCAGCCGAGCACGGCAGCGGAATTGGACAACGAGGCCTGGCCGGCGAAGTCGTCGCTGGCCTGCGCGAACCGCTCGATCTGCAGCGCGGTCTGCGCGCCAGCGAATTCGTCGGAGCTGGCGAAATGGGTCATGCGAAGAATGTCGGCGGCGACATTCGGCAAGGCGCGCAATTGCGCGTGCACTTCGGCGGCGCGTTCCAATGGAAAGCCGAGGCGATGCATGCCGGTATCAATTTTCAGCCAGACGCGGATCGGTTCGCCGGCCTCGCCCGCTGCGGCATCCGCTGCCAACATCGCCAATTGCGATTCGTGATGGACGACGGTGTCCACACCAAGACGGCGCAGAACCGCGAAATCCGAGACCTCATCGAAACCCGACAACAGCACGATGCGCTGCGACAGACCGGCCGCGCGCAGGCGCTCGGCATCGGACAAGGCAGCGACGCCGAAGGCATCGGCGCCTTCCAGCGCACGCGCGACACGTTCGAGACCGTGGCCGTAACCGTCGGCCTTGACCACGGCCATCACCCGGCTTTCCGGCGCGAGCTGGCGCACACGCGCCAGGTTGTGGCGGAGCGCATCGACGTGGATGGTGGCGGTGGTGGCTCGGGACATGGCGTTGGATTCGCTTCAGTGGATGCCGACGATATCGCGCAGGCGCGCGGCCAGGACGTCGGGATGGAAGTGCTCACGATAACGGCGCAGGCCGGCCTCGACCAGCTGCGCGCGCAAGTCAGCGTCCTGCTTCAGGCGCTGCAGCGAAAGCGCATACAGGCGCGGATCGGTGCTGTCCCAGAGCAGGCCGGCATCGCCCAGGGTTTCCGGCGTGGCGGCAGCGGCATAAGCGACGACGGGCAACGACAGCGCCATCGCTTCCACCAGCGGCACGCCGAAGCCTTCGTGCGCTGACAGATACAGCATCGCGTCGGCAAGCTGGTAACAAGCGCGCAATTGCGCATCGCTGATGTTGTCGAGCCAGATCACGCTGTTGCCGACGCCATGAAATTCGATGCGCGCGAGCAGCTGGCTGCGATACGTCGCGAGCCGGTAGTCCTGCTTGCCGACGATCAACAGCCGCGCCTCGCGATCGTGGTTGCGCACGTGGCAGGCGAAAGCGTCGATCAGTTCGGCATGCCCTTTGTTCGGCGCGATGCGTCCGACCATGAGCAGGTTGCTGCGACCATCGCGGAACCTGCGCAGGAATTCCGCGTCGGGCGCATGTCGCAGAAAATCGTCGGTGCGGTTGAGCGGCGCCAGCACCTGCACCTGCGCTGCGGGCACGCCCAGGGCGACCAGTTCATCCTTGTTGAACTGCGAATCGGCAAGCCAACCCGAGAACGGCATCTGCGCGAGTTCGCTGGTTTCCTCGCGGCCTTTTGCGCAGGAAATCATGTAGTCGTGACTGATGCCGTAAAAAAATTCGTGTGGCGTGACGTTGTGATAGCGCAGCAGGCGCCGGCATTTCAATGCGTCCAGGATTGCGATCACTGGCGGCCAGGCGACCGAATGGTGGTAGATCAACACATCATCGGCATCGGTGAGCCAAGCGACGACCTCGTCACTGCGATGGACGTCGTTGCGGGCCGCAACAACCCGATCCGCAAACAGGCGCACTTCCGTGCCGGGGCGGGCAAGCGCCTCGGCCATCTTCAGCATGTCGGTGCCGACGGCGTCGTTCGCGACAAAGGTTGGCGTCAGCAATGCAATCTTCATTCCGCGTTTGATCCGGTCCGGCCACGGGCTTCGAGCGCGGCGATCTGCGCGGCGAGATCGGCGCATTTGCGGCGCAATTCGTCGATGCCGATCTGCAGGCGCAGGTCGCGTTCGCCCAAGCGCAGCGCTTGCGATTGCGCGAAGCGCTTTTGTTCCTCGAAGAAGCGATGGATTTCGAACAGGCAGGCGACGCGCCGGAACAGACCGCCGAGCAGACGCAGACGCGCGAGGCGCCACAGGCGATAACGCATGCCCAGGCCAGTGATCGTCACGGCGATCGCGCGGGCTTCCGCGGAACCACGCAACTCACCGATCAATTCGACTTTGTTGGCGCCGCGATAATAGCGATCCAGGCAGGACAGCAATTCAGCCGGTGACGGCGCGCGCTTGACGATGGCGCGATGGATGGATTCGACGAACTCTTCGCCGTCGGCATATTCGAGTTCGTGCAACCGGTAGCGTCGGCGCGCCGGATCGATGGCCGGCAGGACGAGCACCGGCCCGGGCGCATTCTGCGCCAGGTCTTCGGCCAACCGACGCAACTCGGCCAGCGTGCGCTGCAGGTCCACCACAGGATCCACCATCGATGCCACCCGCCAACGCGTTCGGTCGTGACGGCGATTCTATTCGAAGGAGCCGACGCTATCACGCGCCAGATTGTCGAAACGGGTGTATTCGCCGAAGAACTTCAGCTTCGCCATGCCCGTGGGGCCGTTACGCTGCTTGGCGATGATGATTTCCGCGAGACCTTTGTCGTTCGAGTCCTTGTGGTAGTACTCGTCGCGGTAGATGAACATGATGATGTCGGCGTCCTGTTCGATGGCGCCAGATTCGCGCAGATCGCTCATCACCGGGCGCTTGTCGGTACGCGACTCCAGGCCGCGATTGAGCTGGGAAAGCGCGACCACCGGCACTTTCAATTCCATCGCCAGCGCTTTGAGCGAACGCGAGATTTCCGAGATTTCATTGGTGCGGTTTTCCGCCGAGCCCGGCACCTGCATCAACTGCAGATAATCGATTACGATCAGGCCGAGATCGTGCTCGCGCTTGATGCGCCGCGCCTTCGAGCGCAGCACGTCCGGCGACAGCGCCGGCGTGTCGTCGATGAACACCTTCACTTCCGAAAGCATCTTGATCGCCATGTTCACGCGCGACCAGTCCTCGTCTTCCAGCTGGCCTGTGCGCAGGCGTGTGGCATTGATGCGACCGATCGAGGAAATGAGGCGGAACGCCAGCTGCGAGGCCGACATTTCCATCGAGTAGATCACCACCGCCTTCTTGGTCTTGAGCGCGGCGAATTCGGCGATGTTCAACGCCAGCGTGGTCTTGCCCATCGCCGGGCGCGCGGCCAGGATGATCAGGTCGGACGGCTGCAGGCCGGCGGTCATTTCATCGAGATCGTGGAATCCGGTCGGCAGGCCGGTGACCGAACCCTGGTTTTCGTAGCGCTCCTGCAGAATCTGGAAGGCGTCCTTCATCGCTTCGCGCAGCGGCACGAAATCGGCACGGCCACGCCGGCCCTGTTCGGCGATCTTGAACACTTTCATTTCAGCGGCGGAAAGCACTTCCTGGCTTTCGCGGCCTTCGGGCTGAAAACCGTCGTTGACGATCTCGGTGCCGACGTCGATCAGCTGCCGCAGAATCGCCTTCTCGCGCACGATCTCGGCATAGGCGCGGATATTGGCGGCCGACGGCGTGGAGCTGGCGAGGTCGATCAGGTAGCCGGTGCCGCCGATCTGTTCGGAGAGGTTGTTGGATTCAAACCACTCGCCCAGCGTGACCGCATCGAAGGGCTTGTTCTTTTCCGACAGCTCACGGATCGCGCGGTAGATCAGCCGGTGATCGCGACGATAGAAGTCGTGCTCGGTGAGGAAGTCACCGACGCGATCCAGCGATTCCGGCGCCAGCATCAGGCCACCGATGACCGCCTGCTCGGCCTCGACCGACTGCGGCGGAATGCGCAGCGCGTCTATCTTGTTTTCGGAGCGATCCGGGCGATCGTTGCGGAAGGAATCGGTGCGTACGGGCATGTTGTTATCTTTTTTTCCGGAGCGACTGCCAAGCGGTCACTGTAGGCCAACCCGAGGCCGGGGCGTTGCAGACAAGACTGTGGATAACCCGGGTATATCTCAAAAACCGAGACTGCCGGAAAAAAGACGGCCGCCCAAAGGCGGCCGTCTGGCAGAACTTGCGAAACGCTTACGCGGCTTCGGCGACGACAACGACCTTGATCTTGGTCTCGACATCGGCGTGCAGGTGCACAACCACTTCGAACTCGCCGGTGCGGCGGATCGGGCCTTCGCCCATCACCACTTCCGATTTCTCGAGCTTGTGACCGGCGGCGGTGAAGGCTTCCGCGATGTCGCGGGTGCCGACCGAGCCGAACAGCTTGCCTTCGGTGGACGCATTGGCAGCGATCGTCACTTCCGCACCTTCGAGCTTGGCCTTGCGGGCTTCGGCAGCAGCGAGGATGTCGTTGGCCTTGGCTTCGTACTCGGCGCGACGGGCTTCGAAGGCTTCGATGTTCGACTTCGTCGCCGGCACGGCCTTGCCGTAGGGCACGAGGAAGTTGCGGCCGTAGCCCGGCTTCACGTCGACGAGGGTGCCGAGGTTGCCGAGGTTGGTGACTTTCTGCAGGAGGATCAATTTCATGGTGCAACTCCGTTTACGTTAGCGGCGCGAGCGCGCCGCAACTGTGGCTGTCCGTAAGGACGGTGAATGGATTTCACTCAGTGAAGAACACAGCCCGCGAAGGCGGGGCTAGGCGGAAGGTGGGTCGAAAACCGTAGTTGGCTGAAGCCAATGAGGATTTTCGGCCTGCCTTCCAACAACGCCCCGGCGAGCGGGCGAAGTTCTTAGACGTTGTGGTTGTCGGTGTACGGAATCAGGGCGAGGAAGCGCGCGCGCTTGATCGCGGTCTGAAGCTGACGCTGGAACTTGGCTTTCGTGCCGGTGATGCGGCTCGGGACGATCTTGCCGTTCTCGGTCAGGTACTGGCGAAGCGTGTTCAGATCTTTGTAGTCGATCTTGGTCACGCCTTCGGCGGTGAATTTGCAGAACTTGCGGCGGCGGAAGAACTTGGACATGGGTGGTCTCCTCGGGCTCAGGCGTTGTCGACGGCGTCGAGGCCGCCTTCGATCGAATCGTCATCGCGGCGGCGGCGATCACCCTTCTCGTCCTTGGACTTGAGGATGAAGCTCGCTTCGGTGACGGCTTCTTCTTCCGACAGCACGATGTGGCGCAGAACCGCATCGTTGAAGCGGAAGCTGTCGCCCAGCTCAGCCAGGACCTTGGCGCCGCACTCGATGTTCATCAGAACGTAGTGGGCCTTGACCAGATTCTCGATCGGGTAAGCCAGCTGACGACGGCCCCAATCTTCCAGACGGTGGATCTTGCCGCCGTCGCCCTCGATCAGCGTCTTGTAACGCTCGATCATCGCGGGGACTTGCTCGCTCTGGTCCGGATGGACCATGAACACGACTTCATAGTGACGCATGGTTTGTTTCCTTGTGGATGCGGCCGGATGGCCTGGCAGCTCCCGGCGCAGGGGCCGTGGAGCAAGGGGTCCCAAAGGGCCGAGGCCTTTTGGGAGCCGCGCATTATGCCCGAGGTTGCAATCCCGGGGCAAGTTGCCGGATTTCAAGGAATTTCGGGCCTGTAGGAGCGACCTTGGTCGCGACAGACGCATCCGATCAGCGCAGGTCGGGCGATCCTGAGAACAAGGGGCTTTGGCAAGCAGGGTCGGGACCAAGGTCCCTCCTACAAAGCGGGGTCGGGACCAGGGTCCCCTCCTACAAAAAACCTTCAGGCCGCCTGCTCGTCCGTCGTGAAGCTCTCGCCGCAGCCGCATTCGGCAGCCACGCGCGGGTTGCGGAACACGAACTGCTGGTTCAGGCCCTGCGAGACGAAATCGATCTCGGTGCCATCGACCTGGGCCAAGCTGGCCTGGTCGACCCGGACACTGACGCCGTCCTGCTCGAACACCACTTCGTCTTCGCGGGTGCTGGTGGCGATATCGATCAGATAGGCCCAGCCCGAGCAGCCGCTTTTTTTCACCCCGAAGCGCAGACCGATGCCACCCGGCGTCTCGCTGAGATATTGGCGGACGCGTTCGACGGCAGGAGGAGTGAGGGTAACGGCCATGGTGTTGATCGTCTCGAAGAGGGCGACAGTATAGGCGCCTGCCGATGTGGACGCTGCGGGAAAGACCCGGCAGCGGTTATCCTTGCCGCTTCCTTCAGCAGGTTGGCCCCAGGGGCCGGAGATTCAAGGCATGGCAGTGGTCAGCGTTCAGCAGGCGCTCGCGGGCAAGATTGCCGCGGGAAGTGAAGTCACGGTTCGCGGCTGGGTGCGCACCCGGCGTGATTCCGCCGGCCTGGCCTTTGTGAACGTCAGCGACGGTTCGTGCTTCGACCCGATCCAGGTAGTGGCCACCGAATCGCTGGGCAATTTCGACAGCGAAGTGAAAAAGCTGTCGGCGGGCTGCTCGGTGATCGCCACCGGCACACTGGCCGCCTCGCAGGGCAAGGGGCAGAAATTCGAGATCCAGGCCACGTCCGTCGAGGTGGTCGGCTGGGTCGAGGATCCGCTCACCTACCCCATGCAGCCCAAGCAGCACACGCTGGAATACCTGCGCGAATTCGCCCATCTGCGCCCGCGTACCAACCTGTTCGGCGCGGTGACGCGCATCCGTCACTGCCTGGCGCAGGCGATCCACCGTTTCTTCCACGAAGACGGTTTCTATTGGGTCAACACGCCGATCATCTCGACCTCGGATGCCGAAGGCGCCGGCCAGATGTTCCGCATCTCGACCCTGGACATGATGAACCTGCCGCGCGACGCGAAGGGCCAGGTCGATTTCTCCAAGGATTTCTTCGGCAAGGAAGCTTTCCTCACCGTGTCGGGCCAGCTCAATGTCGAGGCCTTCTGCCTGGCGCTGTCGAAGGTCTACACCTTCGGCCCGACCTTCCGTGCCGAGAATTCCAACACCACGCGGCATCTGGCCGAGTTCTGGATGATCGAGCCGGAGATCGCCTTCGCCGACCTCAACGACGACGCCAACCTCGCCGAGAAATTCCTGAAATATGTTTTCCAGGCCGTGCTCAACGAACGCATGGACGACCTCGCCTTCCTCGCCGAGCGCGTCGACAAGGCCGCGATCACGAAACTCGAGGCGTTCATCGCTGCGCCGTTCGAGCGCATCGATTACACCGACGCGGTGTCGCTGCTGCAGAAATCCGGGCAGAAATTCGACTTCCCGGTTGAATGGGGCCTGGACCTGCAGACCGAACACGAGCGCTGGCTGACCGAGGTGCACGTCGGCCGCCCGGTCGTGGTGATGAATTACCCCGAGCAGATCAAGTCGTTCTACATGCGCCTCAACGACGACGGAAAAACCGTCGCGGCGATGGACGTGCTTGCGCCCGGCATCGGCGAAATCATCGGCGGCTCGCAGCGCGAGGAGCGCCTGGACGTGCTCGACGCGCGCATCGCGCAGTTCGGCCTCGATCCGGAGCACTACACCTGGTATCGCGATTTTCGTCGTTACGGCACCGTGCCGCACGCGGGTTTCGGCCTCGGCTTCGAACGCCTGGTGGTTTACGTCTGCGGGCTGTCCAACATCCGCGACGCGATCCCCTACCCGCGCGCGCCGGGCCTGGCGACGTTCTGATCGATGTGGCAGGCGCTGCTGTTTTTGTTCCTCGGTCTCGCCGGTTCCGCGGGCCCTGCGCATTTCGGCATGCGCGTGCTCTCGCATCGACAGCAGCTTGATCGCGGACTCGCATTCGTTCCCGGCACTGAAGATGGCGGTCTGCTCTACAGCTGGTGGCTGATGCGTTTCGGCCAGGCACAGGTCCAGGACAGCGCGCTGCGGCAGTTCGGAAACATCGCCGGCATCATGGGCTGGCTCACTCTCATTGGCGTCGTCGGCACAGCCGTCTGCGTCGCGGCAAAGGCAGGACTGGCAAATGGCTGACGAATCGATCTACGACCTGGGCTACGAAGTCCAGACTTTCGATCACGAGGAATGGTGGTTGGCCACGCCCGAGCCGCTGCTGATCTGGGCGCGGCTGCGCGTGCTGCATAGCGGCGTCGCGCAGGTGTTCGACAGCCATGGTTCGACCCTCACCTACGAAAGCGAAGACATGGCCCGTGCCGCGCTGATGGACGCCGACTTCCGCGCGCTCGAAGGCATGGACGACGACGATGCCGAACTTATCGGCCAGTTGCTCGAAGACCTGCAGCCACCGCAAGGCGACGACGATGAAGAGTTGTTGCCGCAAATGATCAAGACGCTCGGCCCGCGCCACTGACTGATGTACACGCCGCGCCATTTCGCCGAAACCGACTTGGCCGCGCTCGACCAACTGGCGCTGGCGCATCCGTTCGCCACGCTGATCACAATCGCTGACGGCGAACCTTTCATCTCGCATGTGCCGGTGCTCTACCGTCGCGACGCCGACGGCATCCTTCTGCGCGGACACTGGTCGCGCGCCAATCCGCAGTGGCGGCATGGCGGCGAAGCGCGGGTGATTTTCCACGGCCCGCACACTTATCTTTCGCCGGGCTGGTATCCGGACAAGGAAAGCGCCGCCCGCGTACCGACCTGGAATTACGCCGTCGCGCATCTGCGCGGCCCGCTCGAGATCATCGACGACGATGCTGGCCTGGCGCAGATCGTCACCGACCTCAGCGACATCAACGAAACGCGTATCGGCAGCGACTGGCAGTTCGATGTCACCCGCGACGACCACCGCAACCAGTTGCGCGGCATCGTCGGTTTCCGGCTGCGGCCCACGCAGATTGAGCTCAAGTTCAAGCTCAGCCAGAATCACCCGCCGGGCAACGTCCGTGCTGCTGCGGCAGCGCTGGCCCTGGGCGGGGAAAACGAACGCGCGATCGCGGGCCTGATGCTCGATCGCCTGCACAGTGGCAACGGAGACCAGCAATGACGGAATCGCCATGCAATTGAGTCTCGCCGGCAAGCACGCCCTGGTCTGCGGCGCCTCCGAAGGCATCGGTCGCGCCAGCGCGCTCGCGCTCGCAGAAATGGGCGCCAACGTCACGCTACTCGCGCGTCGCGTCGAACGTCTCGAAGCTGTGCTGACCACCCTGCCCCGTTCCGCCGGACAGGATCACGGCATGCTCGCGGCCGACGTCGCCGATGCCCCGGCGCTGCACGAAAAGATCGTCGCGCTTGCCGCCGGCAAACCCGTGCACATCCTGATCAACAACACCGCCGGTCCTGCCGGGGGCGCCGCGCACGCCGCCGATCCCGCGGCGTATCTCGCGGTGTTCCAGCAGCACCTGATCGCCAACCAGATTCTCGTGCAGGCCGTGCTTGCGGGCATGCGCGCCGCGAACTGGGGCCGCGTCGTCAACATCATCTCCACCTCGGTGAAAGAGCCGATCGCCAACCTCGGCGTTTCCAACACGATTCGCGGCGCGGTCGCGAGCTGGGCGAAAACCCTGGCCTCCGAACTCGGCGGTTTCGGCATCACCGTCAACAATGTTCTGCCCGGATACACGCGCACGCAGCGTCTCGAACAGATCTTGGGCGAGCGCGCTGCGGCCACCGGCAAGAGCGAGCAGGACATAGCCGCCGCGATGCTCGCCACCGTGCCCGCCGGACGTTTTGCCGAGGCCGAAGAAATCGCCGCCGCCGTCGCCTTCCTGTGCTCAGCGCAGGCGGGCTACATCAACGGCATCAACCTGCCCGTCGATGGCGGCCGGACGCGATCGCTGTGAGCAGTACCGATTGGGATGTCGAAAACCAGCGCTATTCGCCGCGCGTTCCCTATGCCGCGCAGATGCTGGTCGCGCGCGAGGACAGCGCCTGGCTGGTCGAATTGCAGGATCTGTCGGAAGGCGGCTGCGGCATTTTCCGGCCCGAGCGCTGCACGCTGGAAGTCGGCCAGGTCGTGCGCCTGTACTTCTTCGATCAACCGGGTCCGGCGCTGGGCGTGGATGCGCGTGTCGCCCGCATCGAGCAACGCACGCTGGGCTTCGAGTATCTCGAACCACAATCGGTACCGCCGACACTGGGCTGAGGCCTTGTCGCCGCCGCTGCACCCGCCAGCGGCAATGCTTGTAACATCGGCCCATGCCGTTCTTCGAACGCCGCCGCAGCCCGCGCATGGTCGAACCCGGCCAGGTGCTGGTCGCGCGCGGAAACACCGGCTTTCTCGTCGATCTCGTCGATCTGTCCAAAGGCGGCGCCTGCCTGAAACGGCCGCGCGGCTGGTCGTTCAACAGCGGCGACGCGGTGCTCCTGCACCTGCTAAGCGGCACCGGGCCGACGATGTGCATGGAGGCGCGCATCCTCTGGCACCGCGACGATGAAGTTGGCCTCGAATACATCTAGCACCGCTGTGCACGCGCCGCGTACCTGTCCGTAGGGGTACCCGGACGGTTAAGCTGCGCGCATGACCCTGCGCCTGTCCCAGCTCATCGGCGGCCAAGCCCGCCCGGCCTTGTCGGAAGCCTGGCTCGATGTCCACGAACCCGCCACCGGCACGCGTTACGCCCTGT
This sequence comes from Arenimonas sp., assembly GCF_035312645.1. Classification (GTDB taxonomy): domain Bacteria; phylum Pseudomonadota; class Gammaproteobacteria; order Xanthomonadales; family Xanthomonadaceae; genus Arenimonas. The sequence continues at coordinate 17,815 of NZ_DATGBO010000062.1, forward strand.
GCCCGGATGCCGATGGCGAGGATGTCGCCGCGGCTTTCGAAGCAGCGCAGGCAGCATTTCCCGCCTGGTCGACATTACCGCCGAGCGAACGCGCACGCTGGCTCGATCGCCTCGCCGACGCCCTGGAAACGCGCATTGATGATTTCGCCGCCGCCGAATCGCGCGATGCCGGCAAGCCGTTGGCGCTGGCGCGCGATGTCGAGATTCCGCGCGCTGTCGCCAACCTGCGTTTCTTCGCGGCCGCCGCTACGCAGTTCGCCAGCGAATCCCACCACGGCCAGGCCGGACTGAATTACACGCTGCGGCAACCCCTCGGCGTCGTCGGCTGCATCAGCCCCTGGAACCTGCCGCTTTACCTGTTCACCTGGAAGATCGCGCCCGCGCTCGCTGCCGGCAACTGCGTGATCGGCAAGCCCAGCGAAGTCACGCCGGTGACCGCGTGGATGCTCGGCGAACTCGCCCGCGAAATTGGTTTTCCATCGGGCGTACTCAACATCGTGCAAGGCCTGGGCCCGAAAGTCGGCCAGGCCATCGTCGATCATCCCGGCATCAAAGCGATAAGTTTTACCGGCAGCACCGCGGTTGGCACGCGCATCGCGACCAGTTGCGCCGGCAACCTGAAGAAAGTTTCGCTGGAACTCGGTGGCAAGAACGCGACGATCGTGTTCGCCGACGCGCCGCGCACGCAGTTGTTCGAAACCCTGCTGCGCTCGGCGTTCCAGAATTCCGGACAGATATGCCTGTGCGGTTCGCGGCTGCTGATCGAGCGCAGCGCCTATGCCGAAGTCCGCGACGAACTGGTGGCCCGTGCAAAAAAGCTGCATGTCGGCGATCCGCTCGATGCCGGCAACCAGCAGGGTGCGCTGGTATCGAAAGCGCACCACGAAAAAGTCATGGGCCATATCGACCTCGCCCGCGCCGAAGGCGGCAAGCTGCTCTGCGGCGGCAATGCCGTGCAGCCGCCGGGACGCTGCGAGGGCGGCTGGTTCATCGCACCGACGATCATCGAAGGTCTGGGCCCGTACACGCGCACCAACAGCGAAGAAATCTTCGGGCCGGTGCTGACGTTGCAGGCCTTCGACGATGAAGACGAAGCTCTGGCGCTCGCCAATGCCACGCCTTACGGATTGGCCGCCAGCCTGTGGACCAGCGATCTGCGCCGCGCGCATCGTCTCGCTGGCCGCATCGACGCCGGCATCGTCTGGATCAATACCTGGCTCGAGCGCGACCTGCGCACACCGTTCGGTGGCATGAAGCAATCCGGACTCGGTCGCGAAGGCGGCCAGGAAGCGCTGCGCTTTTTCACCGAAACAAAAAACGTCTGCCTCAATCTGGGATAAGCGATGAGCCAATTGCGCGAACTGCTGGACCGCAACAAGGCCTGGGCCGAACGCGTTCGCCAGGAAGACCCGGGCTTCTTCAAGCGCCTGTCGACGCAGCAGGCGCCGAAATACCTGTGGATCGGCTGTTCGGATTCGCGCGTGCCGGCCAACCAGATCATGGGCCTGGCACCGGGCGAAGTCTTCGTCCATCGCAACATCGCCAATGTTGTTGTCCATACCGACCTCAACTGCCTGAGCACGATTCAGTTCGCCGTCGACCTGCTCAAAGTCGAACACATCCTCGTGGTCGGCCACTACGGTTGCAGCGGCGTGCATGCCAGCCTCACCGGCGCCCGTGTTGGCCTGGCCGACAACTGGTTGCGGCATGTCGGCGACGTCGCGCAGAAACATTCATCGCTGCTCGGGGATGTCGAACTCGAATCGCTGCGCCACGCGCGCCTGTGCGAACTGAATGTGATCGAGCAGGTAGTCAACGTCTGCCAGACCACGATCGTCGAGGATGCGTGGTCGCGCGGGCAATCGCTGTCCGTGCATGGCTGGGTGTACAGCCTGCTTGACGGACGCGTACGGCAGCTCGGCATGGACATCGAAGCGCGCGATCACCTTCCCGAGGTCTATGCCGCTGCGTTGAAGCGCGTGGCCGGACAGACGGAGCCGCGATGAACGACGTCATCCACACCGACACCGCGCCGAAAGCCGTCGGTCACTATCCGCATGCGCGCCGCGTCGGCGAGTTGCTTTTTCTCTCTGGTATCGGCCCGCGCGACGCCGGCGACAACAGCATTCCCGGCAACGTCGTGGATACGTCC
>NZ_DATGBO010000063.1:0-19206 GCF_035312645.1 Arenimonas sp.
CACGGCAACGCGACCTGCGTAATGAATCTCGACGCCGCCACCGGCTGGCTTATCGGTGAACCGCACAAGGGTCTGGCCGCGATGTTCGTGATGATGAATTCGGCGCGCCTGGGTGTCGGCATGCAGTCGCTCGGCATCGCCGAAACCGCCTATCAGAATGCCCTCGCCTACGCCCGCGATCGCCTGCAGGGGCGTTCCGCCACCGGCATCAAGCAGCCGGAAAAACCCGCCGATTCGATCATGGTGCATCCGGATGTGCGGCGCATGCTGCTGACCTGCAAGGCCTATAACGAAGGCGGCCGCGCGATCACCACCTGGGCGGCGCTGCTCACCGATCGCCATCTCTCGCATCCCGATGCGAAAGTGCGCGCGGATGCCGACGAACTGATTGCCTTCATCACGCCGATCATCAAGGCCTTCATCACCGACAACGCCTTCGAGACCAACAACCTCGCCATGCAGGTATTCGGTGGCCACGGTTTCATCCGCGAATGGGGCGTCGAGCAATACGTGCGCGACTCGCGCATCAACATGATCTACGAAGGCACCAACGGCATCCAGGCACTGGACTTGCTCGGCCGCAAGGTCCTGCACGACCAAGGCGCACGACTGCGGTTGTTCGGCGGGATCGTCAAGGCGTTCGTGGAAGAGCAATCGGACAAGCCCGAGATGAACGAATTCATCGTGCCGCTGCTCGCCCTGGGCGAAGACGTGGCGAAACTCAGCACCGAACTTGCGATCAAGGCGATGACCGATGCCGATGAAGTCGGCGCGGCGTCGGTGCCGTATCTGCGCGTGGTCGGCCACCTGATCTATGCATGGCTTTGGGCACGGATGGCGCGCGTCGCGCTGGACAAGCTCGACAGCGGCGACGATTTTTACAAGGCGAAACTGGCGACCGCGCGTTTCTACTACGCCAGGCTGCTGCCGGAAACCGCGTTCCAGCTGCAGGCCGCGCGCGCAGGTGCGAAGTCGCTGATGGATCTGGATGCGGGGCTGTTTTGAGTTGATGCGGCGCTGATGAAGCGCCCCTCACCCCAACTCTCTCCCCGTTGCGCGGGGAGAGGGGGACTTGAAATTCGTAGTGCGCTTGCGCGGAATAATTTTTAGTTCTTCTTCCCGCAAACGGGGAGAAGATGCCCGGCGGGCAGATGAGGGGCTCACACTACGAAACGCTCAAGCCACCTTTACCAGCGCCACCAATACCAGCAAGGTCATCGCCAATGCGACCAGGCTGCGCAGGCGCACCGTGCTCATGGCTGCGCCTCGGCACGCGATTCCGTCCATAGCGCGCGCCAGCCGGCATGACCAAGCTGGCGCAGGGTGTCGATATTGCGCTGGTAGATGTTGGCGGCATCCGGAAATGCCGCGACGGCTTTCTCGACGCTGGTTTCGCGCAGCAGATGCAAGGTCGGATACGGCGCGCGGTTGCTGAAATTTTCGATGTCGTCGGGCGCGGTATCGGCGAACTGGTAATCGGGATGGAAGCTCGCGACCTGGATTTCGCCGTCGAGTTCGAGTTCGGAAACCGATGCATCGGCGACGTCGAGGAAATCGTTGTAGTCGAGGAAGTTGCTCAGCACGTACGGATGGATGATCAACGTCGTCTCGACTTCCTCGGGATCGGCGTCGTACAGCGACTCTAGTTCCAGCAACAGATCGGCCAACAGTTGTTCTTCATCGGTGGCATCGCTGACCACGTAGCGGATCTGCTGCTTGACGTGCACGGCCTTGGCGAACGGGCACAGGTTGAGGCCGATCACGGCCTTTTCCAGCCACTCGCGCGTCCGCGCAATCATCGTGTCGTGCGATTCCACCAAGGCTCTCCAGGACGATTCCGACCGGGATCAAGTCGGAGCAGTGTAGCCCTCGCCGGCGGCAAACCCAATCGCGAGGATCGTTGTCGGATACAGCGTCCCAGCGCTACGCGCAGGCTGGCGACCCGTCGAACTTGGTGATGCCCGCCGGAAACGATAGAGTGGCCCGCCTTCACTTTCCGACGGAAACACCATGCATCTCCATGCTGCCCTGATCACTGCCCTGAACGTCGTCATCATCTTCATCGCCATGATCATGGTCGGTCGCGCGCGCGGACTCTACAAGATCGACGCGCCGGCGATCACCGGCCATCCGGATTTCGAACGCGCCTTCCGCGCGCATCAGAACACGCTCGAACAGACGCTGATGTTTCTGCCGGTGCTATGGCTGGCGACGATCTACAGCAAGGAGCAATACGCCGCGTACCTCGGCTTCGCCTGGCTGGTCGGCCGCCTGTGGTACGTGTTCGGCTACATCAATGCCACCGGCAAGCGCAGCGGCGGCTTCCTCGTCGCGTTCACGGCCTTCGTCCTGTTGCTGCTCATGAGCCTCTGGGGAATCGTCGCGCAGATGCTGGCGTGATTTTTCTGCGCAGCGTTGCCGTGATCCAAGGCTGAAACACTCCTCCTCCTGACCCTCTCCCCCGTTTTGCGGGGAGAGGGGATTCCTGGGTTTTCTCGAAGCGCTTGAACGAATCCCGCTTAGGCCGCCGATTTCACCAGCAGGTGCTTGGCCAGTTGCGCGTGCAGGTAGCCGATGCCGCGGGCGCCGTGCAGGACCAGCGTGATCATCAGCAGGCCGATCAGCATCGTCAGCGGCGTCGTCCATAGCGGCAGCGTGATCTGCGTGTCGCCGAAACTCATCACCGCGTCCGAACCGAAGAACTGCGCCAGCGGCATCGTGGCGAAACCCAGCGAGAGGCTGATCGCGGTGATCGCCAGGGTGAAATAGAGCACGCCCAGTGGCTGCATCAGCAGCATGTAGAGCATCGACGACCACGTACGCGGATCTGTGAACAAGGTCTTGATGCGCGTCATCATCGACTGCTCGCGATCGGTGTACAGCGGCCGGCGTGGCATGCGTTCACCAAGCAAGGCCTCGACCACGCGTCCCTCGACCAGGGAAATACCGCGCACGCTGGCGAAAAACAGGATCGCGAACGGAATGCCGATGATCAGGATCGCCAACCCCAGCGACAGGCTGATGCCGGTCACGGCCCAGGTGAAGTACAGCGTGCCCGTGGCCAGCGACAGCAGCATGTAAAGCAGTGCGGTGTAGGCGCGCGGATCGGCGAGCACGCCGAAGAACTTGCCGGCCAACGAACGATGCTCGCGTTTTGGCGGCGGCCGCAGCGCTTGCACCACCGTGCTCTCGGTCTGGCGATAGATGTCCGCCACTTCTTCGGGCGCGCCGTAGCTGGTGGCGATGCTCGCCAGCAGCGTGGCCTCGTCGACGCCAGGCTGCTCGGCCATTTCCGAACGCAGGTACTCCTCGGCATCGTAGAGCGCGTCCTGCACCAGCGCCGGATCGGCATCGACAAGGGCGCGACGCAGCTGCTCCAGGTATTCGGGAATGTTTCTCGGGGTGGTGGCAGTCATCACGGCGTTCCTTTCAACACGTTATCGACGAATTCGCGGGCGGTACTCCAGTTTTTCACCCAGGCAGCGAGTACCTGCTGACCGAGCTCGGTGATCCGGTAGTAGCGCCGCGGCGGCCCGGCGACCGAGGGTTCGACGTCGCTGGCCAGCAGGCCAGCGCCGTCGAGGTTGCGCAACACCGGGTAGAGCGCACTCTGCTTGCCGGCGAAAAGCCCATCGCCACCGCGCTCCAGGCGCTTGGCGATCTGGTAGCCGTACATCGGCTCGGCGGACTGGTTGAGCACGGCCAGAAGAACCAGGGAAACCGTCCCGGTGCTCAGCTCCTTCTGGAATTTCTTGAGGTGGGACTCGATCTCGGCCATCGCCAGGCGTCCGGTGACTATTCGTGAGCCGACAGTATTATCAAGTTGACTATAGCGAACCTGCCATAAGTCATGTCGGGCCGGATTGGCGCCATGCCATCATTCCGGCCTCGCGACTGGAGCCGGCCATGCATGCCCTCACCTTCTCAAGCTTTGGCGGCCCCGAGGTCCTCGACTGGACCTCCCTGCCCGATCCACAGCCGACACCCGGCCACGCCGTGATCCGCACCCGCGCGATCGGCCTGAATTTCGCCGACATCTATCGTCGCCAGGGTCGTTACCACCTCGCCGGATCGCCACCCTGGATTGCTGGATACGAAGCCTCCGGAGAAATCCACGCACTGCATGCGGACGATGCCGATCGCGGCTGGCATGTCGGCCAGCGCGTCGCTTTCGCCGACAGCGCTTTTGCGAATGCCGAACTCGTCGCCGTCGCGCTCGACAAGCTCATCGCGCTGCCCGACGACATCGCTCATGACACCGCTGCCGCAGTGCTGCTGCAAGGCCTGACCGCGCAATTTCTGATCGAGGACAGCTACGCGCTGCGCCCCGGCAATACCGTGCTGGTGCACGCGGCCGGTGGCGGTGTCGGGCTGTTACTGACGCAACTGGCGACGTCACGCGATGCCCGCGTATTTGCGCTGGCCTCGTCCGCGGAAAAACGCGCGGCGGCGCTTGCTGCCGGCGCGTTCGCAGCGATCGATTCCAGCAGCGACTGGCCCGCGCAATTACGCACGCTCGCGCCGGACGGCGTCGACGTCGCCTACGATTCGATCGGTCGCACACTGGCGCAGAGCATGGCGGCCACGCGCACCGGCGGCACCGTGGTTTTTTTCGGCATGGCCGCGGGCGATCCCGATCCGGTCGATCCGCGCGTATTGATGGATCGCTCGCTCACGCTGGTTGGCGGCGATCTGTGGAATGTGCTGACCAGCGCGCAGGCACGGCAATCGCGCGCCGAGCGGTTGTTCGCCGCGATCCGTGATGGCCACCTGCAGGTCAACATCGCTGCGAGATTTCCGCTGCGCGATGGCGCCGCGGCGCATGCGCTGCTCGAAGGTCGCGGCAGCGTCGGCAAGGTCTTGCTGCTGCCTTGAGCCTCGAACACGGGTGATTTTCTTCCCGGTCCGGCAGTAGTAGTGTTGGGCCGTCAATCAAGGCGAGGTGGCCGATGAGCGTCGCGGTTCCGGCGGGCAAGATGCCCGTCATTTTCCTGGGCCATGGCTCGCCCATGAACGCCATCGAGGACAACGATTTCCGCCGCAGCTGGCAGGCCCTGGGCAAACGCCTGCCGCGACCGAAAGCCATCCTGTGCATCTCGGCGCATTGGGAAACCCGCGGTGTCTACGTCACTGCCAGCGAACACCCTGAAACCATCCACGATTTCTACGGTTTTCCGAAAGCTTTGTTCGACGTGCACTACCGCGCACCCGGCAGCCCGGCACTGGCGCATCGTGTTGCCGAACTGCTCACCGGCGTGCGCGTGCATCAGGACGCGGGGCGCGGTCTGGATCATGGCGTGTGGAGCGTGCTCGGGCCGATGTATCCCGAGGCCGATATTCCGGTCGTGCAACTGAGCCTGTCGATCCTGCAACCCGGCGCCTGGCATTACGACCTGGCGAAAGCGCTGGCGCCGCTGCGCGAGGAAGGCGTGCTGATCGTCGGCAGCGGCAACATCGTGCACAACCTGCGCCTGTTCCGTTTCAACGATCCGAAACCGCTGGACTGGGCCGTGCGCTTCGACGAGGACATCGCCGAGCGCATCAGCCAGCGTCACCACGAAGGCCTGCTCGGCTACGAAACCCTCGGCCCCGATGCGCTGCTGTCGATCCCGACGCCGGAGCATTACCTGCCGCTGCTATACGTGCTCGCGCTGCAGAACGACGACGACGCGGTATCGTTCTTCAACGAACAGGTACTCGGCTCGATTGCGATGCGTTCTGTGGTGATCGGGTAAGGCGCAGCCTGCCCCGGGTTCAAACACCGCATCGCCTGCATATGAGCAACCTCACTCGCCGGCATCGCTGCCGCGTGCTGCCGCCCTCATCGTCGAGACCAAAACCATGCTGAAAGCGCTGTGCCTTGCCCTGCTCTGCCTGCTCGCCAGCGGCTACGCCTCGGCCCAACAGATCGATTTCACGGCGACTGCCGAACAAGACGACGCCGCGCTGGCACCAGCGATGAAAGCGCTGGCCGGACGAACCCTGGCGATCTATCGCGAAGACAACCACGACACCTATCTCAACAAGCTGTTCCGCCTGCAGACGATTGCCGGCGACGACGACCAAGCCGTGCGGACGATCCAGCAACTGCGCGAACTGCGTCGCAACGGCAATGCGGCGCAGAGCAACGCCCTGTTCGTCCAGTACGAGATCTACGCGCGGGCGGAGAAATTGGCCGACGACCGCCATCTGCCGCTCGCCGATGCTTTCGTGCAAGCCTTCCGCGACGTCTACGGCCGACTCGACGACAAGACCGCGCTGCAGGCGGTATTTTCCTTCCATGCCGATCTGGACCAGGCGCGCGCGGATTTCGGCAAAGCGCTGGCGCAGCAACGCGGGCGACACTTCATCGCGCTGGCCGATGCTCTGGAGCTGGTCCGCAAGTATCACTTCCTGCGCGCCTACGAGACGCTGCTACCGCACACCGATGCGCTGGTCGCGGAAGACGATCATCGTCGCTACCTGATCGACGACCAGGTGCTGATCACGATGCCCGATGGCGCCCACGTCGCAGCGATGCTGGTCAGGCCTAGGTCGGTCGGCACAACGCTGCCGACGCTGTTCGAATTCACCATCTATTCGGTGGATCTTTGGGGCATCACCGACGCGAAAAAGTCCGCCGCCTACGGCTATGCCGGCGTGGTCGCCTACACCCGCGGCAAGGGCCGCAGCCCCGACCCGGTCGTTCCGTATGAACACGACGGCGAGGATGCCGCCGCGGTGATCGACTGGATCAGCAAACAACCCTGGAGCGACGGCCGTGTCGGCATGTACGGCGGCAGCTACAACGGGTTCGCCGCCTGGGCCGCCGCCAAGCATCATCCGCCGGCGCTCAAGGCGATCATGGATTCGGCGACGACGGCGCCAGGCATCGACGTACCGATGCAGGGCGGCGTTTTCCTCAACTTCCTCTATCCATGGGTGCCCTACACCACCAACAACAAGGCACTCGACGACGCGACCTACAACGACCAGGCGCGCTGGACGCGACTGAATCGTAGTTGGTATGCCAGCGGGCAGGCCTATCGTTCGCTCGATCGCATCGACGGCACGCCAAGCCCGGTCTTCCGCCGCTGGCTGGACCACCCCAGCTACGACGCGTACTGGCAGCGGATGATTCCGTATCGGGAAGAATTCGCCGGCATCGACATCCCGGTATTGACCACTACCGGCTACTACGATGGCGGCATGGTCGGCGCGCTCTATTACTTGAACCAGCACCTGCGCTACAACCCGCGCGCGGACCACAGCCTGGTAATCGGCCCCTACGATCATTTCGTCATGCAGAACGGCGTTGCCCGCAACCTGCTCGGCTACGACATCGATCCGGCCGCGAGCATCGACTTGCCGGAACTGCGCTACCAGTGGTTCGACTACCTGTTCAAGGGCGGGAAGAAACCGGAGCTGCTGCAGGATCGGATCAACTACCAGGTGATGGGCGCGAACGAATGGAAGCACGCACCAACGCTGGCGACGATGGCCAACAGCGTGCTGCGCTTCCACCTGACCGACGACCAGGTCGGCGACCAGCGTCGGCTCGATGCGGCGCGGCCGCCGCGTGGTGCCGTCATCGAACAGAGCGTCGACTTCGGCGATCGCAGCAACATCGACTACGCCTCACCGCCCCTGCTGATCAACCGGAGCGTCGACAGCAACAACGGACTGGTCTTTCTGAGCGACCCGATGACGCAGGCCACCGAGTTCAGCGGCCTGTTTTCCGGGCGCCTGGATTTCAGCATCGACAAGCGCGACGTCGACTACAACCTCGCGCTGTATGAGCTGCTGCCCAGCGGCGAATACCTGCAGCTGTCCTCGCACATCGGCCGGGCGAGTTTCGCCCGCGACCGCAGTCATCGCTCCCTGCTGACACCGGGCAAACGCCAGAGCCTGACATTCACCAGCGAACGCATGACCTCGCGACAGCTGCAGCCCGGCAGTCGTCTGGTGCTGGTACTGAGCGTCAACAAGCAGCCCGACATCCAGATCAACTACGGCAGCGGCAAGGACGTGAGCGACGAAACCATCGCCGACGGCAAACGTCCATTGCACCTGCGCTGGTACGACAGCAGCTATATCGACATCCCGGTCTGGCGACAGGCGGCGCCACCTTCAGCGGGTCGCTGACTTGGACCGGCTTCTTTTTTTCTTCTCGGGCTTGCGCAGCGCCGCCGCAATCGCCAGCTTCGCCCAGGGCTGCATCTGCTCGGCCGAATCCATCGCCTCGTCGGGCACGCTCCAGTAACTCATCGCGATCGGTTCGCCGCGACTCTCGTAGACAAAGGGAGCGCAGCCTGCGTCGTGAAAACGGCCGCGCGATTCTTCATCGACCTTCAGGTAGATCCGCTCGTCGATCACGATCGCGAAAAACACACCGTCGCAATAGATGCCATGCCCGCCGAACATCCGCCGCGTGCTGATCGTGCCCAGCGGATCGAGCAATTCGTGCAGATACGCGATGAAACCGTCGTCGCGTTTCATCGACGCAGGAACGGCGCGGCCATCAGCAGTCCGCCGATCAACAGCATCCACGCCGTGCCGTCGACGAAATACGGGAACAACATCAGGCCGATGCCGCAAAACAGCGGCAGCAACTGCGACTGCTTCTTGCCGTAGATGAAATAACCGAAGCCGATCGAGCCGAACAGCATGCCCCAGACCAGGGAAGCCATCGCGCTACTCCCGGAAACTGCCGTCGAGGCGGTCGAGCTTGCGCAGCAGGCCAGGCCAGGCGAGCGCACCGCCGAGATTCTTCGTCACCTGCGCAGCCTGCTGCTGGGCGGTGGCGACGATCATCGGATGGATACTGATCAATTCGCCGCCACCGCTCTGCGCGCGCAACTGGATCGCACAGGTGGTCTCGAACAGGTACATCGCCAGGAAAGCATCGGCGATGCTGGCGCCGACGGTAAGCAGGCCGTGATTGCGCAGCATCAGGAAGGTGTTGCTGCCCAGGGATTCGACCAGACGCGGCTTTTCCTCGTCGCGCAGGGCCACGCCTTCGTAATCGTGATAGCCCAAGCTCGACAACACGAAGATCGACTGCTGCGAAATCGGCAGCACGCCGAATTTCTGCGCGGACACGCCGATGCCGTTGACCGTGTGCACATGCAGGACGCAACCGACATCGTGGCGCGCGGCATGCACCGCGCTGTGGATGGTGAAGCCGGCCGGATTCACCGGGAACGGCGAGTCGCCGACGATCGCGCCGTGCAGGTCGACCTTGACCAGGCTGCTGGCGGTGATCTCCTCGAACAGCGCGCCATAGGGATTGATCAGGAAGTGTTCTTCCGGTCCGGGCAGCTTGGCCGAGATATGCGTGAACACCAGATCCGACCAGCCATGCAGGGCGATCAGTCGGTAGCAAGCGGCCAGATCGACGCGCAGCGCCCACTCCTCGGGCGAAACGCTTTGCTTCACTTCGGGGCGGACCAGAGCATTCATGCGGCGAACTCGCTGACGAAACCAGAGGGAGAATGTACTCTCCCGGCAGCGCCCTGCCGAGATCCCGGATGAGCAAACAGTACGACGACCGCTATTTCGAGCGCTGGTATCGCGAACGCGGCCTGCACAGCAAGGCCGCGCTGACCCGCAAGGTGGCGATGGCCGTGGCGACCGCCGAGCACTATCTCCAGCGGCCGATCCGCAGCGTGCTCGATGTCGGCTGCGGCGAAGGCAGCTGGCGCGCGCCGCTGCTGAAATTGCGTCCGAAGCTGCATTACCGCGGCGTCGATTCCAGCGAATACGCGGTGCGCAAATACGGCCGCCGCCGCAACCTCGCGCTGGCGAGTTTCGGCCAGCTTGGCGAACTGCGTTTCGGCCAGGCCGTCGACCTGCTGGTCTGTTCGGACATGCTGCATTACGTGCCGAATGCCGAACTCAAGCGCGGCCTCGCCGGATTCGACGAACTCTGCGACGGCGTCGCTTTCATCGAAGTGTTCAGCAAGGAAGACGATATCGTCGGCGACAAAAACGGTTTCCTGCCGCGTCGCGCATCCTGGTATCGCCAGCAATTCGCCGCCGCTGGCCTGCGCGCCTGCGGGTCGCACATATATCTGAGCTCGCATCTGGGCGCGCATGCATCCGCGCTGGAAACGCAGGCATGATTTCCGAAATCCCTTCATCGTCTGGAGATGCCGCCATGTCCGATCGCCGCACGCGCCGCCGCGCCCTGCAATGCACCGTCCTCGCCTTTGCCTGCGTGTTGGGCAGCGGCCAGGCCGCCGATAAACCGGCGCAGAAAGCGGCCGCGCATTCAAAGAGCACGTCCGACATCCTCGCCGCGTCCAAACCCACCGACTGGCGCCCGCTCGATCCGGAAAACACCTTGTATCTCGAACTGCCCAGCGGCCGCGTGGTGATCGAACTCGCGCCGGCATTCGCGCCGCTGCATGCGGACAACATCCGCACGCTGGTGCGGGAGAAATATTTCGACGGCCTGGCGATCCTGCGTTCGCAGGACAACTACGTCGTGCAATGGGGCGACCCCTACGAAGACGAAAAGACCGCGCGTCCGCTCGGCAGCGCGAAGAAAACGCTGGCGCCGGAATTCACCGCCGCGATCAACGCGAAGATCCCATTCACCCGCCTGCCCGACAGCGACGGCTACGCGCCGCAGGTCGGTTTCAGCCAGGGCTTCCCGGTCGGTCGCAATCCCAAGACCGGGCAGACCTGGCTCACGCATTGCTACGGTGCCCTCGGTGTGGCGCGCGGCAACGAAGCCGACAGCGGCAATGGTAGTGGCCTGTACGTGATCATCGGCAACGCGCCGCGACACCTGGACCGCAACATCGCCGTGGTCGGTCGCGTTGTGCAGGGCATCGAGAAGCTGTCGGTGATGCCGCGCGGTACCGGACAACTCGGCTTCTACGAGAAGCCCGAGCAGCGCACGCCGATCAGCACGATCCGCCTCGCCGCCGATGTTCCGGATGCCGAGCGCAGCAAGCTCGAGGTGCTGCGCACCGATTCCGCGACCTTCGCCGCCGTCGCCGAAGCGCGGCGCAATCGCCACGACGACTGGTACATCGCACCGGCCGGCCATGTCGATGTCTGCAACGTGCTGATCCCGGTGCGGCCGATCGCCGACGCTGCCACCTCTGGCGACGGCAAAGCCGCCGCCGGCAAATGAAATCGCCATCGACGCAGCCCGCATGGTCGCGATCGGCGAGCCTGGCGCCGACAGGAGAAACCGCCGCGTGAGCCGTGTTGAAACCGCAGGGCGCATGCGCCAGACTCGAAAAAACCTGCCTCCCGGGGCGGTCGGCAGCCAGGGGATGGAGACGGGATGACTGTGGTGTCGGAACCGACGGGCTCGCTGGAAATGGCGCTGGAGCACACTGCCCGCCTGCTTGAGAGCGACCCCGCGCTGGCCGCCGAACAGGCCACGGAAATCATCCGCGCCGTCGGCGAGCACCCGCTTGCGCTGCTCCTGCTCGGCGCCTCGCACACCGCCCGCGGACAATTGCCGCAGGCCCTGGCCATCCTCGCCCCACTCGCCGCCGCACAGCCGCGTTGGCCGATGGCGCATCTCGAACTCGGCTTCGCTCTTGGTCGCGCCGGACGCGGCGAAGATGCGGTGGCCGCACTGCAACGCGCCGTCGCACTTCAGCCCGACCTTCCGCAGGCCTGGCTGGCATTGGGCGATCATCTCGCCGCGATGGGCGACAGCGCCGGCGCCGATGCGGCATACGGCAATCACATTCAGTTTTCCAGTCGCGATCCCGGCCTGCTCGCGGCCGGTGCCGCACTGTGCGAAGACCGCATCGCCGAAGCGGAAGCCCTGCTGCGCGAACACCTGAAGAAGGCACCGACCGACGTTGCCGCGATCCGCATGTTCGCCGAGGTCGCCGCACGACTCGGCCGCCAGGAAGACGCAGAAAACCTGCTGGCGCGCTGCCTGCAGCTCGCGCCGGGGTTTCATGCCGCACGGCAGAATTACGCGCTGGTCCTGTATCGCAGCAACAAGCCGGGCGAAGCCCTGGTCGAGGTCGAGAAATTGCTGGCGACTGCGCCATCCAATCCCGGCCATCGCAACCTCAAGGCGGTGATCCTCAGCCGCACCGGCGACTGCGAAGAGGCGATCGCGCTCTATGCCGGCATCCTGCGCGAATATCCAAACAACGCCAAGGTCTGGCTCAGCTACGGCCACGCGCTCAAGACCGGTGGACACCTGGACAGCGCGATCGATGCCTACCGGAAAAGCATCGCGCTCGACCCCGGTTTCGGCGAAGCCTATTGGAGTCTCGCCAATCTCAAGACCTTCCGCTTCACTGCCGCCGACCTGCAATGCATGCATGCGCAACTCGCGCGTGCCGATCTCGATGCCGGCGAGCGCTTCCATTTCGAATTCGCGGTCGGCAAGGCGCTCGAAGATGCCGGCGACTATGCCCCCTCGTTCCAGCATTACCTCCGTGGCAATGCCCTGCGCCTGGAAGCCATCCCATACAACGCCGACGAAAACACCGCGCGCATGCAACGCGCCAGGCAGATGTTCGATGGCGATTTCTTCCGACAGCGCGCCGGTTCCGGCGCCGCGAACGATGATCCGATTTTCATCGTCGGCCTGCCGCGTTCGGGCTCCACGCTGATCGAGCAGATCCTGGCCAGCCATTCGGCGGTGGAAGGCACGATGGAACTGCCGGAAATCATTTCGATGACGCGCGAACTGCGCCAGCAGGGCGACGCCAACCAGGCCAGTCCCTACCACGATGCGCTTGCCCGCCTCGATATCGGGGCCCTGCGCGAGCTGGGCGAGCAATACATCACGCGCACGCGCATCCAGCGCAAGACCGGCAGCCGGCATTTCATCGACAAGATGCCGAACAATTTCGTCCACATCGCCCTGATCCAGCTCATGCTGCCGAACGCGAAGATCATCGATGCGCGCCGGCATCCGCTGGCCTGTTGTTTCTCGGGCTTCAAGCAACACTTCGCGCGTGGCCAGAGTTTCAGCTACAGCCTCAGCGACATCGGCCGCTACTACCGCGACTACGTTGAGCTGATGGCGCATTACGATGCGGCGTTGCCTGGGCGCATCCATCGCGTCATCTACGAAACGATGGTCGATGACACCGAGACCGAAGTGCGGCGCCTGCTCGATTACTGCGGGCTGCCGTTCGAAGAACAATGCCTGCGCTTTTTCGAGAACGCGCGCCCGGTGCGCACCGCCAGCTCCGAGCAGGTTCGGCAACCGATCTACCGCGATGGCGTCGATCACTGGCGCCACTACGAACCCTGGCTGGGCCCGCTGAAAGCGGCGCTCGGTCCGGTGCTCGCCGCCTATCCGGCGGCACCATCGTCTTTCAGCTAGTGCGCTATCGTTGCATCCACACGAACCAAGGGGAGCCAGCAAGATGCAGAAGTCGAAGAAGGCCAGACCAGATCGAAACCGTTCCTGGGCGTTGACCAGGCTGCCGTTGGCCGCCGCGATCTATTTCGCGATGAGTTCGGCCGCGTTCGCGCAGGCCGATACGCAGGCGCCGGCGACCGGCACGAACGGCCAGAAAGCCAAGACCCTGGAAACGGTGACGGTTACCTCGCAAAAACGTACCGAGAACCTGCAGAAGGTGCCGATCAGCATCCAGGTACTGGGTGAGGAACAGCTCAAGCAGCAACACGTCTCCGACTTCAACGGCTATGCCAACCTGCTGCCCAGCGTGTCGTTCCAGAGCCAGGGCGGCGGCGTGTTCCCGGGTCCGGGTTTCGTGCAGGTGTACATGCGCGGCGTCGCCAGCGGCGGCGATGGCAATCACTCCGGTTCGCAGCCCAGCGTCGGCGTCTACCTCGACGACCAGCCGATCACCACCATCGAGGGCGCGCTCGACGTCAACATCTACGACATCGCCCGCATCGAGGCACTCGCGGGTCCGCAGGGCACGCTGTACGGCGCCAGTTCGCAGGCCGGCACCTTGCGCATCATCACCAACAAGCCCGACCCCACCCGCTTCGAAGCCGGCTATTCGGTGGAAGGCAACAAGATCGACGGCGGCGGCATCGGCCACGTCACGGAAGGTTTCGCCAACATCCCGATCAGCCCGGCAGCCGCCATCCGCCTGGTCGGCTGGAGCAAGCACAACGCCGGTTACGTCGACAACGTGTTCGGCACGCGCACGTTTCCGACGTCCGGCATCACCATCAACAACAGCGTCAACGCCAAGAACAACTACAACACCTCCGATACCGACGGCCTGCGCGCGGCGCTGAAGATCGACCTCAACGACAACTGGACGATCTCGCCGACGATCATGTCGCAGCAGCAGAACTCGCGCGGCAGTTCCGGCTACGAGCCGCGCATCGGCGATCTCAAGCTGACGCATTTCTATCCCGAGCGTTCGAAGGATCGCTGGACCCAGGCGGCACTGGCGATCCAGGGCAAGATCGGCAACTTCGATCTCGTCTATTCCTTCTCGCACCTCAAGCGCGACGTCGATTCCGATTCCGACTACAGCGACTACTCGTTCTGGTACGACAGCGCCTACGGTGCGTCTTTTGTCGACGACAGCGGCAACCTGATCAATCCGTCGCAGCACATCCATGCCGTTGACGGCTACAACAAGACCAGCCACGAGCTGCGCATCTCGTCGCCGGCGGAAAAGCGCTTCCGTTTCGTCGCCGGCCTGTTCTGGCAACAGCAGTCGCACGACATCCTGCAGGACTATCTCGTCGATGGCCTCGGCAAGTCGGTGGAAGTCACCGGCTGGCCGGACACCATCTGGCTGACCGCGCAGTTGCGCAAGGACCATGACGAAGCCCTGTTCGGGGAAATGTCCTTCGACATCACCGACAAGCTCACCGCCACCGGCGGCATGCGTTTCTTCAAGGCGCAAAACAGCCTCAAGGGCTTCTTCGGTTATGGTCCGGGCTACAGCAGCAGCACCGGCGAAGCCGCCTGCTTCTCGCCGGAAACCTTCCACGGCGCGCCCTGCGTCAACCTCGATCAGAAGGTCAGCGAGCGCAACCACCTCGGCCGCTTCAACCTGACCTACCAGATCAACGACAAGAAGATGATCTACGCGACCTGGTCGGAAGGTTATCGCCCCGGCGGCATCAACCGTCGTGGTTCGCTGGCACCGTACCTGTCGGACTTCCTCACCAACTACGAGGCCGGCTGGAAAACCACCTGGGCCGGCGATCGTCTGTCGTTCAACGGCGCGGTGTTCCAGGAGAACTGGCGCAACTTCCAGTTCTCCTACCTCGGCCAGAACGGCCTGACCGAAATCCGCAACGCCGGCCAGGCACGCATCCGTGGCCTGGAGACGGAACTCAACTGGGCCGCGACCTACAACCTGACGATCTCCGGCGGCCTCGCCTACTACGACGCGAAACTGACCAAGGATTACTGCGGCACGCTGGACGCGCTCGGCAATCCGGAAACCAACTGCGCGCCTTCCGTCGTCCAGGCACCCGCAGGAACACGACTGCCACTGACCGCACGCATCAAGGGCAATGTCACCGCGCGCTATACCTTCGAAGTGGGCGACTACGAGGTGTACTGGCAGGCGACGGCGTTCCATGTCGGCAACCGCACCACCGACCTGCGCACGGCACAACAGGACCTGATGGGCAGTCTCGCGGCCTATACCACCGCGGATCTGTCGGCGGGTTTCAAAAAGAGCAGCTGGTCGTTCGATTTCTACCTGAAAAATGCCTTCGACAAGCGCGCGCAACTCGCCCGCTTCGCGCAATGCGCCACGCTGACCTGCGGTGTCGAGCCTTACGACATCGTTTCGCAGCCACGGACGCTGGGCGTGCGCATCTCGCAGGAGTTCTGATCGACAGCGGCCAATGTCGGATCCCGGCCATTTCGCAAGCAATGGCCGGGATCGCGCAAACAGCAGCGGATTCATTGACGCCGAGCCCGGGCAACCGGGCCCGGCGTTTCTTTTTCAGGCGACGCGCTGCCCGGCCAGCCAGCGTGGGATCGACCAGCATGGGACAATCGCGGCATGCGCATCGAACACAGCGAGCCGGAAGACATCGACAAGAGCATCCATTGCTCAAGCTGCCAGGCGATCTGCTGCCAGCTGCCGGTCATGCTGCTGCCCGGCGATGATCCACCGGCGCACTTCATCGATCACGACGAACACGGCCACGAAATCATGGGCAAGGCCGACGATGGCTGGTGTCTGGCGCTGGATCGGGACAGCCTGCGCTGCACGATCTACGAACGCCGCCCCTGGGTCTGCCGCGAATTCGCCGAGGGCGGCAGCGATTGCCGTGCCGCGCGCGCCGACTGGCGCCGGATCGCGATCAGTCTGCGCTGAAACCGCTCATGGCCTGGTTCGTTTACGTGATCGAATGCCGGGACGGCAGCTTGTATACCGGCATCGCTGTGGATGTGGAAAAACGCTACGCCAACCACGTCGCCGGCAAAGGCGCGAAATACACACGCTCACGGCCACCGAAACAATTGCTGGCAGTGATGGCCTGCGCCGATCGGTCCAGCGCACTCAAGGCCGAATACGCGCTAAAGCAATTGCCGGTGACGGAGAAGCGGGCGTGGTGCGTGCGGAATGGCGCGGCCGCCACCGAAAATCCGCCTTTGTAGGAGCGACGCAAGTCGCGATTCTTGTGCGCCCAGGGATATCGCGACTCGCGTCGCTCCTACAAAGGCGAAAAGGCGGAAATCATCAGCGTCGAACGCTCATCTCCAGATCCACCGTCACGCTTTCATCCATCACCTGCACCTGGCCGTCCTGGATGAATACCTGCAATTTCATGTTGCGGTTTGCCAGCGCTGTCAGGGCTTGCGTGCTTGCCGCCGACAAGTCGGACACGGCGAGATTCTTGCAGCGTTCGACCGCAGCGGCGGTCTTCTCCCACCAGATATCCGCGCTGCGCCCGCTGTAGGTCAGCACGATGACCTTGCGGGCGCGACCGCAGGCCTTGCGGATGCGTTGTTCGTCGGGCTGGCCGATGTCGATCCACAACTCGATCGAACCGGTGAGATCGCGATCCCAGAGGTCGGGCTCGTCGTCGGTGCTGATGCCCTTGCCGAACGCCAGCGATTCGCTCGCATTCAATGCAAACGCAAGCAGCCGTACCATCAGACGCTCCTCGGTTTCCGAAGGATGCTGCGCCAGGGTCAGCGAATGCGCCTGGTAGTAATGGCGGTCCATGTCGCTGATCTGCAGATCGACCTTGTAGATGGTCGCTTTGACGGCCATGACTTCACCTTCGGAGAACGGGCCCGGATTGTAGCCTGCGCCACATGCGCGAACGACCACGCAAACTCATGCCGGCGGCGCACGCAGTTGTTTAAGATGTCGGCAAGCAGAAAATCCGGTGCCGTGTTCGAAACCTGCCTGCCCGGCTGCGCCGACGCGCATCGGCATCCCAGTCCAAGGAGACCCAGCATGCTCAAGATCGGCGACGCCGCACCCGCTTTCGAACTGGCCAGCGACACCGGCGAGACCGTTCGCAGCAGCAGCCTCAAAGGCCAGCGCTATCTCCTGTATTTCTATCCCAAGGACGACACGCCGGGCTGCACCCGGGAAGCCTGTGCATTCCGCGACAACCTGCCGGCTTTCGAGAAACTGACCGTGCCGGTATTTGGCGTCAGCGCCGACGAAGAAAAGAAGCACGCGAAGTTCGCGAGAAAATACGCGCTGAATTTCCCTTTGCTCGCCGACCCCGAACACAAACTGCTCGAAGCCTATGGCGTCTGGGTGGAAAAAAGCATGTACGGCCGAAAGTATTTCGGGATACAACGCAGCAGCTTCGTGATCGATGCCCGCGGCAGGATCGAACAGGTCTGGGAAAAAGTCAGCCCGGACACGCACCCGACGGAAGTACTTGCCTATTTGCGTGGAGATGCCGCTCCGACGAAAAAGGCGGTGGTGAAGAAGTCTTCCGCGGCAAAGAAAACTATACCGAAGACAGCCGCGGTGAAAAAAGCTGCGCCGAAGAAAGTTTCCGTGGCGAAGAAAGTTTCCGCAACGAAGAAAACGACGAAGACCGCTGCCAAGGCAGCGGCAAGGAAAGCCGGTTCGATGCCGAGGAAGAAATGACGGGAGTCGACGCGAATAATTGGTGGTGAGTAGTGCGCGGAAGAACATTTGCTCGTCATCCCCGCGAAGGCGGGGATCCAGTGTCTTTGTGTTCTCTGGCGACGGTGAGAAAAGTCACTGGATCCCCGCCTTCGCGGGGATGACGAAACCTCAAATGCTTTTCCGCTCACCACTCACCGCTCACCACTCACTATCGGCAACTCCCCATTCTCAAAAACCTGCGATCGGAACTATCGCCAAACGCACGAGCTGACCTAGACTGCGGGATGCGCGAAATCCACGTCAGTGTCTACATCCCTGCCCCGGTCGCCCTGGTGTTCGCGGCGATCAGCGATCACGAGAATTTTTTCAGCGGCCCCGGCATCAGCTGTCGCTTGAGTCGGGTGGGTGCCTTGGAGCGCAACGGTCTTGGCGCGATCCGAGAGGTCCAGGTGCGCGGGCTGTTGTTCGTCGAACAGATCACCGCATTCCGGCCACCGCATGGATTCGAATACCGGGTGTTGCGCATGAGTGGCGCGCGCGGCCGGCGCAAGCCCTTCGTGCACGAACGCGGCTGGCTGGAATTCGTTTCGGAAAATGACGGCACGCGCATCGAGTGGCATTCGCGATTCTCCATACCGTTGCCGCTGATCGGCCGCCTGCTGGAGCCGCATTACGCGCGCAAGGCTTCCCATCTGTTCGAGAAACTCCTGCACGCGACACGCGAACGATTGCTCGCCGGGCGCGCCGCGACGATGTCGATCGCGAGGCCCTGAGGCGATGCCGGCGCAGCGCAAGGCCCTTTGGCAGATACATCTATGCGTGCTGCTCTGGGGATTCACGGCGATTCTCGGGAAGCTCATTTCGCTTTCCGCGCTGGCCTTGGTGTGGTGGCGCATGGGCATGGTGACGGTCGCGCTGTTGCTGCTGCCGCGCGTCTGGCGCGGACTGCGCGCGCTGTCGGGAAAGCTGCTGTTGATCTACGCAGGCATCGGCGTGATCGTGGCCCTGCACTGGCTGACTTTTTACGGCGCGATCAAACTCGCCAACGCTTCGGTCGCGGTCACCTGCATCGCGCTGGCACCGGTATTTCTCGCGCTGGTCGAGCCGGGCATCGCGCGCCGGCCCTTCGATTGGCGGGAAGTTGGATTCGGCATCGCCGTGGTGCCGGGTGTGGCGCTGGTGGCGGGCGGCGTACCAGATGGCATGCGTCTGGGCGTGG
>NZ_DATGBO010000064.1:0-8208 GCF_035312645.1 Arenimonas sp.
GCCGAACGATCGACCTTGGACGGATCCTTGCCCGAGAACGCGCCGCCGCCGTGGCGGGCCATGCCGCCGTAGCTGTCGACGATGATCTTGCGGCCGGTGAGGCCGCAGTCGCCGACGGGACCGCCGATCACGAACTTGCCGGTCGGGTTGATGTGGATCTTCGACTTCGGCAGGTCCTTGAGCCAGGCCTTCGGCAGCACGGGCTTGAGGATGTGCTCGTACACGGCCTCGACCAGCGCCTTCTGCTTGATGTCCTCGTCGTGCTGGGTCGACAGCACCACGGCATCGAGGCCGATGATCTTGTTGGTGTTGTCTTCGTAGCGCAGGGTGACCTGCGACTTCGCGTCCGGGCGCAGCCACTTGAGCTTGCCGGACTTGCGCACCTTCGCCTGCTGTTCGACGAGGCGATGCGAGTAATACAGCGGCGCCGGCATGAATTCCGGAGCTTCGTTGCAGGCGTAGCCGAACATCAGGCCCTGGTCGCCCGCGCCCTGTTCTTCCGGCTTCTTGCGGTCCACGCCCTGGTTGATGTCCGGCGACTGCTTGCCGAGCATGTTGATGATCGCGCAGGTGTGGCCGTCGAAGCCGACCTTGGAATTGTCGTAGCCGATGTCGTTGATGACCTTGCGCGCGATGGATTCGATGTCCACCCAGGCGCTGGTCGTGACTTCGCCGGCGACGATTGCTGCGCCGGTCTTCACCAGCGTTTCGCAGGCCACGCGCGCGCGCTTGTCCTGCGCGAGGATCGCGTCGAGGACGGCGTCGGAGATCTGGTCGGCGATCTTGTCGGGATGGCCTTCGGAAACGGATTCGGAGGTGAAGAGGTAGCTGCTCATCGTTGGGTTATATCCCTTGATTCGGATGAAAGGATGGATTTGGGGCTGCGCATGATACACGCCGCGGCCGGGATGCGCATCTTGAGGGGCCCGACGTTTGTCCGATGTTAAGGAAATTGGCGCGGTTTTGCTGCGGGGTCGTGGTTGCTGCTCCCCGCTCTCCATCGCGGCCCGTGTCATCGCGCTGACTCCCGCCCGCAACACCCGTGTCGCGAAAACGCCGCAGGCTGGCGGCGTCTCGGCGAGGGAGAGCGGCATGATCGATCTGGAAAAGCGTCTCAGCGAACGCTACCCCGCCTGGTTCGAGGGCCCGAAAGCCTTGTTCGCGCGGCCACTGGTGCGCGGGCTCGGCCGCTTCTCGCGCCTGCACGAAGCCGACGCCTTTCTCGCCGCGCATCGCGACAAATCCGGTTTCGCCTTTGTCGAAGCCGCGCTGGATTTCCTGCAGGCGCGCTACACGGTCGATCAGGTCGAGCGCGAACGCATTCCGCAGACCGGCCGCGTGGTGCTGGTCGCCAATCATCCGGCCGGCGCAGTCGATGCGCTGGCGCTGCTGCATTTCGTCTCGACGATACGGCGCGACGTGAAGATCGTCGCGAATGATTTCCTCTGCGGCATCGACGGTCTGCGCGAGCTGCTGCTGCCGCTGCGCATTCTCGGCGGTCGTCCGAATGCCGAAAGCCTGGCCGCGATCGAACAGGCGCTCGCCGACGAACAATGCGTGATCGTGTTTCCCGCCGGTGAGGTTTCGCGCCTGGGCTGGCGCGGCATCAGCGACACGCGCTGGCGTCGCGGTTTTCTGCGTTTCGCGCGCACGGCCAAGGCGCCGGTTCTGCCGGTGAAAATCGGCACGCGCAATTCCGCGTTGTTTTACGGCGCGTCGGCGCTGTACAAGCCCGCAGGCACCGCGCTGCTGCCGCGCGAGGTGCTGGCGCGCAAGGGCGCGCGCATCGCGTTACGCATCGGCGAGCCGATGGCGTTGGTCGAGCCGCAGGATGATGCCTCGGCGTTGAAATCGATCCGACAGGCGCTGTATGCGATTGGCTCGCGCCGCGAGACCGTGCCCAGCGGGCCGCTCGCGCTGGTGCACGCGGTGGATCGCGGCGGGTTGCTCGCCGAACTGCGCAAGCTGCGCCTGCTCGGCCAGACACCCGATGGCAAGCGCATCTATTGCGGGCAGCTGGCGGCGGATTCATTGCTGCTGCGCGAGCTCGGTCGTCTGCGCGAGCTGAGTTTCCGCGCGGTCGGCGAGGGCACTGGCAAGCGCCTGGATGTCGACGCCTTCGATACCTGGTACGAACACATCGTGCTCTGGGATCACGAGGCGCTGGAAATCGCCGGCGCGTATCGCGTCGCGCGCGGTGAGGCGGTTCTGGCCGAACGCGGCGTCGAAGGTTTCTACACCAGCTCGCTGTTCCGCTATCCGTGCAGCGCGCTGGCGAAACTCGCCGCCGGCATGGAGCTTGGCCGCAGCTTCGTCGCACCGAAATACTGGGGTACGCGCAGCCTCGACTATCTGTGGATCGGCATCGGCGCCTACCTGCGCGCGCATCCGGATATCCGCTATCTGTTCGGGCCGGTATCGATCAGTGCCGATCTGCCGATCGCCGCGCGCGAACAACTGGTCGCGTATTACTCTCAGTTCCATGGCTGCGGCGATGCGCCGGCGCAGGCCAATCGTCCGTTCCGTTATCTCGCCGCACCGCCGAGTTTCGGCGAGCTCGACGCCGACGCCGGCTTCCGTGTGCTCAAGGCCAATCTCGAAGTCCTCGGCAGCCGCGTGCCGACGCTATACAAGCAATACACCGAATTGTGCGAGCCGGGCGGGGCGCGGTTTCTCGCCTTCGGGGTCGATCCGGAATTCAATAACGCCGTCGATGGATTGATCGAAGTCGATCTGGCGCGCATCCGGCCGCGCAAGCGCGAGCGCTATCTCGGTGCGGCGTCGACGGCGCTGACGGGCGAGAGTCAGGCGGCGGCGTGACGATCGATTGCACCAGCGACGCGAAGATGCGCGCGGTGTTTATTTCCGATGTGCATCTTGGATCCAAGCATTGTCACGCCGAGGAACTCGCGGCTTTCCTCTCGGGTTTGAACTGCGCGCGTATCTATTTGGTTGGCGACATTGTCGACCTGTGGTGGTTGTCGCAGCGGCGCGCGGTCTGGGGCGCCGCGCAGCATCGTGTGGTCGAGGCCTTGCACGCGCTGGCAAAACGCGGCACGGAAATCATCTACGTGCCGGGCAATCACGACCGCCCGATCCGGCGCTTCTGCGGCCTGATGCTGCCGCAGATGAGCGTGCGTCGACGCGTGATCCACACCTTGCTCGACGGCCGCCGCCTGCTGGTCACGCATGGCGACGACTACGACGCGCTGACGCATTTCGGCGGTTTCCAGGAAGCGTTCGGCGACTGGCTGTACTACGTGATTCTCAGCGGCAATCGCGCCACCAACCTGATCCGGCGCAAGCTCGGCCTGCGTTACTGGTCGCTGGCTGACTTCCTCAAACGACAAAGCGGCGCCGCCGAGCGCTACATCGAACGCTTCGTGCGTGCCGGTCTCGACGATGCGCGTCGCCGCGGCCTCGATGGCATCGTCTGCGGCCACATCCATCGTGCCGACCTGCGCGTGGTCGATGGCCTCGTCTACGCCAACGACGGCGACTGGGTGGAAAGCCTGAGCGCGGTCGCCGAGGATGCCGATGGCAATCTGCGCCTGCTTGTCGACAGCGGCCGCGAAGCGGTTCTGCTGCAGTCGCGACGTTCGCCGCTGCGTCTGGTGTCGCGCGCGGCGTGACTGCTTGTGCAATGGCGGTGTCAGCAATGCCCACGTCTACGCCTTCGCATCCAGCGCCGGGGAGCGTTGACTAGAAGGTCACTGGGTCCCCGCCTTCGCGGGGACGACAGACAGAATATTTCCGCTCACCGCTCACCGATCAATTTCCGATCGCGGCAGCGACTTTCCGCGAGACCTCCGCTAGGCTGCGGTTTTCCCGTCATCGGCCCGGCATGGATTCCCTGACTCATCTCTTTCTCGGCGGCGCTATCGCCGCAGCGATCGCGCCGGCGCAGCATCGTCGCCGTGCGCTGATCGCCGGCGCGCTGATCAACTCGCTGCCCGATATCGATTTCGTCGCGCTGGCCTTGTTCGCACCCGACCCGGTCGCCAACATGACCTGGCACCGCAGTGTCACGCATTCGCTGCTGGTGCTGCCCTTCGTCGCAATCGCGTTGTGGTGGTTTCTGAAAGCGATTTGGCCGCCGCTGCGCGAAGAGCCGCGGCGCTGGTTCTGGCTGATCCTGGTCACCTTGCTCGCGCATCCGCTGATCGATGCCGCGACCATTTACGGTACGCAGCTGTGGTGGCCGTTGTCGCAGCCGCCGACGATGGGCTCGATACTTTTCATCATCGATCCGCTGTTCGCGCTGCCGCTGGTACTGGCCTGCATCGCGGCCTGGTGCTGGCGCGAACGCAAAGCCGCGCAACAGGCCTTGCTCGGCGGCTTGCTGCTGAGTGCCGGCTACCTTCTTTGGGCGGGTTTCGCGAAATGGCAGGTCGAGCGCATCGTCGACGCCGGTCTGCGCGCGCAAGGTCTTCAGGACGCGCCGAGATTCTCCACGCCGACGCCGTTCAACACCTTGCTCTGGCGCGTGGTGGTGATGACGCCGGAGGGTTTTATGGAAGGCGAACGCTCGCTGGTGGCGGATTCCGGACCTATGGTTTTTCGCGCGTACAAGAGCGACGTCGGCGCGATGCACGCGGTGGCGCGCTATCCATCGGTGCGGCAATTGAATTGGTTCAGCCATGGCTTCCTGAAAGCGGAGGTACGCGATGGCCAGGTGGTGCTCAGCGATCTGCGCATGGGCTCCGAGCCCGACTACAGTTTCCGCTTCGCTGTTGCGCGGAGCCGCGACGGGCAGTGGCAGGAAATGCCGGTGACGCAATTGCAATGGCCCTGGGATGCTTCGCGGCGACTGCCGGCGATGTGGCAGCGCATCTGGCATCAGCCTGGTCGCTAGCGGTCAACTTCGCGGTGCACTCAGGCTATGCTGGTCGTCCGCACAGGAGATGACCATGTCCAGTCCATCCGATCAGGCCAGGGCGGCGTTGCAGGCGCTGCGCGCGGGCAAGGGCCTGGATATTTCGAAGCTGCCGGAGCCGATGCG
Organism: Arenimonas sp.; assembly: GCF_035312645.1. Taxonomy (GTDB): domain Bacteria; phylum Pseudomonadota; class Gammaproteobacteria; order Xanthomonadales; family Xanthomonadaceae; genus Arenimonas. The sequence continues at coordinate 5,003 of NZ_DATGBO010000064.1, forward strand.
GCAGAAGTTGCAGGCGCAGCTGGACAAATTGCCGCCGGAAATGCGCGCGGAACTGCTGGAAAAAGGCTCGCCCATACTCGACCGCGCCCTCGACAAGATCGGCCAGCACGCGAGCACCAACATCAAGGCACCGACGCATCCAAACCTGGGCCATTACAACGGTACGGTGCAGCCCGGCGATCGCATGCATCTGTCGCTGGGCACGATCATCCTGGCGATCGCTGCTGCGTTCGCCCTATCGTGGTTCTGGGGTCACTGAGCCGAACACAGCGAGGGCTTACGCGGCGATCGCCACGCCCGCCGCCAGCGCATCGAAATAATCGCGGGTCAGGTCGATCTGCTCTTCTGCGGTCTCGGCGCGATTGACCACGGCGCGGAAGGCTTCGTTTTCCGGACGATCCTTCGCATACCAGCCCAGATGCTTGCGCGCGATGCGCACGCCGGAAACTTCACCGTAAAACGCATGCAGATGTTCGAGATGCCCGATCAGGATGTCGCGCACCTCCCGCAATGTCGGCTCGGGCAGGTGTTCGCCGGTGGCCAGGTAATGGGCGATCTCGCGGAAGATCCACGGCCGGCCCTGCGCGGCGCGGCCGACCATCACCGCATCGACTTTCGTGTAGTCGAGCACGAAGCGCGCTTTTTCCGGCGAGGTGATATCGCCGTTGGCTAACACCGGGATCTTCAATGCGCTCTTGATCGCGGCGATGGTCTCGTATTCGGCCTCGCCGTTGTACAGGTCGGCGCGGGTGCGGCCATGCACGGTGAGCGCGGCGATGCCGCAGTCCTCGGCGATGCGTGCGATGTTCAAGCCGTTACGGTTGTCGCGATTCCAGCCGGTGCGGATCTTCAATGTCACCGGCGCGTCCGTCGCCTTCACTACTGCGGAAAGAATGCGTGCGACCAATGCCTCGTCGCGCATCAACGCCGAGCCTGCCCAGACATTGCAGACTTTCTTCGCCGGGCAGCCCATGTTGATGTCGATCAACTGCGCGCCGTGGTCGACGTTGTAGCGTGCGGCCTCGGCGAGGATGGCCGGATCGGTGCCGGCGATCTGCACACTGATCGGCGCGGGCTCGCCGTCGTGATCCATGCGGTGCAGCGATTTGCTGGTCGCCCACAGGCGCGGATCGGACGTGGTCATCTCGGATACGCACAGCCCGGCGCCCAGCCGTTTGCACAGCATGCGAAACGGCTTGTCGGTCACGCCGGCCATGGGCGCGAGCACGACGGGGGGATCGAGACGGTAGGGACCAATCTGCATGCCGGCATTATCGACCAGCGGACGTCGAAGCGGAGCCGTCAGCGGCGTAACATGGATCGCCCCGGCCACCTGGAGAGCGATCATGCGCAGGATCTTGCTGCCGTTTATGGTTTTTGCCGCCGGCCTGAGCATGGCGTTGATGCCTTCCGCCGCGGCTGCCCAAGTCGCCAAGGCGACGATGCTGCGCGCGCAGGCCGCCCCCGTGAATGCCGGCACGCGCGCGCAGTTGCGCGCTTTGTCGCGCAGTCTGCCGACACAGAATCTGGATGCTGGCAGCGCCGCTGGTCTTGTTCGTCAGGCAGGCAGCGACGGGCGACTCGACCTGGGCGATATGTCGATCGAGGACGCGGTGATGATGATGTTCGCGCTGATCTCTGAAGACGCGAGCGCGGACACGAAAGCGATGCTGGAGCAGATGAATCAGACACGCGAAAAGAAGGCGGCGTTGCGTGCGGCGAGCACACGAATGAAACAGGACCAGAGCGGCCTTCGCGACGCGATGACGGCGCCACGGCAAGACGCCGGCACGCCGGTACTGGCGACCTCAGCCTCGGTGCGGACGTTGGATGCCGCCAAGGATGCTGCGCAAGATGACAAGGACTCGCTGTCGGACATGGGCGAGATGGAGCAGCTGCGCCTGCAGGCGCTGATGGATCGGCGCGCGAAAGCCGAGGAAATGCTCAGCAACATGATGAAAAAATCCAGCGACACGCAGAACGCGATCATCGGGAACATGAAGTAGCCGATAGGGTAGGAGCCAGCTTGCTGGCGACAATGTCTACCCGGCTCGCAGCTATCGCGATGCTCATCCGATTGCGGGGATCAGGTTTGTCTTCCGCGCGAGGGATATCGCCAGCAAGCTGGCTCCTACAAATGCAACTACGCCGGGAAGCGTTGCGCGACTTCGGCGGAGGTCGGCATCGCCAGCGCGGCGCCGGCGCGTTCGATCTTCAGTGCGGCCACGCAGCCGGCGCGATGCACGGCATCGAGCAGCGGCAGTCCGAGCGCGAGCGCGGCGGCGAGGGCGCCATTGAACGCATCGCCGGCGCCGGTGGTATCGCGCACGCTGGCGTTTTCCGCGGCGACGCGGGCATAGCCGGTTTGTTCTGAAACGAAAGCGCCTTCCGGACCCATCGTGACGATCACCGTCGCGACGCCGAGATCGCGGCACAGCTGGTGCAGGATCGCGTCTTCCTGGCCGGCGATGCGCTTGGTCGGCAGGTCGTGGCCGGCGTGATCGCGCAGCAGTTGCGCGAATTCGCTTTCGTTCGGCGTGAGCAGGTCGATGTCGGCGAAACCGGGTTGATCGGCCAGCGCCACCGACGGCGCCGGGTTGTGGATCACCAATGCGCCGGCGGCGCGTGCGAGCGCATGCGCGCGTCGCGTCGCATCCGGATTGACTTCATTTTGGGTGAGCAGCACGCGTGCGCCGCGGATGACATCGGCATGGGCATCCACGTGCGCGACCGTGAGCGCGGCATTCGCGCCGGGGCCAACCACGATCAGATTCTGGCCTTCGCCATTGAGCAGGATGGCGGCGGTGCCGGTGGCGCAATCGGAAAGACGTTGCCAATGCGCGACCAGGCCTTCGCCCTGCGCGAGTCGCGCGGCGTCGTCGCCGATCGCATCGACACCGAGTGCGCCGATGAACTGCGTCGGTACACCTTGCCGCACCGACGCGATCGCCTGATTGAAACCCTTGCCGCCCGGTCCGCAGGAAAAGCGCCCGAGCCGGGTTTCGCCCGGCGCCGGGAAACGCTCGCTGGCCCAGACGTGATCCTGGTTGAACGAGCCGACGATGACGACGCCTGCCGTCATGGAGCTATCAACTGCCGTATTGGGTCAGCACACCGGCGATGGTCGCGGTCATGAACGTCGCCAGCGAACCGCCAAGCACCGCACGCAGACCGAAGCGTGCGAGATCGGCGCGACGCTCGGGGGC
>NZ_DATGBO010000065.1:0-47979 GCF_035312645.1 Arenimonas sp.
GGCGCTGGCAATGATTTGCGTCGTGTAGGAGCGATGGCAATCGCGACCGAATGTGCTGCGGCGACATCAACTAGTCGCGATTGCCATCGCTCCTACGACATCGGTGTTTTCACAAATTCCGCCGCGGTGAAATCAGCAGGCTGCCGAACAATATGCCTGCGACCAGTGCGATCAAGGCCATGATCACCGCGAAGGCGGTGTCCAGGCCGGACATCACGTCGCGCGCGAACACGAAATTCAGACTGCGGAAACCGAGGCTGCCCGGCACCAGCAGGATGATGCCGGGCACGCGGATCAGCGCGCCGGGGCGATTCCAGTAGCGGCCATAGGCATTCGATACCGCGGTCACCACCATGCCGGCGAAAAACACGCCGGTCGGCAGCGTGTTGTTCTGCGCACCGGGGAAAGTCGCCGCGAATTTCGTCGCGATATAGCCCAGCCAGACCGAAGCCATCACCAGCAGCACGTCGCGGCGCGCGGCCTTGAACAGCACCGCGAACGCGAACGAACCGGCGAGCAGGGTCAGCCACGGCATCCAGGTCGGCAACACGGTCGAGGCTTCGTTCGACAACGGCTGCCAGCCGAACAATCCGACCACGTGCGAACCGGCGACGGCGCCGAAGGTCAGCTTCAGCAACACGGTCAACGCACCGGCAAAACGCGCGGTGCCCGACACCAGCTGCTGGCTGGTCAACTCCGAGACCGCATTGGTGAGCGTGAGGCCGGGCATCAACACGATCAGCGCGGCGATGATCACGCCCTGCAAGGACAGCGGCGCGATGAAACTCGCCACCGCGCTCGCCGCGATCGTCGCGATGAAGCCGGCGAGGGCTTCATGGGCATCGGCCCAGCGCGGTCGCGTTTCGCTGTAGATGGTCAGCGCGCCGATCATCGCGCCGAGCAAGGCGGCGGTGATCAGATCGGCCCAGCCCGTACGCGACAGCAAACCGGCGACCGATGCGGACGCCAGACCGAAACTGAAAACCGCCAGCGGCTTGGCATAGGCGCGCGCCGGACGATCCAGCGCGCGCATCGCCTGCAGGCCTTCGCGGATATGCAGACGACCGGACACCACATCCTCGGCGATCGCATCCGCCGCCGCGAGGCGACCGAGATTGGTGTCGCCGGGCTCGAGCCGGATGATCTGGGTGATCTTGTGCGGCGCGCCGCGTTCGATGTCGGCGAAACTCATCAGCATGCCGGTCGGGTTCGACCAGATCTCGGCTTCGACCTCCAGGCGGCGCGCGACCTGCGCCATCGCGCCCTCGATGCGCTGCGCAGAGGTGCCATAGATGTGCAGCCGGCGCGCCAGCTCGATCAGGAAATCAATGCGCGTCAGATACGGCGCGCGGGCATCGTTGTCGATCGCGGTCATGACAAAAGGATGGCATGAAACGGGCCGCGGCCGGACAATGCCGCGGGGATTTTCCAGGGGCGGGACTTGGGCAAGGGCTTTGGCGAACTGTGCTCGATCCTCAGTGCCCTGGCCTGGGCGATCGGCGTGATGCTGTATCGGCAACTCGGCGCGCGCCTGCCGCCGCTGCAGCTGAACTTCCTCAAGAACGCCATGGTGCTGCTGATGCTGCTGCCGGCGATTCCGCTGTTGCATGGCCTGACGCTGCCGGCCTTCACCGCGATGCAGATCTTCGCCGCGGTCAGCAGTGGCCTGCTCGGCATCGGCATCGCCGACACCTTGTACTTCCGCGCACTCAACGAACTCGGCGCCGGCCGCATGGGCGTGATCGGCAACAGCTACAGCCCGTTCGTGATCGTGCTCAGTTTCATCTTTCTCGGCGAGCGCCTGCAGCCGCTGCAGATCGCCGGGTTCGTGCTGGTCAGCCTCGGCGTGTGGCTGGCCGCCTGGCCACGCCCGGGCCAGGCGCCGCGTCCCGCCCATGCCGTGCGCGGTTTCGCGCTGGCGCTGCTGGCGATCGTGTTGATGGCGATCTCGATCGTGCTGGTCAAGCGCGTGCTGGAAGCGCAGCCGCTGCTGTGGGTGACCGGGCTGCGCATGCTCGGCGCGCTCGCCGGCATGGTGGTGATCGCGATGCTGCGCGGCGAAACCGCGCTGCTGACGCCGCCGACCGTCGGCATGCCCTGGCGCAAGCTCGCGCTCGCGGCGTTCGTCGGACAGTTCCTCGCGATGGTGCTGTGGCTGGCCGGCTTCAAATACATCCAGGCCTCGATCGCCGCCATCCTCGGCGAAACCGCATCGGTGTTCATCCTCGTGCTGGCCTGGTTCTGGCTGCGCGAACCCTTGGGCCGCCGTGCCGTGGTCGGGGTGGGGCTGACCCTGAGCGGCGTTTCGGTCATGCTCTGGGCTCGATGAGCCAAGCCCCCGCCATTGCCCCGAGCCAGAGCGACCCGGACATCCTGCGCGCGACCGGCGACTGGACTCTGGTCAACGCCGACACGATCCTGGCGCTGATCGAGCGCGCACCAGATCGCGCCAAAGACATCGACGGTCGCGACATCGCCCGCCTCGATTCCACCGGCGCGATGCTGCTGTCGCGCTACGCGGTGAAGGTCGGGCTCGGCCTGGCCACGGTCGATGTCAAACCCGTGCACTTGAAAATGGTCGAGTCGGTGCGGCTGATCTGCGAAGCGCCGCCGCGCGACAAACGCCGCGACCACGGCTTCCGGCAGATGCTCGAACGCCTCGGCTACTCGGTCGAGGACTACTACAACGAGATCAAGGCGCTGATCGGTTTCGGCGGCTTGACGCTGGAAACGGCATTCGCGACGCTGCTGCGGCCCTCGCGCATCCGCTGGACCGCGACCATCTATCACATGGAATCGGTCGGCCTCGATGCCGTGCCGCTGGTGCTGCTGCTGAGTTTCATGGTCGGCTGCGTGGTGTCCTTCCTCGGCGCGACCGTGCTGCGCGATTTCGGCGCCGAGGTGTTCGTCGTCGAACTGGTCAGCATTTCCTTCCTGCGCGAATTCGGCGTGCTGCTGACCGCGATCCTGCTCGCCGGCCGCACCGCCAGCGCCTTCACCGCGCAGATCGGCGCGATGCAGAGCGGCGAAGAAATCGACGCCATCCGCACGCTGGGCCTGAACCCGATCGAGTTGCTGGTGCTGCCGCGGCTGTTCGCATTGGTGATCATGCTGCCGCTGCTGACCTTCCTGGCGATGATCTCCGGTCTCGCCGGCGGCCTGGTGGTCGGCTCGGCGAGCCTCGGCATCTCGCCGGAAATGTTCTACACGCGCCTGCACGAAACCGTCGAGATCCGGCATTTCTGGGTCGGCCTGTCGAAGGCGCCGCTGTTCGCGATCATCATCGCGCTGATCGGTTGCCTCGAAGGTTTCCAGACCCAGGGCACCGCGCAATCGGTGGGCGAACGCACGACCTCGAGCGTGGTGCAGACGATTTCGCTGGTGATCCTGGTCGACGCATTCGCGGCGCTGTTCTTCATGCAGATGGATTGGTGAGCGCATGAACGATACGTCGCCGCTCCCGCAGGACTCGTCGCTGGCGATTCGCGTGCGCGGCCTGGGCAATTCCTTCGGCGATCAGGTGGTGCACGAAAATCTCGATCTCGACGTGCGCCCCGGCGAGATCGTCGGCGTGGTCGGCGGTTCGGGCACGGGCAAATCCGTGCTGATGCGCGCGATCCTCAATCTGCGCACGCCGCAGGCCGGCACGATCGAAGTGCTCGGCGTCAACGCACTGACCGAGGACAAGGCCGCGCGTCTGAAGGTCGAGCGCAACACTGGCGTGCTGTATCAGAACGGCGCGCTGTTCTCGTCGCTGACGGTGCGCGAGAACGTCGAGGTGCCGCTCAAGGAACATTACCCGCACCTGCCGGCCGATCTCGTGCACGACCTGGCCATCCTCAAGATCCGCCTGTCCGGCCTCGGCGACGAAGCGGCGGCCAAATATCCCTCGCAACTTTCCGGCGGCATGCGCAAACGCGCCGGCATCGCGCGGGCGCTGGCGTTGGATCCGGCGTTGCTGTTTCTCGACGAGCCCACCGCCGGCCTCGATCCGATCGGCGCGGCCGCGTTCGACGATCTGATCCGTACCTTGCAACAGGCGTTGGGTTTGACCGTGTTCCTGATCACGCACGATCTCGACACGCTCTACACCATCTGCGATCGCGTGGCGGTGCTAGCCGACCGCCGCGTGCTGATCAACGCACCCCTGGCCGAGGTCGAGAAATTCGATCACCCCTGGGTGCAGGAATATTTCCACGGCCCGCGTGGCCGCGCTGCACAAGCCGCCACAGGCAAGAAGGATTGACCATGGAAACGCGCGCGCACCATGTCCTGATCGGATTGTTCACGATCTTCGTTTTCATCCTCGCGATCCTGTTCGCATTGTGGGCCGCGAACTGGGCCTCCAACCGCAGTTGGGACACCTATCAAGTGGTGTTCAAGGAAGCGGTGACCGGCCTGGGCACCGGTGGCATTGTGCAATACAACGGCATCAGCGTCGGCGAAGTGCAGAACCTCACGCTCGATCCCGATGATCCGCGTCGCGTGATCGCGCTGATCCGCCTGCGCGCCGGCACGCCGGTGAAGATCGACACCAAAGCCAAGCTCGCTTTCATCGGACTCACCGGCGTCGCGCAGATCCAGCTCAGCGGCGGCCTGCCAGAAAGTCCGCGGCTGCTGCCGAAACCGGGGCAGCGTTATCCGGTGATCGAAACCCAGCCGTCGGCACTGCAGAACGTCGCCGAAGCCGCCAGCGATATCGTCGAACGCGTGCGCCTGATTCTCAGCGACCAGAACATCGCGCGCCTCAGCGGCGCGCTCGACGACCTGCACCAGCTCACCACCACGCTGTCGGGCGAGAAGCAGGACATCGCCGTGCTGCTGAAAAATCTTCGCGATGCCAGCGGCCAGCTCAATCAGGTGCTGGGCAAGGCCAACGGCAGTCTCGACACACTCGACAGCAAGGTCATCAACGAGCTGCCGCCGATCATGACCAAGCTCGACCGCACACTCACCGCACTGGAATCGGCGAGCAAGAATGCCGATTCCATCCTCGGCGGCAATCGCGAGGCGATCGCCAGCTTCAGCCAGAATGGTCTTACCCAGGTCGGCCCGACGCTCACCGATCTGCGCAGCCTGATCCGCGACCTGCGCCGCGTCGCCACCAAGCTCGACAACAATCCCGGCGGCTACATCACCGGCCGCACCCGTCCGGAGGAGTTCGATAAAAAATGAAACGTCCCCTGATCGTCGCCCTGATCGCGCTGCCGCTGCTGCTGGTCGGCTGCTCCACCATCATCGGCAAACGCGAGCCGGTGAAAGTGTTCGTGCCGCAGCTCACGCGCGGCACGCATGACGACTGGCCGCGCGTGGATTGGTCGCTGACCGTGCCGCGCCCGAACACGAGCCAGTCGCTGGATTCCGAACGTATCAGCGTGCGTCCCGACGCGACTTACACGCAGGTCTACAAGGGCGCGATCTGGTCCGACAGCGTGCCCGATCTCGTGCAGAGCGCGCTGCTGCACAAACTCGAGGACTCCGGAAAAATTCTCGCCGTCTCGCGGCCCGGCAACGGCATCCGCGGCGAATACCAGCTGGCCACGGAATTGCGCAGCTTCGAGTCGATCTACCACCAGGCCGGCGCACCGGAAGCGACCATCGAGATCGAAGCCAAGCTCATTCATGGCGACGATGCCCGCGTGGTCGCCGCGCGCAACTTCCGTTCGACGCAGCTGGCCACCAGCGAGGATGTCAGCGCTGTCGTTGCCGCGTTCTCGCAGGCGCTCGATCGCAGTTCCGATGACATCGCGGCGTGGGCTCTGGTCAGTGGGCAGGGAGATGCGGGGAAGAAGTGACGGCCCCGCCAGCGCCCCACCCCGCCGTTGCGCATAACTAAAGCGAGCACTTTCATGGCCCCCTGGTTCTGGTATGCCGTCGTCGCCGCGATTCTTTACGGCGCACATCAAATTTTCACGCGTCTGGCCTCCGACCATATCGGCGATGGTCTGGGTGGCTTCGTGGTCGAGGGCACGGCGGCGCTGACCATTCTTTTGTATCTCGGCTTTCTCTGGTTCAGTGGTCGCTGGGAACAGAAATTTTCCCTGATCGGATTCAACTACTCCGCGCTGACCGGCATTTGCGTCGGCGCGGGCACGGTCGCGTTTTTCCTGCTGTTCCAACGCGGCGGGCCGTTGTCGGCGGTGCCGGTCATTCTCGCGGGCGGTGCGGCGATCATGGCAGTCGCGGGCATCGTGTTCTTCAACGAGGCGATGTCCTGGCAACGCATGCTCGGCGTGGTCCTCGCCATCGCCGGATTGTTTCTGCTGCGCCGATAGGGGATGACCGCATCGAGGCCGTGATGGCATCCCCGTGCGGGCATCACCATGCAATCACTCTGTTCCACCTTCCAGCCAACGAGACCACTCGATGAAAACCCCGCTGATTCTTCTACCGTTCGCCGTCGCCCTCACGCTCGCTGGCTGCAGTTCGAAGCCATTGACGGCGGTCGAATGCAACACGCTGACCGGCATCGAAATCGGCGTCGCGACGGAAGGGATGACCAGCGAGAGCGCCGAGAGCTTCAAGGAATTCGCCGAACACGCCGCCGAGACCGGCACCGCGAAATGCGTCGCCGGGCAGACCTACAATCGCGACGATTACGAATGCCTGACCGCCGCGAACAGCAAGCCGGAGAAGATGCAGTGCCTGGCCAAGGCGACGGCGCATATCAAAAGGTGACCTAGGAGCGGGCATGACCATGGCTGCCTCAGCAGAAACTATTCCCACGGTCTTGTGCCTGCGTTGACCAGAGGCACGGTGGCGCCGCAACCGGATCAAGTCGCGGCTCCGCCCACAACCGCAAGCCGGCGATCACTCGCCGCAGTCAGCCACCGCTGAGATGATTTCACCGAGCTCCAGCAGGCGCAGATCGCTGCCGGGCGCGCCGACCAGTTGCAGGCCCTGCCCGCCGGACAGCGGCAGGCTCAGCGCCGGGCAGCCGGCGAGGCTCGCGAGCGCGCATAGGTCAGCGAGATTGGACGGCTCCGGCGCGCCGGCTGGCGGCGGCGCCATCGGCACGGTCGGCAGTAGCAGCACATCGAATTGTTCGAACAATCGCCGCACCTGCACCACATAGGCATCGAGGCGACGATCGGCGCGCGCGAAATCCACGGCCGACTTTCCTTCCGCGAACGCCAGCAAGCCGCGCAATCTTTCCGATGCCGATTGCATCGCTTCGCCATGCGCGGCGAGGATTTCCGCTTCCATCAACAACAGCGCCGCGCGTCGGGTCGCGGCGATATCCATCGGCGCGATGTCGAGCGCGACCGGCTGCGTGCTGCCGAACACCGGTGCGACGCAGGCCATCGCCGTGCTGAACCTTTCCACCACTTCCGGCGACACGCCCAGCGCGGCGAGATCGGCGACCACGCCGGCGCGCAATTCCCCCGGCGCCCAGTCCGGCGGCGCCAGCGGCACGCGACGCTTGCGCGAACGTGGATCGCCGGCATCGTAACCGGCGAGCACCGGCAGCAGCAGCGCGATGTCCTGCACGCAATGCGCGATCACACCGGGGCAGTCGAGCCGGCGTAAACCGGCAGCGAGGCCACGGCAACTCAATTCGCCGAAGGTCGGCTTGTGTCCGACCAGGCCCATGAAAGCCGCAGGAATGCGGATCGATCCGAGCGTGTCGGAACCGAGCGCGATGATCGCGTGACCCGCCGCCACCGCTGCCGCCGAACCCGCGGATGAGCCACCTGCAGCGCGGCCGGTATTCACCGGATTGCCGACATCGCCGTGATGAACGTTGCGACCGATCGTGCCGAACGCGCCTTCGTCGAGGTTGGTCTTGCCCAGCAACACCGCACCGGCGCCGCGCAGACGTTTGACCACGTGCGCATCTTCGCGCGCCGCGGCGTGATGTCCGGGCAGGCCAAGACTCGTGGGCAGGCCAGCGACATCGATGTTGTCCTTGATCGCCACGGGCACGCCGTCGAGGCGACCCAGCGGCTTGCCGGCGGCGCGGCGTTCGTCGGAAGCGCGTGCGGCACTGAGCGCGCCGGCATCGTCGACCCAGGTCCAGGCATTGAGCGCATGATCGCGGGCAATCGCTGCCAGGCAGGCGCCGGTCAGCGCTTCGCTGCTGATCTCGCCCCTGGCCAATGCGTGCAGGACGCGATACAGCGGCGCGCGGCGCAGGCGGTCGGCGATGGCGTCGCTGTCGGTCATGGCGGGCACAGTGTCGAAACCCCGAGTGTCGTCGATTGCCGCGCCCCCGGCAAACCCGGACAATTCGCCGCATCGGCGTACGGAGCAAGGCAATGAGCGAACGGGATGTCATGGAATACGACGTGGTTACCGTTGGCGCCGGCCCGGCCGGCCTGGCCTTCGCGATCCGCCTCAAACAGCTCAAGCCGGAGATGAGCGTCTGCGTGATCGAGAAGGCATCGACCATCGGCGCGCATATCCTGTCCGGCGCGGTGATCGAGCCGCAGCCACTCGATGAACTGCTGCCCGATTGGCGCAAGAATCCACCGCCGATCTGCGTGCCCGCCGGCAAGGACGAATTCTGGATCCTGTCGAAAACTGGCGGCTTCAAACTGCCGATCGTGCCGCCGCAGATGAACAACCACGGCAACTTCATCGTCTCGCTGGGCGCGATGTGCGCCTGGCTGGCGCCGCAGGCGGAAGCGCTGGGCGTGGAAATCTACCCGGGCTTTGCCGCCGCAGAAGTATTGTTCGACGAACACGACGCGGTCGCCGGCGTGCGCATCGGCGACATGGGCGTGGCGAAAGATGGCACGCACAAACCCGGCTACACGCAGGGCATCGACATCAAGGCCAAGCTCACCGTGCTCGGTGAGGGCGCGCGCGGCCATCTGACCAAGCAGCTGGTCAGCAAATATCATCTCGACCTGCATAGCGACCCGCAGAGTTATTCGATCGGCATCAAGGAGCTGTGGCAGGTCAAACCCGGCGTCTGCGAACCCGGAAAGATCGTGCACACGATGGGCTGGCCGGCGGATCCGAAAACCTATGGCGGCTCCTTCCTGTATCACCTGGACAAGGATCGCATCGCGCTCGGTTACGTCAGCGGACTCGACTACAAGGATCCGAATTACCAGCCGTACGAAGCCTTCCAGCAGTGGAAAAACCATCCCAGCGTGAAGGCGCTGCTCGAAGGCGGCACGATTCTTTCCGCTGGCGCGCGGGCGATCGTCACCGGCGGTTACCAGTCATTGCCGAAACTCGAGATGCCCGGCGCGCTGTTGATCGGCGACGCCGCCGGCCTGCTCAACGTGCCCAAGATCAAGGGCACGCACCAGGCGATGCGCTCGGGAATGATGGCCGCCGAACACGTCGCGGAATTCGGAAGATCCGAAGGCTGGGACGCGCAGCTGCGCGGCTCGGTGGTGATGCGCGAACTGAAGAAAGTCCGCAACTTCAAACCCGGCTTCAAGAAGGGCCGCGTGTTCGGGCTTGTCAATTCTGGTTGGGAAACGCTGACGATGGGCCTGTCACCGTGGACGATGGCGGTGACACCGGATTATTCGGCGACGCAGAAACTCGACGTCGCGGAAAAACCCAAGCGCGATTACGTCGAACGCACGCTGCCACCACGCGACCGTCTCGCCGGCGTCTACTACGCTGCGACCGAACACGACGAAGACCAGCCGATCCACCTGCACGTTTCCGACACCGACATCTGCATCACCACCTGCGCGAGCGAATTCGGCAATCCCTGCACGCGCTTCTGCCCCGCCGGTGTTTACGAAATCGTCAAGGACGAGTCCGGCCCGCGCCTGCAGATCAACGCCGCCAACTGCGTGCACTGCAAGACCTGCGACATCAAGGACCCGTACCAGATCATCAATTGGGTCACGCCTGAAGGTGGCGCGGGGCCGAATTATCTGAACCTTTAGACACGAGCCGCTTCGTAGGAGCGATGACAATCGCGACACGACGCCCGGTGGCAGACGCCTGTCGCGATTGCCATCGCTCCTACATAGCGGATTGATTCGCACGCTTGCCCAACTCGGCAATCGCCGCAGGAATTTCACTCGCTGCATCAATCTGCCGCAGGCGCGGGTTGTCGGTGGCGAAATGCGTATCGGCTTCGTGCGCCCAGGTCACGTGGTAGGGCATGTACACGCCCCAGCCGCCGAGTTCGACCACGGGCTGGATGTCGGAGCGCAGCGAGTTGCCGACCATGAGGAACTGCGCTGGCTGGATGGCGAATTCGCCGAGCACGCGCCGATAGGTCGGCTCGTTTTTTTCCGACACGATCTCGATGCGCTGGAACAGGTCGGCCAATGCCGAACGCGCGACTTTCGCTTCCTGATGAAACAGATCGCCCTTGGTGATGAGCACGATGCGGTAGTCGCGCGCGATAGCAGCGACGGCTTCGGCGATACCGGGCAGCAACTCGACCGGATGCGCCAGCACTTCCTTGCCCAGCTCCAGCAGGCGGTGCAGGTCGCGGGTGCTGATGCGCTCGTCGGTCAGCGCGATCGCGGTTTCGATCATCGACAAGGTCATGCTTTTCGCGCCGTAGCCGAACACCTGCAGGTTGCGGCGCTCGGTGGCGAGCAGGCGGTCGTGTACGTTCGCATCGGCGAGGTCGACGTAGGCGCCGAGGATGCGCTCGAACTCGGCATGCACGGTCTGGTAGTAGCCCTCGCTATGCCAGAGCGTGTCGTCGCCGTCGAAACCGATGAGTTCGATCACTTCTTTCCCCGCGATCCGGTCGTGGCCAGCTAGCCTACCCGAGCGCTGCCGTATCGGAAACAAAAAACAGGCCGGGAAGTCCCGGCCTGTTTGTCATTGCGAAGCTGATTCGAACAGTTGCCGATCAGTCGTGATCGTGGCCACGGCGGCCGTTGTCGTGATCATCGTCGCGGTCATGGTCGCGATCGTGACCGCGGTGACGGCCATTGTCGTGATGGCGATGGTCGCGATCCCAGCGATCGTCATGACCGTAGTACGGCTGCGGGCGATAGTTGCTGGCGTAGTACGGCGCCGGCACGTAAACCACGCGACGCGGTTCGGCGTAACGGTAGTACTGGCGGTGACCCCAGCGGTCCTGCTCGACATAGACCGGGCTGCGGTCGCCGCGGTAATACGGATGGCCGGAGACATAAAGCACGTCGCCAAGATTGACCGAGATGCGGACGCGGGTCTGGGCCTGGGCTGCGGGAGCCATTGCAGCGGTGGCGAGCACTGCAGCCAGGGAAACGGCGAGCAAATGGGAAGTGCGCATCGTGTAGCTCCTCGTGTTGGACACGGGGCGAGACTGGCCTTTCGGCGATGAATCGGTTTTGAACGCGATGACGACTGCGGGCGATGGTGCAGCCCGCAGTCAGTTTGGCGATGGCTCGCTCACATCGCGAGCACTCTTGCCATCATGGAAAATGCGAGCGGCTGTCGAACTCAGCGCGTGCGCTGGCCCGGCACACTCACGGCATTGATGCCCATCGGCTTGCTGCCCGGCGGATGCGCGAAATTCACTTTCGCCAGCACTACGCCTGCCGGCAAGGCCGCTGCAGGCAGCGCCGGCATCGCAGCGTCGCCGAGACCGTCGATGAATTTGCAGGATGGCTTCTTGCTGCAGAACGTCACCGGCACCAGCTGCAGCGCCGGCATCGCATGGCCGTCGACGACATCGGTGGCGTAATGCCACTGCGGCAACACATCACGCACCGCGTTGCGGAATTTCGCTTCCATGCCGTGACCGACGGTCGAGATATCCGTGCGCAGCATCTGCACTTTTTCCGGATCGATGCTGCCATCGGCGGCGATGTCGAGCTGCACGAGGATGCGCGCGCTGAGGTCGTAGCGCAGCGCCGTCGACGGATACAGCGGAGCCACCGCCTCCTTCGCCGCCGCACCGGTATCGGCATCTTTCAGACGCAGGCGGAAACTGCCGTCGGCCTGTTTGTCGAACACCACCGTCATCGTCAGCGTGGTCTCGCTCGCGACCGCCTTGCCGTTGACCGTGGCGGGAGTGAAGGCAAGCTTGCCGGCCATCTCACGCACCGCCTGCAGGATCGCAGGCGAGATATCGGCAGCGGCATCATCTTTGGCAGGAAGGATGGCGTGGCCAGAGGCATCGACCGTGATCCGGTATTGCACGACCTTCTCGATTGCGGGCGTATCGGCCTGCGCGGAGTTCACCGCCAGCAACGCCGTCACCAGCAGCCCGCCTAAAATCATCTTGTTCATGACCTCTCCCGAAAAAAATCGCGCGAATGCGCCGCCCCGCCGCGCCCCTCCGGCAACGGCAATGGGCGAGCTTAATCGCGACCGGGAAGAATCGGAACATGACCATGGTCATGGCTGTGGACTTGATCATCCCGTACCGCAGCGTCGGGTTGCCGGTCAGTGTGATCGTCGCGGGACTTTCGGCGGCGGCTGTTACGGCTCGTCCGGATCCCGGCATTGGTTCTCGACCCAGCGGTCGAGACGCGCCAGCTGATCCTGGCGCATTTCCAGAAAATCCTTGTCGTGGTCGCGGATCGCATCGGCGAACTCATGTGCGAGACGACACGGACCTTTGGGATAGATCGGTGCTTCCGATGTTTCCCGCGCCGGCTTTGCCGGCGGCGGCGGCGCGGGTGGCGCGGGTGGTGGTGGCGGTCGGTCGACAGGCGTGGTGCCGGCGAGCACCGACAGCGCGTGCGCGTCCTGCGCCTCTTTTTGTTGCCGTGCTTCCAACTGGCTCGCCTGGGTTGGCGTCAGGCCGGGATCGGGCGTCGAGTCGCGCTTCCAGACCTGCGTCGAACCTTTGGGACAGGGCGAAGACTGGATCGTGTCCAAGCCACTCGCAGCGGTGCATTTGTACAAGGTCGAAGCATCGGCATCGACGGCAGCGCCGAGCAACAGCGACCCCAACAGAAAAATGCGTACGGGATTCATGGCCAAGCCTCACCTGCCGCAAATGCGCGGATCTTGTTCGGGACTATAGAGCAGACTCGCGCGGCCGTGCGCGATGCTGCCGTGCATGCACCGGCAGCACGAGCGACAAAACCCTCAGCCCGATATCGCGGCTGCTGTTGCTGGATCGCGCAACGGCCGCGGCAGAGGATAGCTGCGACCCGCGCGCAAAGGCCGGAAGCAGGGCTGGTCGCGATAGAACGCCGCATCCTGGCGCGCGTGATGCCAGCCGGGAATGCCCGACACCGGCAACGGTCGCAATGCCTGCGGATCGCGCAGCACGTCGCCGGCGATAATCGCATCGGCGGTGCATCGATCAATGTCATCGGCATCATCGCGATCCGCGACAAACACCAGCGTCTTCGTCACCAGCAGCATCTGCGGATGCAGGGCGTGCTCCATCACCGCGTGCCCGAACACCGACAACGATATCCGTCCATCGGACCAGGCACTGCGCTCGCGCAGGAACAAGGCGGTCCAGTCATGCGCATCCCAGAGCGGCAGCAGGGCCGGGTCGCGCAGGACCACCATCGCGCCGGCTTCGTCGAATTGCGTCCAGGCATCCTGCGCCCGCGTGCGCTGCCGGGAACCGGTGCGCTGCAGAGTCTGCGCCTGGCAGGCATTCAACGCCGATTTCGTCGCCGGGAAGATTTTCCAGATCAGCGCGTTGAACAGGTCGTGCCAGTTGCACACACGCGTTGCGATCACGCCGTCGCGGAAGATGCGTTCTTCGTAATGCAGACCGTCGTCGATGATGTCTTCCTGCGCGCGCAGCGACAACGACGATCCAGTAACCGAATGCCGCAGTGGCTGCAGGCGGGCATCGAGCATCGCGACCTCGGGCCAGTCGCGCGAACACAACAGATCACGCTGCCCGTGCAGATCCGCGAACAGCGGATGCGCGAACACATCGGCAGGCACGGCATCGCGGCTGGGCGGCAGAAATCGCATGCACGGATCTTATCGCGGCATCGCGATCATGCTCGCTGCCAGACAGCGAGCTTCACCAGCGCGTCCAGCAGCCACAGCAGCAGGACGCTCGCCCCGAGCAAGGGCATGAACACGCACAGACCGAGCGCAACACCCTTGAGCCAGCGTGGCATCCGCGTCAGCTGCGGCGGTGGCGCCGACAAAACCTTGCCCGGTCGCCGCCGATACCAGCCGATCAATCCGGTGACGACCAGCCACAGCAACGCGGCAACCACGACGGTATTGAAGATGCGATTGGCCGTGCCGAAAAACGTGCCCTCGTGCAGATCGACGCCGGTGGCGACGAGTTTGGGAATCGCCGGATAGTCGTTCCAGCCGACGCGCGCGAGCACCTCGCCGTGGAAACGGTCGATCTGCAGCGTGCGTTCGTCGGCCGCGCGCGCAGTCTTCATCGTCACCTGGATCGGCGCGTCGCCGGAACGGAGACGAATTTCCAGATCGCCATCCAGACCTTCGCGACGCGCGGTATCGAGGATGTCCTGCAAGGCGATCGGCGCCATCGCCATGCCATCGGGCATCGCCATGTGCATCGCGGCGTGATCGATGCCCAGCGCTGCCGGCACGCCCTGTCCGGTCAGGCGCTGGATCGGCTTGAGCAGATGATTTCCCCAGAAATCTGTCCACGGAAGTGCGGTGAACAGGAAGGAGAGAAAGATCAGCGAGAACCAGAAACCGATCACCGCGTGGATGTCTTTCCAGAAAATCCGTGCACCCGCGCGCAGCCGCGGATACAACACGCCTGCGAGGCCCTGACGCGAACGCGGCCACCACAAATACAGGCCGGTCAGCACCATCACGATGCACCAGCCGTCGCCGAGTTCGAGCAGCCACGAACCCGGCTTGCCCAGCGGCCAGCCACCATGCAGTTCGCGCGTCAGGCCCGGCAGCCAGGTGTTGGCGGAAACGCTGCCGAGAAATTTCCCGGTATGCGGATCGACGAAGGCAGCACTGTGCAGGCCGTTGCTCTCATCGAACACCCATTGCGTGCTTCGGCGTGGGTCGGCCTTGACGATGAGCGTCGCCGGCATCGCGGCGCCGATGTTTTGCCGGATAACGGTCAGTTGTTGATCGAGACTCGCGTTTGCCGCACGTGCTTCGACGAGGCGCAGCTGCGGCCACAGCGCATCGGCGAGATCCTCATGCCACAGGTAGATCACGCCGGTGATGCCCTGCCAGACAATGAAGGGAATCACCAGGAACGCGGCGTAGAAATGCCAGCGCCACAGGCGTCGGTATTGCTGCGTCGCGGGCGGATTTTCCGAGGTCACGGAAGCGTTCGCGTTCATGGCGTGTCCTCGCCGTAGCGCAGCTCAAGAAAAATCGTGCGGCGCGGATAGGGATGGAAAACGAAATAGTTCTTGTCGGTGAGGTTGTCCACGCCCAGGCCCAGCGTCATGCCCGCAGCCAAGGTGCGCACGACCTTGGCATCGAACACGGTGAACGTTGACGTGCCGCCGAATACCTGCGGATCGATGTCGGTGTTGTCGAGGTTGTTCCATTGCCGGCCGGAATAACGTCCGGCAAGACTGAAGCGCCAGGCGTCATCGGGTTTATAGCTGAGCACCGCCGACGCCCGCGTCGCCGGAATGCGCGGCGCGCGCTTGCCTTCGCTGGCCGGGAAATTCGCGTTGGACAGAATGCGCGAACGATTGAACGCCAAGCTCGCCGACAGACTCAACCCGTTGACGCCAATGTCCCGCCAATCGCCGACGAATTCGATGCCGCGATTGCGCAAGCGGCCGATGTTCTGGATGTTGGTCACGCTGGGCGTCACCGACAGATTGGTCTGCGTGAAAAGACTGTCGCGGATATCGTCCTCGAACAGGCTGATGCGCACGCTGCCGTGATCGAGCTGCGCTTGAAGTGCGAGTTCCTTGGAGTAACTTGTCTCGGGGCGCAGATTCGGGTCGGCGTTGACGATGGCGTTGCCCGCCACCGCACCCTGGAACAATTCCGAAACGGTGGGGAAGCGCACTGCCTTGCCAAGATTGGCGCGCAGCGTCCAGATTTCGCCGAAATCATGATGCAGCCCAAGCTTCGGCGACCAGGCGCTAATCCGGCGCACTGGGTAGTTCACCGGCGTATTGCTGCCGCCGCCGCGCACACCGTCGAACGCGCTCCAGCGCTCGTAGCGCGCACCCGTGTCCAGAGTCCAGGTCGGCGCGAACTGCCAGTCGTCCTGCAGGTAGATCGCTTCCGTGCGTGCCTTGCCGGCGAATACGCCGCTGCGCGCACCGAGGACATCGCCACGCCAATCCGGCGTTGCGTAAACCTGTTGCGCGAGCACGTAGCGATCGGCATGCACGCCGGTGCGCAGGCGATGCGCGCCAAGATGGCCATCGAGCTTGATATCGAAAGTATTCCAGCCGGTGCCGTCGCCGAACGAAACGCTGCCGGCGCCACCGATGTCCGCGAGTGGAGGACGCATCGTCGCGCTGGCGAGACGATTTTCCGCGACTCGGTAGTCGGAAGCGATCGCCTGCAACGCCCAGTCCGCGCTCAACTGCCAGGTCAACGACAACGCGCTCTGCCAATGTCGCTCCGAACCCGTCTGCGGCGCGAACGTCGCGTCCGCAATGCGGATGCCGCGCCCATCGGGCAGTCGCCAGTTGCCGCCATACACCGTGGCGCCGGCAGCATCGTGCAGAAAACTCACAGCGCGGCGTTGATAATCGTTCTGCCAGTAGCCGAGCACGAATTCGAGCGTCGCGGCATCGCTGACATCGACACCGAGTTTGAACTTGGCATTGACTTGTTTCGTGTCCTCGATACCGGTCGGACCGAGAATCACGCGCGCTGCGCCTTGCGGATCGAGGTCGCTGATCGCGCCGGTCAGCAGCGGCAAGCTGCCGACGCCGCTGCTGACGAATGAGCCCGGCGTGGCGTATTGCATCGGCTGCGAGGTGGTGTCGAGACGGCTGGCGGCGACGAACCAGCGCCAGCGTTCGCGACTTTCGCCGAGACTGGCGTTGACGCGCTCGCCACTGTAATCGCCCTTGAATCCGTAAGCGTCGGCGAATGCCTGCGTGAACAACTGCGCATCGGCGGTGGCAGTGAGAGCGCGCGGATAGCGCGTGGTGATCTGCAGCGTCGTACCCATCGAATTGCCCGGCAACTCGGCCGAAAACGGCCCGTACAACACATCCATGCCCTGGATTTCCGACGGACTGACCATGCCCCAGCGCGGCGGATTGAAACTCGCGCCGAGCAGGTCGCTGATCAGCAGGCCGTCGACATAGACCAGCGCACGCGAGCCGGTGGTGGTGCCATTGCTGCGACCACCGATCAGCGCGTTGCGGTCGCCGATGTAGCGCGAGCGCACGGTCAGGTTGGGCGCATAACGCAGCAGGTCTTCGCTGCCGACGACATTGCTCTGGGCAATGCGCTCGCGACCGATGCTGACGCTGGAGCCGTCGTGGTCAACATGGCGCAGCCGCTGCTCGCGACGCTCGACGGCATCGGCATGGACTTCCACCGCGGCGATGGTTTTCGGTTTTTTGTCGCGGCCGGCATCGGCCGTGTCGGTATTGGCATGTGCGGCCATCGGCAGCAATGCGAGCGCGGCGAGCAGACGCAACGGACGCGCCGTCGCGATGAAGAAAAAAGACATGTTGACTCCGAACAGCACGACCGCACGGCGCTTGGCCGCACGGATCAGGAAGGGTGCTTGCTATTCAGAAGGCGAGTGGCGGGCCGCGGGAACCGAGGCCGCTGGGATACGGCGATGATCGCCGTGGTGCAACGAAAAAAACCTGCGCGATATCGGCACGCAGACGCGGCAGCAAAAGCACGGCGAGGACGAACAGCGTCGCCAGTGCATTGAGCAGCGGGCAGTAGGCGCAGTCATCGCCCATCGCAGCTGAGGGCTTGGGAATGCCGGCGCCATCGCCACCCGGCAACTTCACCCACTTCAGGCCGGCAAGCGTGCACATCTCGGCCCAGACGCCATTGCCGCCGTGCTGGTCGGGCGCGCGCAGACGGCTGATCGTCGGCGCCAGCGCCAGCAACGCCATGGCCAGCAAGGCCAGGACGGTCATGGTGCGGAGGAAGGACGGGGCGCGCATGGGGGCGGAATTTTACCCCAAGGCCTCCGTCGCGGTGGCGTTTCCGGACCACAGCAAACGGGTTTTTCGCCTGACCGGACCGCGCGGTGGCATATTTACGCGGCCCGCCGCCCACCCCTGGAGAACGACGCCATGTCCCCCGCCTTCAAGCCCCTGCTACCGCTTGCCCTCGCCAGCCTGCTCTCGACTTTCGCCGCGCCGGCGACCGCCGCCGACGTGACCTACACGCTGGACCCCAGCCATACCCAGGTGCAATTCAATTGGGCGCATATGGGTTATTCGCATCCCGGCGGCGACTTCGACACGATCAGCGGCAGCCTCAAATGGAACGCCGCCGATATCAGCAAGTCCTCGGTGAAGGTCAACATCGCCGTCGACAGCATCCACACCCGGGTGGCGGCGCTGGATGAGGAATTGCGCGGCGACAAGTTTTTCGACACGGCGAAATTTCCGACGATCACCTTCACCAGTACCAAGGTCGAGCGCGGCGCCAAGGCTGGCCGCTTCAAGGTAACCGGTGACCTGAGCCTGCACGGCGTGACCAAGCCGGTGGTGCTCGATGTCACGCTCAACCAGCAGGGCATCTATCCGATGCTCAAGCTGCCGGCGCTGGGCTTCGACGCCAGCACGCATATCAAACGTTCCGATTTCGGCCTCGGCTACGGTGTGCCGATGGTCGGCGACGATGTGCAGGTGCGCATCACCGTCGAGGCCATGGAAGCCGAAGGCTACGCAAAAGCGATGAAGGAAATGGCCAAATAGTTAATCGTAGGAGCCAGCTTGCTGGCGACCGACGCGTAGGAGCCAGCTCGCTGGCGACAAGGTGCCCACGAGCAGCTGTCGCCAGCAAGCTGGCTCCTACCAAGACCAAGCTGGCTCCTACGAATCGGGCTCAGATAATTCCGGGCAGCAACGCGTAACTGCGCTGCCGGTATTCGTCGTAGCGGCTGCCAAAGAACTCGCCCAGCCAAGTCTCTTCCAGGCGCAGCTTGCGCCAGAACGACGCGAAGACGATCGCCACTGCGATCAGCCCGCGCCAGTCACCGACCATCACCGCATTGCCGAAGAACGCGACCAGCAACCCGGTGTAGATCGGATGGCGCACGAGCCGGTAAGGGCCGTGCTCGATCAGTTCGTGATCGACCTTGAGCTGCACCACGCTGCTCCAGTTGCGACCCAGCACGTACCGCGCCCAGCAGGCGATCAGCACGCCCGCCCAGACGATGCCCAAACCGATCGCCTCGACCCAGCGGCCGTGCGGCACGAAACGTTCGCGCAACCAGCTGTGGCCAAACCATTCGCCGGGCCCGAGCAGCAGCACCGCGACGAACAAGGGCAGCCAGTACATCAGCAGACGCCGCCAGGCCGGTTCGTTGCGGCTGGACGATTTGGCCGTCCGCGCGCTCCAGACCCAGTAAGCGATCAGGGTCAGCCAGGCGGCCCGCAGGCCAAGTTCGAATTCGGGGTGCATCGCAGTCTCCAGTGGATGAGTGCGCCCAGTCTGCGTCGACACATCGCGCCAGGCCGCGTCGGCGGTGACGGAGTGCGGGTCATCGGGGACGAGTGGCGGAACCCGGGGACGGATTCGCCGGTGTTCCGCCAGGAAATTTCAATCGCTCATCCGCTTTCCGCACAGAGGCGGTCGAGCCGCCAGTCGCGACGATCGCGCAACTGCAATTGCCGGTACCGCTGTTGCAGGCGCGCATCTTCGTCCGGCGGGACGCGGTAGCGCTCCGGTGCCTGCGCGACCTCAGGGCAGAATTCCCGCAGCCGCCGCCGCATCGCCGGGGCCAGCAGGCCGTCATAGGCATTGGGATTGAGCGCCTCGTCCCAGTAGGCGTTGACGAAATCGTTCCATTCGAACTGCCGTTGCTGGATCCAGTGGCCGTCCTGCCAGCGCAGCAGCGCCAGCTTGCCCGGCACGACATCGTCCTCGAACAGGCTGCGGTAGAAACGATAGCCCTCGTAGTTCGCGACCAGGTCGGCATTGGAATAGACACCGGTCATCGGCGCGCCGAAGATCGCCCGTTCGGTGAAAGCCGAATGCGCTGCGGCCCGGCCCTCGTCGTGCAGGCGTCGCCAGCGCCGCCAGAACTTCCGCCCCTGCGAAAAGAAATGACCAAGCTTGTCGGTGCCGATCAGGTTTCCATCCAGAAGAAAGCTCGGGCCGATGCCGAACAAACCGCTGATGCGGCTGTCGTGCAGCGGTACATCACGATAAATCGAATGCCAGCGCGGCGTCGGCAGCTTCTGCACTTCCGGCGAATCCATCGCCCAGCGCTCGATATGGTCGACCCAGTAGTAACCGCCGAGGCGATGGAACACCGCCGCGACGATGCGCTCCTCGCGCGGCTCGCTGCCATGCTCGATCAATACCTCGCGCAGCGCCGCGTTGACCTCGCGATCGAGCGCGGGCGCGGCGTCGACCAGCGGCGCCAGACGATGCGTGTAAGGATCGGTTTCGTAAGCGCAGGCGTTGCCGAGCACGAGCCCGCAGGCCAGGCCTAGCCACAGCGCTGGCCAGCGACGCATCGTGCCGCCTCAGTCGTTGCCGCCGAAACGCCAGGTGCCATTCAACAGCAGTGTCTCGCGACCACCGCCGCCGGCTTCCAGCGAGATGTCGAAATCGCGATCGAAGCTGTAGCGCGCGCCTAGCGTGGCGTTCCACTTGTTGCGCTCGCCGAGCTCGACATCGAACGGCACAGGCCCAATGAAGGGCAGTGCGATCGTGCCCTGATGGCGCTCATTGGTCTTGATGTAAAGCCCACCGGTCCAGACCTGCCAGTTGCCACGGACCAGACCGATGCGCGGTTGCCAGGTGGTCGAAGTGACCGAGGAATCGAAATCGCCGCTCAGGCTGGTGTTGACCCGCACACCAGTGAGCGAGGTGAACCACTTTTCGTTTCCGTAGGCCAGCGTCATGCCGCCGCCGTAGGCCTGCCCCTGATAGTTGACCGGCAACACACCCAACGATGCCGGCAGCCCGGGGAAGGTGATCGCGGAAAGATCGACCTTGGTCTCGGCGTTGATATGGCCGTACACCGCGAAGACGTTGAGGAACGGAAATACCCAGACATCGAACTTGACGTCTTCCTCGTGCATGCGGTTCTTGACGCCGACCAGGCTGGGCGGCACCGGCGGTGCCCCCGGGAAAACGAATTGCAGGGACTTGATCTCATAGTCCTGGTGCGCGCCGAAATAATCCACGCCGATGCCGTAGGGCCGCGGCAGCTGATGGCCCGCAGCCATGTCCTTGCCGAGCGGAAAAACGCTGTCGGCATGCGCAGCGGATGCGCCCGCCAATGCCAGTACCAAGATCAGTCCACGCTTCATGAGTCACCCCTGGATGTGTGATCGGTCGATGCTGCACTCCTGGCTCCCATCGCTGCCGCGCAAAGTGCGCGCGGCGCGCCCAGGACAGGCCGACTCTAATCGCATCCGCCGCCGGCGAAAAGGGCGACCGCGTCAGGCCGGCGGATCGGCCGGCTTGTGCGGCGCCGATTCGATCCGGGCGAGAAAGCGCCGACGCTCGGCCTCGATGACCTTGCGCATCATCATGATGTGCTGCGCGTAGTTCGACAGCTCCTTCTCTTCATCGCTGATCGGCACGAATGCCGGCACCGCGACCGGCTTGCGCTGCTCGTCCAGCGCCACGAACACCATCAGGCAATGCGTGGTGCGCTCGTACTGATTGCCGGTGGTGTCGCGCGCCGACACCTGCACGGCGACATGCAGGCTGGTGGTGCCGGTGTAGACCACCTGCGCGCGCACTTCCACCAGTTGCCCGATCCGGATCGGCCGCTCGAACTGGATGCCGCCGACATAGATGGTGACGCAATACGTGCCGGCCCAGCCGGCGGCGCAGGCGAAGCCGGCTTGATCGATCCACTTCATCACCGCGCCGCCGTGCACCTGGCCGCCGAAATTGACATCGGTCGGCTCGGCGAGGAAACGGAAAGTGATTTCGCGCTGGCTGCCGGTCATGGGGATCTCCGAGGTCTGGATGTCGCAGTCAACGCATCGATGCTGCGTGCGAGTCGATGCTCCTGCCGCATGCTCTCATTGCCCCGCCGCGGATGCATCCCTGTGCTGGCGATACAGCTCCTCGACTTTGCTGCGCGCCCAAGGCGTGCGCCGCAGAAACGTAAGGCTCGACTTGATGCTGGGGTCGACATTGAAGCAACGCACGGGAATCTCGCTGCCGAGACCATCCCAACCCAGTTGCGCAACAAGATCGACGAGCATGCGCTCGAGGGTGATGCCATGCAGCGGATCCTTCGACGACGCAGCCATCATCCTGATTTCCCCGAAGCTTCGATAAGGGCGCTATCGAGAGGCGCGCGCCACGATGGATCAGAGCATCTTGCCGACCGGCGTGTCGAGCAGCGCGATGCCGCGGAAATCCGCGAGCTCGGGAATCGACTGGCAGGCCCTGGCGCGCTCCGCCGCGGTTTCCTCAGGTGCATCGTGCATGTCGAGCGTAAACACCACCGGCACGCAGATCGCTTCGGCATAGGAAGCGCCATCCCATTGCAGGGAATCGAAGTGCCAGCTTCGCACCGTCGGCAGCGCACCGACGGCATAAGGATCGTGCTTCTCGATGGCGCGGCCGTCCCGGCGAATGACGCGGATATCGTAATCCTGCGCATCGACGCCGGGATCGAGCACGAATGCCAGCGTCGTCCGCTGCCGTGCCGACAGCAATCCGGCGGGCAAAGGCGGTGGTTTCGAAACGCCGTGCTCGGGCATCCAGGTATTGGCCAATGCCACGTCGGCCACACGCAGGGAAAAACCGTTGTTCGTAGGCACCGCGATCAGGGTGACCGTCACCCGCGTCGCCCAATCGATGGCGACGCCCTTGCGTCGCGCCGGCGAAAACTTCCAGGTGCCGACCGCCTTGAGCAGCAACTCGCGCAGCGCTGTCGGCATCGCGTCATCGGCGCGCGTCTGGGTGATCCTGCCATCGGCCGACAGCTTGATGTCCACGGCCAAGGGTTTGAGCAGGCGTTCGCCCGAGACGGGCGACGACGTTTGCGCCGCGGCGATATCGGCCGACATCGACAACGCTCCGCCCCACGCCAAGGCCAGAAGGGAAATCGCCAGCGTCGGTCGCGTTGCTCGCAGCATCGGATGCCCGCGTCGCCATCAAATCTCGCGGCCATGATGCGCCGATCGCCGATCCGATCGTAAGTCTCTGCAAGGCGAGGTCGGGAGATCAGCAATGTTTTTCGCGCTTCTTTTGCTGCGCTGCGAAATTGGCGACAGCCCCATTTTGTTCATCACGATGAATGAAGCCGTCTCCCGCGCAAGTGATGGAAAAGCCTGAAAAATGGGGCTCCGGAGGGACCCGGCGAGCAGGGCCGCAGGTCCTCTTGTCCACCTTTTTGTAAAACTGGCGTTATTCAACCCGTCGGCCCGACAGCCACAAGCAAACGATTTCCTGTCGATGGACCGATGACCGCAGCTCCCAAAGGGCTGGCCAGGTCACCGCACACACTCACATCATTCGAGGACTCAACAGATGGCTTCCAAGACACTCAGCATCGCTGCAACCCTGCTCGCACTCGCCACCGCCAGCACAGCGGCGCAGGCAGCCACCACGGACTGGACCGGTTTCTACATCGGCGCCAACGCCGGCCAGGTAAAAGGCAAATCCAATGTCGCGGTCACCCCGGTGTTCAGCCCGACCGGTTACTTCGCGATGAGCAGCACGCCCGCAATCGCTTCCTCTGCAGCCGGCAAGGTCAGCCCGGATTCCTTCGGTGGCGGCGTCACCGCTGGCTACAACTTCCAGAAGGGCGACGCGGTCTTTGGCGTCGAATTCGACTACAACACGCAGAGCGCTTCCGACTCGCGCGCCGCCGGCGGTACCTATCCGTGCTGCGCACCCACTGCCTACACCCTCAGCGAAACCACCAAGGCCGACCAGTTGATGACGCTGCGTGGCCGCCTCGGCCTGAGCGCCGGCAATTCGTTGTACTACGTCACCGCCGGCCTGGGCCGCACCAAGCTCAAGGTCGTGGACACCTTCAACGACAACTTCGCCACGGCCGCCGAGAGCTTCGCCGCCTCCAAGACCAAGAGCGCAACGATCTGGGGCGTGGGCTACGAGTACAACTTCCAGAACCACTGGTCGCTCAAAGCCGAATACCTGCGCGCCGACTTCGGCAGCATTTCCGGCACCAGCACCAACCTCACCGCTTTCACGCCGCCAATCGCGTTCCCGACCAACACCTTCTATCACTCGGCCGATTACAAGGAAAACATCCTGCGCATCGGCGTCAACTACCGCTTCTGATCGTCTGTCTCCGGCAACAGGACCCGCACATGCGGGTCTTGTTCGCCGACAAGCGGCCGCAAACGAAAAAGCCCCGCAGTTTTCTGCGGGGCTTTTTTTATGCCGTTTTTCCTGATGGAAGAGAAATTCAACGCGATGCAATCGCCGGTCGTTGAATCGCGATCAGGCGCGGTGCTTCGCCAGCCAGGCATCGATCGCCGGCAGGCGCTCGCGACGGATCTTGACGCGGTAGGCGATGCTGACCGCCGCCGTATCGGCACCACGGCGCGAACCGGGCGCGAGATTGGCGAGCGCGTAGGCCTTGATCTTGCCGATCATCGCCGGATCCGCCGAGCGTCCCGCCAGTCCCGGGTAGTAACTGCCACGCGAAGTCGCATCAACGCGTTCGTTGACCTGACCCATGTGCGCCATCGCGAAATCGAAGGCCATGTCCGGATGCAGGCCGGCGACATCGCTGATCATGCCGGCGCTGTTGGTGGCACCGGGCTCCGCCGTCAGCGACAGGTCCAGCGCGCGCTGCGCCAATGCCGCATCTTCGGGCGAGGCCAACAGCCCATACCACTGGTCCTTGATCAGCGGCGTTTTTTCCGCGATCGCCGCCGCATGCAATTGATCCCAGAGCGCCGCATCGGCATGACGCGCAACGACGGCGAGGATGGTCTTGCGCAAGGCCGCCGGCATCGCGGCCGGATCGCTGGCCTGTGCCGCGTAACGACGTCGCGCTTCGGCGATCACGGCCGGATCGCCGAGTGCGCTCAGCGTGTAGATCAGATCACTGCGCAGAATCGCCACGGTATCGAGTTCACCGGGTCGCGGCGTCCAACCCACTTCGGCGAAGGCCGGCGCGAGTTGCGCGATCGCGAATGTGCGGAATTTCGCCTGCCGCGCCGCGTCACCGTTGTAATAGGTGTTGATGCTCGAAAACACACCAGCGACCTTGCCCCAGATCTGCGGATCGGCATCGATCGGCGTGGCCTTGGCGAGGTCGAGGAAGTCCGATGTCGGCTGCAATCCAGCCAGCGACAACGACCAGCTGTCGGAGAGGACACCGAGTTGGTCGATCGGCGCGAGCTTGCCGAAGCCGCTCTTGACCTGTGCGAATTGTTTCGGCGAATACAACGTGCGGTAGTAGCCGCTCTGGCCGGCGTTGACGATCACCGCGCCGCAACCGGGCAGGCTGATCGTTGCCTTGCCGCCGGTCACCAGCGCACGCGCGGTCTTGTCGCTGCCGATCATTCCGGCGATCACCGGCACGCGCCAGCTCAGCGGCTTCTTGTCGGGACGGTCGGTGGTGAATTCGCCCTGCGTCAAGGTCAGCGTGGTCTTGCCTGCGCTGCACACGGGTTCGCCAACGCGGATCAGCGGCACACCCGGCTGCAGGGTGAAATCATGCGCGATCGCGGTGATGGGTTTGCCCGCCGCGGCTTCGATTTCCTTCCACAGATCATCCGACGACGTGTTGCCGTAGGCATGCGCCTTCATGTATCGACGCACGCCGTCGCGCCAGGCATTGGCGCCGACGTAGCCTTCGAGCATGTGGATCACCGCCTCGCCCTTGGAATAGGTGATCGCGTCGAACGCCTGGCTGGCCTGTTCTACGGTCTCGACGTGCTGCACCACCGGGTGCGTGGTCGCGACGGCATCGCGGCCCATCGCCGATTCGCGGCTGCCCACCGATTGCAGCGCGGTGTTCCACTCCGGATGCAGTTTCTCGGTGGTGCGGCTGGCCATCCACGACGCGAAACCTTCGTTGAGCCACAGGTCGTCCCACCAGCGCATCGTCACCAGATCGCCGAACCACTGGTGCGCCATCTCGTGCGCCTCGATCGAGAACACTTCCTGCTTGTCGGCTTCGGTCGAGATGCTCGGATCGAGCAGCATCGCGTATTCGAACGTGTAGATCGCGCCCCAGTTTTCCATCGCGCCGAAGAACTGGCTGCTGCCGGGCGAAGCGACGTTGTCGAGTTTGGGCAGCGGATAGCGCGTGGCGAAGTAATCGTTGTATTCGAGCAGCACCGTCTTGGCCGAAGACAGCGCGAACGCGGCCTGTGCGGACACGCCTTTCTGCGTGACCACGCCGACTTCGGTGCCGTCGATGCTGTCGCTGGCGCGATCGAAATCGCCGAGTGCGAAGAACAGCAGGTAGGTCGACATCTTCGGCGTCGGTGCGAAGCGCACCAGCGCGCGGCCGTTGCCCAGATCGGTGGTCTGCGCGGCGGGCATGTTGCTGACCGCCATCTGGTCGCTGGGCACGTCCGCGCTCAGCGCGAACGTCGCCTTGTACGCGGGCTCGTCCCAGGACGGAATCAGCCGGCGCGCATCGGAGTTTTCGAACTGCGTGTACAGCGCGCGCTTGCTGCCGGCGGCGGTGTCGTAATCGATCGCAAACAGGCCATTGGCCTGCGTGCCGATCTTGCCGGTGTAATCGAGCGCGAGCTGATAACGGCCTTTCGCTATTTCTTTTGCGAAGCTGAAGGTCGCGGTCTGGGCATCGGCGTCGACTTTCGCGCTGCCGGTGGCGACAACGGTCTTGCCGTCGGCGGCGAGCAGTTGCACGCGCGAGAAGCTCATGTCGAGGGCATTGAGCGTAATGCTGGCGGTCGGTTGCAGCACGTCGATGCTGATGCCGACTTTGCCGGCGAAAGTCAGCGACTTGGCGTCGGGCACGATCGCCACGTCGTAATGGCTGGGCCGCACCGTACGCGGCAACTGCGTGGTGGTCGCGGAAACGGCGGCGGCAGGCTTGCCAGTGGCCGCGAGCGCGGAAACGGCGGGAAGCCCGGCAAGCGCCAGGACGATGGCAGAAACCAGAATGCGGCGCATCCGAAACTCCTCAACAGGAAGGCTGGCCAGCACGGCCGAAAGCTGCGCGAGGCCGCGCAGCGAATTGGGTGATGGCCGGACTGAGGATCGCTGCTGGATCGCCCCTGCGAAGCGTCAGTGCTCCGCCACCGAGGGCCAGACTGACGACCGGGCCGGAGCCCAGACAGGCCCAGAAGTCATGCATGACCTTCCGTCCCGGCCTCGCCGGCAACGCTCAAGGCAGACTTTCGCGACCGCAGCGGGTCGCGAATCCCGCAGCAACAGATTATTTCGGCGACGACCGGGGAAATATTCGCCAGCGCGCAATCACTGCCCGGGGCTGGACAGCTCCGGCCGGCGCTGCACCAGGAAGGAGGACTGGATCTGAACATGCTGATTGATCTCGAACAGCAGATCCCTGGCCTTGCGATCGCCCAACTCCCAACCGAGCAGCACCGACATGGTCGCGGCGGATTTCAGCGTCGCCTCGTCCTTCGCCAGCCAGATGCGGATCAGTTCGCCATGGCCAAAACTGTTTTCGTAAGTCACCGTGGCGAGCGGATACTTCTGCGCCGCGAGCGCGGTTTCCAGGGTTTTCCAGGCCTGTACCAGCGTCGCGCGCTTGGCATCGTCGAGCTCGCTGACGATCTCGATGCGCGCACTCATCGCAGTCAATTCGTTCAAGCCCGGATCGGTAGGCGACGGAAAAGACATCTCGTCGACGCGCCGCCACACCTGCGTGACGAAAGGCGCGCGCAACAGCGGATCGCGGTTGGCGGCGCTCACGGCCATCGTGTCCTGGCGCGCATCGAGATCGCCGAAGCGCGTGAACGGAATCAGCCGCAGATACGTCTGCGCACCATGGCTCTTCCCGGACCAGACCATCACCGCATCCGTCGACGCCGACTTGCCGACGCGACGTGCAGCTTCATAGGTGGCGATGTCGCCTGGATCGACATTCTCCATCTTTGCCAGACGCAGTGGACTCGACCATCCTCCGGGCAAGGACGGCTCACCGGCGCGCACGGATGCCGCGGCAAACATCAGCAGGCAGGACGCTGCAATCAGCCATGTCTTCATCGAAATACTCCGGAAAAATCAGGAACTGCGTCGGGTGATCGACGATCGGGCCTGCCAATCGCAGTCGCGCCAGTCTAGCGGGTCGGGTCCTGCAGGAAACAGCCAGCGGCGCCGAACCAGTGCCAGACCGAATCGCGTTCCGGCAGAGGGAGACCTTCGAAGCTGGCGTGGCATTGCAGTTCGGTTTGATCGCCCGGCGTTCCCGCGATCACCGCGGCAGCAGGCGTGGTCGCGCCAACACGGCAAGTCCAGTTCATCGAAAACGTCTTCGTCCCGGTTGAATTGTCGACGTTTTCGAGCTTGTACCGGAAGCCGAACGCACTGCCCGCAAGCAGCGGGAAAGGTTGCCCGGACAGATTGTCGATATCGATCGCGCGCACGACGCCGTTGACGACCCCGTACTGGCTCGACATCTTCGAGGCATCGTTCAGCGGAATGAAACCCGCCCAGTTCAGTCCAGTAGTGGTGGTCACGACCGGATCGCTCTGGCCCGCGCTGATCTGCTGCTCGACCCGACAGATATTGCTGCCAGCGATGCGCTGCGCCTTCAACGCGGATGCGATCGGCACCGTCTTGTTGGCCATGCGGCTGCCCGATTGCTGCACCGGATCACCGGCCGTGGCGGCCGGAACCCGGAAGAAGCGTTCGCTGTCGATCCGGTGCCGGATCGCATCGTCGATGGGATAGGCCGGATCGAGAACAACGTTGGCGGAGGCCGCTGGCGCACGCGCGCCGGGTTTGCCGGGCTTCGCCGCGGGTGCATTCGCGGCGCCGCCACGCAGGCGTCGCGACTCCAGGCGTGCGATCGGCGCATGCCGGCCCTGCGGGTACGTCGCGAGGTAATCGTCGAAATCCTGGGCGTTCTTGCTGCTGGCGATGCGGCGCCAGAAATCCGCTTCGACTTCGTCGTCGGCGCCATTGGCCAACGCGGCATTGGATGTCGTCGCAATGGCTTTCGTCGTTGCCGCCGATCGCGATGGTGCGATGGCTGCCGCAGGCATCGGTCCCGGCGCAAAGGCCACGTCGATTTTCTTGATGCCCGAAAACGGGAACGACTTGCGGAAATCCTCGCGACTCTTGTCGGCTTCCGCACGCGTGTCGCTGGCGAGGCACATCGCGCCCGAGGCAACGCCCTGGCCCACGACCTGCGCATCGAACTCCTTGCCGTAGCGGCTGAGTTCGGAGAAATAGCCGGCCTGGGTGTTTGGCGGCAACGACGCGACGAACACATACGATTCGACCATCTTGCGACTATCGACATTGACGTTGCGACAGTAGACGAACTGATCCGTCGCCATCGCTGGTTTCGGCCCGGTGGCGGCATACATCGCCGCGCTCGGCGTCCAGTTGACGTCATGCCAGCTGTAGACGGAAATGCCGAAAGTGCGCTTTCGCATGATCGCTTCGATCTTGTCGCGCGTCGCCTGCGCGTCCTCGCGCGTGAGCGCAACCAGGCAGCGCTTGTTGCCGGCGCCACCCAGCGTACCGACATAGGTGTGGAACTCGGTCTCCATGCCATCGGTGTATTTCGGCGCGGGGAAAACCTGCGATACCCAGATTTTTCGACCGCCGGTGTCCTCGACATCGCAGTAGGCGAAACTCGTTCCCGACCCCGCCTGCGCCAGCACCATCGTCGGGTGAACACACAGCCCAAGAGCGAGTACCGCGGCGATTCGTTTCATGGGAGGGCTTCAGGAGGACAGGCATCGATACTCCCATTGCCCGAATGAAGCGCACAAGCCGCACGACTGTGCGCGGGCTCACACAACGACAGCAGCGATATTGCGCGCGATGGCCGACGGTTGCGCATTTGTCACCCGCTGCCGCGAACGATCTGCGGCGACGACACTGGCCGACACATTTTCTGCAAGACTAGGCCCCTCAGCGCCCGCCCGTATCACCGCGCAAGGAATTCCCGATGTCCATCCATTCCAAGGCCAAGCGCGACCTGCGTCGGAAAAAGCTCGCCAGGCCCGGCGCAGCCCGCAGCAGCACGGCGATCACCGCGCAGGCGCATCTGCTCGACGAGGACGACGCCGTGGTCGGTGGTGCCGGTCAGCGCGGCGATGCCTGGGGCGTGATCTTCGGCGGCAAGGTCGTCGCCAACACCGACAGCGCTGGTATGGTCATCGCGATGCTCAAGCACATCGTCGCCCTGCATGCGCAGAACGGCCAGACCCTGCGCCTGGACTATTCCGCCGCACTCGCCGGCGCAGCGACGCTGGAGGCCGAAAGCCACGGAAAAACACTGGACGATTATCTCGACATGCTCGAAGCCGAACGCCGCGAGCGCCTCGAGCAGAAAGCCATCTGACCGACACGCGGGCTGCCCCTGCGCAGCTCCGTCCCTACAAGCGCCGCCGACGACGCACCATGGCGTTCGGCAGGGGGCGCGGCAGCGCGCGCCGGGCTAGCATGGGCGTCCGGGACGCGACGGCTCGCTGCCGTGCACGCCCCACCCATTCGTTGTCCTGGAGGTCTGCATGCGTTCGATGATGGTCAAATCGTGTTTGCTGGGAGCGTTGACGGCAGTGGTGTCGACAGGCGCCGCCGCGCAGACGCGCGCACTCACCGCCAGCGACTATCAGCGTGCGGAAAACGCACTCTCTTACCGCACCGTGCCTTTGATCGATCACGCCGCGTCGCGTCTGACCTGGCGCGACGACGGCACGCTGACCTGGCTCGATTCCGATGCCGGCGGTGGCCACTGGATGCAGGTCGATCCGGCCACCGGCAAGGCCATGTCGGCCTTCGACCAGGACAAACTTTATTCGGCGCTGTCTGCCGCCACCGGCAAGCCGGTCAAGAGCAATTTGCTGGCGCCGCCGATCTCGGACTTCACTCGCGGCAGCGATGGCCGCTGGAACATCACCACGCACGGGCAACACTACCTTTGCGACCTCGGCGCGAAAGCGAGTTGCAGCGTTGCCGCCGCGGGACCGAAAACCGGCGACGAGCCCGGCGTGCTCGCCCCCGACGGCAAGCACGAAGCCTTCATCCGCAACTGGAACCTGTGGCTGCGCGATGTCGCCACGGGCAAGGAAAGCGCGCTGACCACCGATGGCATCAAGGATTTCGGTTACGCCACCGACAACGCCGGCTGGACGCACAGCGATCGCGCGGTGCTGGTCTGGTCGCCGGATTCGAAACAGATCGCCACTTTCCAGCAGGACCAGCGCAAGACCGGCGAGATGACCACGGTCGGCACCGGCGTCGGCCATCCGCATGTCGAGACCTGGAAATATCCGCTGGTCGGCGACAAGGACATCACGATGATCGAGCGCGTGGTCATCCGCGTCGATTCGCCACACGTGCTGCGCCTGAAGATGCCGCCGGACCAGCATCGTTCCAGCCTCTGCGATGACGTCAGCTGCTTCGGCGGCTGGGAAGACGTGCAATGGGCCGCGGACGGCCGCAGCCTCGGCTTCGTATCCACCTCGCGCGATCACACCCAGACCTGGATGCGCGTGGCCAATACTGAAACCGGTGCGGTGCGCGAGGTGTTCAACGAAAAAGTCGCAACGTATTTCGAGAGCGGCAATGGCGCGGTGAACTGGCGCTACCTGCCCGAGAGCCAGGAAGTGATCTGGTTCAGCGAGCGCAACAACTGGGGCAATCTCTATCTGTACGACCTCGCCAGCGGCAAGCTCAAGCAGGCGATCACCACCGGCGAGGGCAATGTCAGCGAGGTGCTGCGCGTCGATGCGAAATCGCGCACGCTGTGGTTCCGCGGCGTCGGCAAGGAACGCGGTCGCGACCCGTATTTCCAGCATTTCTACAAAATCGGTTTCGACGGCAAGGGCCTGACCCTGCTCACGCCGGAAGACGCCGATCATGAGGTGCTGATGTCATCCGACGGAAAGTATTTCGTCGATACCTGGTCGACCGTCGCGACCGCGCCGGTGACCACGCTGCGCCGCAGCGACGACGGCAGCAAGATCGCCGAACTCGCCCACGCCGACCTCACGCGCCTGCGCGCCAGCGGCTGGGTCGCGCCGGAACCGTTCACGGCGACCGCGCGCGACGGCAAAACGCTGGTGTACGGCCAGATGTTCAAGCCCAGCAACTTCGACGCCAGCAAGAAATATCCGATCGTCGATTACATCTATCCCGGCCCGCAGACCGGATCGGTGCGCAGCCGCAGCTTCCTGCCCGCGCATGGCGACAATCAGGCGCTGGCGGAATTGGGCTTCATCGTCGTCGCGATCGACGGCATGGGCACGCCGTGGCGCTCCAAGGCTTTCCACGACGCGTATTTCCAGAACATCGGCGACAACACCCTGCCCGACCAGGTCGCCGCGCTGCACGAGCTCGGCAAGCGCTATTCCTGGATCGACATGGATCGCGTTGGCGTCTGGGGACATTCCGGCGGCGGCAACGCCACGGCGACGGCGATGTTCCGCTACCCGGATCTGTTCAAGGTCGGCATCGCCGAGAGCGGCAATCACGACAACCGCAACTACGAGGACGACTGGGCCGAGAAATGGCAGGGCCTGCTGCGCCAGGACAAGGACGGCAAGTCCAACTACGACGACCAGGCCAACCAGAACCACGCCGCCAACCTCAAGGGCCACCTGTTGCTCGCGCACGGCCTGATGGACGATAACGTGCCGCCGTCCAACACGCTGCTGGTGGTCGATGCGCTTATCAAGGCGAACAAGGATTTTGACCTGCTGCTCATTCCCAACGCGCACCACGGCTATGGCGCGGCCAGCCTGTACATGGCGCGCAAGCGCTGGGACTATTTCGTGCGTTACCTGATGGGTGCCGAGCCGCCGAAGCAGTACGAGCTCAAGATGCCCAAGCCGAACTGACGCCGCCGGGCCGAAAGGCCCGCACAGCAGCGCAATCACGCAACAAAAAAAGGGCCGGATGCGAATCCGGCCCTTTTCTTTCATGCGACTTCAAGCAACGAAGACGCCGGCCCAGGGCCTGGCGTCTTCCGGCGGCGATGACTCAGGCCGCAGCGTCCTTGAGCTTCTTGAGCGGACGCACCTTGACCTTGGTCGAAGCCGGCTTGGCGGCAAACCACTGCTCTTCCTTGGTGAAGGGGTTGATGCCCTTGCGCTTCGGCTTCGCGGCAACGTTGATCGCCGTGATCTTCAGCAGGCCCGGCAGGGTAAACGAACCAGCGCCCTTCTTGCTGACCGATGCCGCAACGGCGCCTTCCAGCGCTGCCAGCACCGCACGCACGTCCTTGGCCGCAATCGCGGTGGCTTCGGCGATGTGCGCGACCAGACCGGACTTGCTCAGCGCTTCCTTGATCGGCTTCACGGCGGCCGGCTTGGCGGCAGCTTTCGGCGCAGCTTTCTTGGATGCCGCTTTCTTCTTGGTTGCCATAGTTTCCTCGTATTACTCGAATTAGTGGGTGGATGCCTGGAAATCCCCTCGGCAGACGGAATGTAGACCAAGCTTGCCGCGCCGCCAAGCCCAAAAGCAGCAAAAAAGCCGGGTTTTTTCTACCGCGATCCGAAGCTGGTGTTTTTTTGTCCCATAAAAAGCAGGGGACTGTGCCGCGGCCCCCAACATTCGCGCTTCCCGCAGACGATCGCGGCGAGGCATCCGACCGACCTGGGCATGGCTAGAATTGCAGGCAATGTCGCTGTTGGATTCGCCATCGCGGCAGCGCAACACCCGGAAAACCGCAGCGGGCCAAGGGGAATAATTCCGGTCATCGTTCCGGCTGCCTCGCCCTAATTTTTCAATTGAAGGAAAGTCATGAAGCAAGCGCATTTCCGCGCCCTGCTCGCCCTCGGGTTGCTGCTGCCAGGGTTTGCCGCGTCCGCACAGCAGACCACCGGCACGCTGGTAGTCGACATTCCGGCATTCACTTCCGAAATCACCCTGAAGCCGAAGATCAAATCGCAACTCGACAGCGGCGGCCTGGAATGGGGCCAAACCGGCGATCGCATCGTGTTTACCTTGCTCAACAAGCGCTTCGTCAATCTCAAGTTCAAAACCTCGGCAAAGTAACTACGCCGGCGGCGGCATGGCCAAGGCAGCATCGACAACGGAGCCGCGTGGCTCCGTTGTCGTTTCCGGATTCCGTTGCGCCATGGCCGATTGACGGAGACCGATCTGCCAGTGACGATGTCGAATCACGAGAATCAACGCGTGCACATGCCCTCCCTCCTCTTCGTCTGCCTCGGCAACATCTGTCGCTCGCCATTGATGGAAGGTTGCGTGCGGGCGCGCTGGCAGTCGCGGCCGGGGGCGATGCGGATCGATTCCGCAGGACTGGGCGACTGGCATGCGGGTGAACCGCCGGATGCGCGTGCGATTGCGGTGGCGCGGCAGCACGGCATCGACATTTCCGGGCAGCGTGCGCGGATGCTGCTGCCGGCTGACTTCAACAACTTCGATCTGATCCTGTGCGCAGATCGCAGCAATCTCGATGCGTTGCGTCGACGCCGGCCGCGCGATGCCCGTGCCGAATGCGCGCTGTTTCTCGAGTGGTCCGGCGTGCAGACGCAGGGCGAAGTGCCTGATCCCTACACCGGCGATGCACGCGATTTCGAAACCGCTTTCGCGCTGATCGATCGTGGCGCACACGGTCTGCTGGAGCGGATCGATCGCGATCGCTGATGCCTGCGTTGCCGTGATGCCGAGTCATCGAGTTCGATGCCTCCGGCGGGAATTCCTCGGCGCGCATCGATGCTGCGCTGCGTCGATACGCGACCAGGCGCGTCGATGCCTTCCGCGACGACGCAAGGCTGAACAACATCAGCGCGTTTTCGCCGGGAATGACGACATTTCCGCGTGGAAATAGCCGTCAGCCGCGGTGTTTCGCTTTCGTCGGTACATTCCGCCCGCTGGTCGGAAAGGTCTTCGCCAACAATTATTTTTCGCGCGAGTTCGATAGGGTGACGAAGTGGCGCGGGGCCACTCGGCGATGGAAGAGAAAAGGACCATGGGCACCTACCTGTTCGAGCGCGACAACATTGACGGTGCCGGTCATGGCGCCGGTGCGTCCCTGCTGGAAGATGTGACCAAGGCCCTGCTGGAAATCGACTGGGTGGACAGCTTCAGCGTCCTCGAAGAACGCAGCGACGACGATGTCGTCAGCGTCGATATCCTCTTCGATGCCGACTGGCCGGACATCCGCACAGGCAATCCCGATCACGTCGGCGAGGTCTTCCACCGCCTGGGCCTGCGCACGATTCCGAACCCGACGCTCGCCAGCCGGCAGGCATCGGCCGACGATCCGTTGAGCGCGGAGCGCTCGACCAGCGACGATGCCGAGGGCCTGGATCTTTTCCAGTTCGAGGATTGATTGCGGGCGCGATTATTTCGCCTGCACTTCCTTCTTCGCCACGCTGATCACGCCGCCGGTCGCGCCACGATCAGAGCATCGTTCCTTCGGGCCTGGAAATGAGCTTCAGGCTTCCGGAATAGACATCGGCGCTTTCCGGGCAGTATTCCGGGATCGGCTCGGCAATTTTCCCTTGCGGAATAAACGACACCGGGATGCGAAAAATGCCGGTATCGCCGTAATGCACGCCATCGATTTCCAGCCGCGTCGCCGTCCAGGGCCGGGGCGCAGCGAATGATCGCGCATGTGGTGTCCCGCCAGAAAAGTTGCCCGCAGGAATTCGCTTCGCCTGTCGCAGGACAGCAATACCAGCGCGGGAAAACTGCTCTTTTCAGCCCTTTTGGCCGGAGTGAAGCTCGGCGATGACTTCCGCCGCGCTGGGGTTGGCCTTGGCCTTGCCGTTGACGAAAACCACGGGCACCGGGCCGTTCATCACCGCTTCGATGCGCGCGGCGGTGTCGGCATCAGGCAGATCGCCGAAGTTGGCTTCATCGGATCGCGAGAATTCGATACCCGCGCTGCGCAGCGACTGCGCCAGCGCTTCGGCACGTTGCGCTGCGTCCGACGGACAATCCTTCGGCGAGAAAATGATCACGCCGCGTGCACTCATTCCGTCCGGCATTGTCATCGCGGCAAACCCCTGCGTGCTGACCGCTTCCTCGGCATCCATCTTCTTGAGTTCGCGATCGGAGTAATACCAAGCGCCGCCGGCCAACACGACGATGACGAGAAGTCTTGCAATGCGCATGAGAGAAATTCCAAGGGAGGACGGCAGAAGATAGGCGAGTCCTCAGCCTGAGACAATGGATCTGCCGCAAGACGTGAGCTATCCGTGGCGAGCCGTGTTCGACGCGGGTTTGGCGCGAGGTGACTTCATTCGTCATCCTGGCAAAAGCCGGGATCCATTTTGATCTCGACACGCTGATCTTTCGCGAAAACCACTGTGGGCTCCGGCGTTCGCCGGGATGACAGGCGATGGATAGTTCGAAGCCCCTACCCAGCCACCACCACACCATTGCGGCCGCCTTCCTTGGCGCGATACAGGGCCTCGTCGGCGCTTTGCATCAGGTCTTCGAAATCGGCGGTTTGCGGTGGCGTGCGGGTGGAGATGCCGACGCTGACGGTGACGCGGCGGCCGTCGGGATTGCCGGCGTGGGCGATGCCCAGAGATTCGACGCGACGGCGCAGCGCTTCGGCAATTTCCTGTGCAGCGGCGGCATCGGTGCGCGGCAGGATCACCGCGAATTCCTCGCCACCGTAACGCGCGACCAGCGCGCCTTCGCGACGCACACCTGCCGCGATGGCGGTGGCCACTTGCTGCAGACAGCGATCGCCGGCACCGTGGCCGTAGAGATCGTTGTAAGGTTTGAAGTGGTCGATGTCGATCATGATCAACGACACCGGCTCGCCATGACGCGTGGCGTGATGCCAGCCGCGCTCGAGGGCTTCGTCGAAGCTGCGCCGATTGGCGAGCAGGGTCAGCCCATCGGTGGCGGAGAGTTCGCGCAGGCGGTCCTCCAGTTGTTTTTGCACGGTGACGTCGCGGAACACCATCACGTAATGCTGCACGTGGCCTTCGCCATCGCGCACGATGTCGAGACTGGCCTCCAGCGGAAAGCGATCGCCATCGGCTCGGCGCGCCCAGAGCGTGCCATCCCAATGCACACCGCTTTGCAAACGCGTGCGCACTTGTTGCAGGGCATCGGCGTCGTCATCGAACAGCGGCGGCGTCTTGCCGATGGCATCGCCCGCGGCGTGGCCGGTGATGCGCACGAAACCGGGATTGGCGCTGAGCACCTTCAGATCCGGATCGAGCACGAGCACGCCCTCGCCGGTGTGGCGCACGACGACATCGGCCAGGCGCAGGCCTTCCTGCGCGCGCTCGAGCGCATCGAGTTGCTGCGCCAGCTGTCCGTTGAGCATGGCAAGGCGCGCACCGGCGCGCTTCTGCAGATGCAGACCGAGCGTGAACAGCGCAATCAACATCAGCACCAAAGCAGAAATCGCGAAGGCGAACGCACGGTAGCGCGCCTGCGTCGCGAGCCAGTTGTCGGCGCGCACATCCATGCCGAGGATCGCGACGACTTTTCCGGTGGCGTCGCGAACCGGCGCGATCGAGGTGACCCAATAGCCCCAGCGGTCGTGATACGGCGGCTGGATCTCGGGGATGCCGGTGCGGAACACCCGCCACAGTTCCAGCGAGGGCCCGTCGTAGGCGTCGCCAGGCGCGGAATAGTCCGGCGATTCCGGCACTTCGGC
Organism: Arenimonas sp.; assembly: GCF_035312645.1. Taxonomy (GTDB): domain Bacteria; phylum Pseudomonadota; class Gammaproteobacteria; order Xanthomonadales; family Xanthomonadaceae; genus Arenimonas. The sequence goes on from NZ_DATGBO010000065.1 coordinate 37,676, forward strand.
ATCGGCGAGAAAAATCATCTGCTTGCCGCCATTCGCTTGCGGCCGCATCAGATAGACGAAACGGAAATCCGGATTGACGTCGCGGACCCGACGCAGCTCATCGCGCACCGCATCGAAACCCGGCGTGGCGATGTCGGCACTGCTGCCCCGCAAGCTGGCGATGCGACCCGACTCCAGCGTCGCAGCTGCGGTGCGTGCCAGCGACTGCACGCGATCGCGCTCGAGGCGGTCGCCAGTGCTGGCGACAAAATCGATGAACCACCACGATGCCAGCAGCGCGAGCACGAAGATCACCAAACCCAGCCACAGGTGCGTTCGATCGGAGCGGGCCGGCGTGGTCAGAGTCATGGCGCGGGGCGGTGGAGGGACGCTTGCAGCTTACTCGCGTTTGGCCGCTGCCTGAGCGGGCCCAGAGCCTTGGCTGCCCCTGCCGCTACCCCTGGAGCCGATGCTCGGCAGCTAGCGCAGGGATCCGCCCAACGCGACGCAATCGACATCGCCTGCGGCATTCCATTTCGCCGCCGGCGCCTTGCCTACCGAGTGTACGAGCCGCCCTTCGACCCGTTACTTGCCACTCTCGAAATCGACAACACGTATCCGGTCGACATGATGGGCATTCAGCAGCGAAAACGATGCATCGGGGCCCAGTAGCAAGGTGGCGTTGTTTATATCATCGGCCTGATTCAGCGTCACCTCGCCTGCCGGCGTAGCGATGGTGAGATCGGCGATCGCACCATCTTCGACATGAAGGCCATTCTGGCAGCGCGGGCTGCAGCCGCCGTATGCGCGCGTGTCGGTGATGCGCAGCGTCTTGATGTCGCCACTCCAATAGAGGTCCTCGGAGGCCCGGATATCGAGTGAATCCAGTTTGTCCTTGCTTCCGACGCGAGCGCTCTGAGTGATGAGGGTGCGTATGGTCGCCGGGATGATCAGCTCGACATCGCCGTATTGCGACGTATCCGAACGAATCAGCAAGGTGTTGCCCTGCCGCGTCACCTGGATCTTGGCCGCGTCATCCGGGCGGTGACGCAACATCGGAGCCCGCGTTTTCGAGATCGCGATTTCGCTGAGACCCGCCGATTCGAACTGCACGGTATCGATACCGGAAAAATCCAATGGCTTCTGGATGAAATCGTTGCTTACGCTGTATTTCGACGAGGCGATGGTGCCGAGAAAGAGCGCGAGCGCCGCCAGGAAAGTGATGGTCGTACGTTTCATCAGACTATCTCCCGTTCCTGCAAGGCGAAAAAGCAAGATAGCCACAGCAGCAGCGGAACGCCAAACCAGACACTGGGGAAAAACACCATCTGCCAAGCAGCCAGCTTGGTATGGTCGTCCCAGAAACCAAAAAAAGCCGCCGGATTGCTGTCGAAGATGGCCGACAGGAAGATCGACGCCAGCAATACGAAGAACGCCGCGAGTATCGTCTTGATGAAGGGCATGGCACGAAAATAGAGACTGCCCAGCACGGCGAATGCCTCGAAGGGGGCCAGCATCAAATTCCACCCAAGAAATTGCCACAGGTGCATCGGCTGCCAAACGACGAACAACGTATATGACGTCGACCTGAGCAGGTATGTCGATTCCTCCGGCGCGTCCTTCGGCAGCAACGCCAACGCATGCTGCACTTGCGAAGCCGCGATTAGCCAAGCGGGCACATCGCAGACATAGAAGGCCAGCGTGTAGACCAGCGGATAGAGCAACGCGATGACGATGATCGCCAGCAGCCATTTCTCGAAGATAGACGCAGGCCGCATCATCAACACCAGCGCCGATTCGCGCTTGGCCATCGCCTGGAAGTAGCGTCCGGCGAAAATTGGCGCGGTAAGAAACAAGCCGCAAAAATAGATTGTGCCCTGGCCATCGTTGCCGAGCGAGGTATAACCGTGCGGCATCGACAGGATGATCAGCACCAGAACGAACTGCACGATCATGCCGATGCCGAAAAACCAGGCGTAGGCGCGGCGATACTCGGCCCAGTGTGCGGCGGCCAGCCGCCGGAAGCGCGTGAAATCAAACATGAGCAACCTCCTTGTCCGCGGCCTGCAACGCCGCGAGCACACCGGCCTTGTTCAAGCTCAACGCCTTGTACAACAGCTCCAGATGCACGGCGCCAGCGGTCCCGGTGCGGTTGGCAGCGACGTAGGCGAACTGCTGGCCCATCGCTTCGTGATAGATGACATCGGCGACCGCCGCGAGATCTCCGGCATTCTGCGCAACACCCATCGTCAACGCCGCCGACAACTCCGGCATCGTCGCCGACAAGGCCAGCGTCGCGGAATCGATGAACAGGATATGGCTCATGATCCGCTCCAGATCATGCGCCTGGTGCGTGCTGATCAGGATCAGGCGCTCGCGTTGTTCGGGTCGCGCGACGATGTTCTTGAACTGGTCGCGGCCGAGGATATCCAGCCCGTTGGTGGGCTCGTCGAGCAGCAACACCGGCGTGAAGGTCGCGAGTGCGAAAGCGATCGCGGCTTTTTTCTTCTGGCCCAGGCTCATCTCGCCGAAGGTCTGGCTGGCCGACAACTCGAAGATCTCGAGATAGTCCGCAAACGCCTTCGCGGAAAATGCCGGATAGAAACCCGATTGCGTCTGCGCGAGTTTCGTTGCGCTCAGATCGGGAAGATGGAACTCCTCGGGGACGATGTAGACCCGCGACAGGAAATCGGGGTGGCGGTCGCGCGGCGCAAAGCCGATTGCATCGATGCGCCCCTGCCGTGGAAACAACAACCCCGCCAGCAATTTCAGCAATGTCGACTTGCCGCTGCCGTTGCGGCCGAACACACCATAGACACCGGGTTCGCTGAGTCGCAGATTGAAGTTCTGGTAGAGCAGGGTCTTCTTGTACGCAAAAGACAGATTATCGACAGCGATCACAAGCGCCCCTTGGTGGTTCCTACGGCCATTCTAGTCGCTCGAGGCAGCGCGGGGGCGATCTCGACCGCTGCTCCCACATCCCGAGAAGGGTGACCTGTGCTGTGATTTTTCCGAAGCTTGCGGCAAGAATGCAAACCTGAAACAAGCCCGGACTAGAATCGCCATCCAGATGCAGAATTCCCGGCGCCTGCCGGGATCACGCCACGCAGGAGAAACACCATGTTCGCGAGAAGAACCCTTGCCCTCACGCTGACGCTTCTGCTGATGGCCATCGCAGCACTGGCGTTGGCGCAGCCACCCTACGTCAATATCGAGCAGCGTCTCACGACCGAGCAATTGCACGCGACCGGCCTCGATACCCTGTCGCCAGCACAACTGACTGCGCTCAATGCCGTGCTGCGCGACGATGCCGTCGCTGTCACCGCTGCCGCGAAAGCCGAAGCGCCAGCGCGCGAAGCACAACCGCCGCATGCCTCCTTCATCGGCATGGATGTCGAACCCATTCATAGCCGTCTCAAGGGTGTGGTCAGCGGCTGGGAGCCGGGCACCGTCTTCGAACTCGAGAACGGCCAGCAATGGAAGGTGCTCAAGGGCAGCATGAAACTGCGCAAACCGATGCAAGCGCCGGAGATCGTGGTGGTGCCGGGCATCGCCGGCCGCTGGTTCCTGCAGGTCGATGAAGATTTGCCGAAGGCGCGGGTGTACCGCATCGATTAGGCGCATCGATTGCGCCATGTGCAGGCGTCATCGCGCCGGCATCGTTGCGACGGTCGAACTTCCCACTCTAGGCTGCCAACACCATGGACAAACTCGCACCTGCCGCCGACTTCGCCGAACGCGTCCGTACCTGCTTCGACCAGCAGCCGGCGATGCGCCTGATCGGCGCGCTGCTCACACGCGTGGACGCAGGCGAGGTCGAAATTTCGCTGCCTTATCGCACCGACCTGACCCAGCAGCACGGCTTCGTGCATGCCGGCATCGTCACCACGCTGGTCGACAGCGCCTGCGGTTTCGCGGCGCTGTCGCTGATGCCGTCAGGATCGGACGTGCTGAGCGTGGAATTCAAGCTCAATTTGCTGCGTCCCGCCGCCGGCAAAAAATTTCGTGCGGTCGGCACCGTGCTCAAGCCTGGGCGCACGCTGATGGTGACGCGCGGCGATGTCTGGGCCGATCAGGAAGACGAGCAAGTCCTGGTCGCAACGATGCTGGCGACGATGATCCGGCGGTAAGGAGGCGAAATACGGCGCGGATCGCCTGCGTCGCATCGACCCCAATCTTCGTCAGACTTGAAATATACAAAGATCGGCCTTATGATATCCAAAGACTATTCTTTGTATCTCCATGACCAGAACCAGTTCCGAGACAACTCAATGTGCGGTACGGCTGCGCAGGGCGGTGCTCATGCTCGCGCGCCGGCTGCGGCCAAGATTGCAGGGCGAGGGCGTCAGCACCGCCAAGCTCAGCGTGATCGGCCAACTTTATCGCGCCGGCCCGATGACGCCGACCGAGCTGGCCGCGCGCGAAGGCGTCAAGCTGCCGTCGCTGACGCGCCTGGTCGCCGAACTCGAAAGCGATGGCTGGCTGGCCCGCGAGGCGCATGCCTCCGACGGCCGGCGATGGCTGCTTGGGTTGACGGCGCTGGGCAGGAAACGCCTGGTCACCGCGGCGCAGGCGGAGGACTCGCCGCTGGCCGAGATCATCGCCACCACCCTCAGCGCAGATGATCGCCGCGTATTGCTGCGGGCCTGCGCGCTGCTCGAAGGCATCGGCGAGATTCTTGGCGGACATGCCGCGAGCGCAATCCCCGTCGCGGCACCAGCGACGCCAGTGAAACCCCGGAGAAAGAAATCATGACCGCCGCGAAATTCGAAAAAACCTCGCTTGCCGACGCGCAGTTCGATGACGTCAATCTGCGCTCGGCGCGGTTCAACAACATCAATCTTTCCGGTGCTGCGTTCACCAATGTCTCGCTGCTGGGCGCGACCTTCGATGACATCGACTTCAGCCATGTCGCGATCACACATGCAAACCTCGAAGGCATGACCATCAACGGCATCCTCGTGTCCGAACTGCTTCGCGCCTACGGCGCCCGCTGATTCACTGCATCCGCAAATCATCGGAGGAAAGATGAAGATCAGCGCCGTGATCGCCCAGCTTCGAACCACCGACCTGGCGGCATCGATCCGCTTTTACACCGCTCAGTTGGGATTGACGCTGGAATTCCAGCACCAGGATTTCTACGCAGGCATCCGCGCCGGCGATCAGCTCTTCCACCTCAAGCTCGTGGACGAGAAGGACCCCTCGATCGAATTCGTCAGGGCGGGCGGGCATTTCCATCTCTATCTCGAAACCAATGACGTCGCGGCAACGGCGGACAGCCTAAAAAAGAAGGGGATTCGCCTGCTGAAGGAAGTGCACGAGACCGCCTGGGACACGCGGGAATTCGTCATCGAGGACGACCAAGGGCACACGCTATATTTTGGCGAGGCTCTGGAAACCGTCGCAACGGACGCAGCGCCCGGAGACAAGCCATGAAGATGCCTGCCGTTCTCGACCTGAAGACCTTCGTACCCGCGAAGGATCACGAGATTTCAAAGCAGTTCTATCTCGATCTCGGCTTCAAGCTCAACTGGGGCAACGAACAGGTGGCCGAGTTCGAAGCCGGCGCATTTCGTTTCCTTCTGCAGAATTTCCATGTAGCGCAATTCGCGGACAATTTCATGATGCATCTGATGGTCGAGGATGCCGATGACTGGTGGCGGCACATCGAAGCGGCAGGGCTCAAGGCGAAATATCCCGACATCATGCTCAAGCCACCGACGATGCAGCCCTGGGGCTTGCGCGTCCTGTACCTGACCGATCCCACCGGCGTGCTGTGGCATATCGCCGATCGACGAACCGACTGAGAACATTAAAACGCCGGATCGCGCGGACAATGATTGCAGGCGCAAACAACCCAAGGAGTTCAGATGTCTCAGCATGCCGCCGTGGGCGCTGTCGTTTACGCAAAGAATGTCGCACGCCTCAGCGCCTTCTATAGCCGGATCTGCGACCTGCAACTGACGCATTCGGAAACCGATCACGTCGTGCTCGCATCGCCCGCATTCCAGCTGGTAATCCTGGCGATTCCGGCTGGGATCGCTGAATCGATCACGCTCACGTCGCCGCCCACACGAAGAGAAGACACGCCGATCAAGCTGGTCTTCCACGTCGAAAGCATCGATGCCGTGCGCAAGCTGGCAGCCGATCTTGGCGGCGAACTCAACCCGCGCGAACGCGAGTGGTTTTTCCAGGGCGGACGCGTCTGCGATGGTCACGACCCAGAAGGCAACGTCGTGCAGTTTCGCGAGAAGGCGCGCTGACGAACGTTGTGGCTTCTCGTCGCAGATGAGTGAGTGCGTCCGGCGACGCCGCGAAGGCGCCTCTCTCAATAGAAGAAGCCGCAACGCGGGCGTTGCGGCTTCGAATTGCATCGGATAGGACGTTCCCCAGTCTCCGTTCGCGTCACCGAGCGCGCCTAATCTCGGCAATCCAACGCGATCGTCTACGAGGCCTTGGCCTGCAGGTAGTCGCCAGCACGCTTGGCCAGGGTCATGAAGTCGGACGGCATCATGATCAGCGTCGTGGTGTTATGTTCGGCGCCGACTTCGGTGACCATCTGCATGCGGCGCAACTCCAGCGCCGCCGGATTGTCGGCGATGAATTGCGCGGCATCGCGCAGCTTCACCGAGGATTCGAGTTCGGCTTCGGCCTTGATGATGCGCGCGCGTTTCTCACGCACCGCTTCGGCCTCGCGCGCCATCGCGCGCTGCATGGCGATCGGAATCTCGACGTCCTTCATCTCGACCATTTCCACCGACAGGCCCCACGGATCGGTCGCCTCGTCGACCATCGCGCGCAACGTTTCGTTGATGCGGTCGCGCGATTTCAGCACGTCGTCCAGGTCGTGCTGACCGATGATGTTGCGCAGGCTGGTCAACGCCACCTGGTAAACCGCGGCGCGATAGTCCTGGATCGAGATCACCGCACGTTCGGGGTCGACGATGCGAAACCACAGCACCGCATTGACCTTGATCGTGACGCTGTCGCGCGACACCGTTTCCTGCTGCTCGATATCGACCGTGCAGGTACGCATGTCCAGGCGTCGCTGCCATTCGATCAGCGGAATATTCCAGTACCAGCCGGGGCCGCGCACGGCCTGGAAGCGTCCGAGCCGGAATACCACGGCACGCTGGTATTCCTGGCAGATGCGAAAGCCCGACACCGCGATCACGATGGCGGAAACAACACAGAGTGTGAGAATGGCGTTCATCAAGTGTCTATTGGTCCTCTCATGGCGCCTGCGCCCGTGACGGCTGTCCCGGGATGTGCAGACGGTGACGCCACGCTAGGCCGACGGATTGGAATCCGGCAACAAGGCCACGGTGGTATAAGCGAGAAAAACCGCTGGAAATTCGCTATATCCGGATGGATGCATTGGCCGGACGATTCGCGCGGGACACGAGCCGCCATCCGTTTCCACTGACGCGCTGAAGGACTTCTTCCCCACTTCACATGCCACGCGCAACGCCTTCACCTGCACCACGGAAACTGGAAATCCTTCGGGGCCCGAAGATCACACAGACCAGCTTGAAGGCCCAAAGAAAACAAGGAGACCAGGCAATGGCAGCAAACATGAAGAAAGGCAGCGGACGTTGGGGATTCGTCGTCTGGAGCGGCGCAGCCTGCCTGCTGTTGCTGCCGCTGGTGGCGATGCAGTTCACCAGGGACGTGAATTGGACTCTGCTCGATTTCGCCGTCTTCGGCACCATGCTGCTCTGCGCCTGCAGCGCCTACGAACTGGGCGCGAGGATGTCGCACAACACCGCGTACCGGGCCGCCGTCGGCGTGGCCATCGTGGCAGCCTTCTTCCTTGTCTGGATAAACCTCGCCGTCGGAATCATCGGCAGCGAACACGATCGCGCCAACCTGATGTTTGCCGGCGTCCTCACCGTCGGAATCATCGGCGCCCTCATCGTGCGCTTCCAGCCGCGAGGGATGGCGCGCGTGTTGGTCGCGATGGCGATCACGCAGGCGCTGGTCGGCGGCATCGCACTGGCCGCCTTCACTGCCGAGCCCGGCGTGATAGCGGGGCTGACCGGCGTCTTCGTTGCGCTGTGGCTCGCGTCGGCGTGGTTGTTTGCGCGATCGGCAAGCATGACGGCTGCAATTTAGCGCCCGCTGATCCGCGCGCCTCTGTTCTGCATGCCATTTTGCCGCGTATCGGCCCCTTCGAATTATGGAAACGAAGAACCCCTTCCAGACGGAAGGGGTTCGTTTGCAGCGGCCACACTATCCGGGCGACCTACTGCTCGATGGGGCCGATGTCCACGTGCCCCTGACGCACCGGCTGGTTGAAGTAGGAGGTCAGCCATTGCCAGAAGGTATTCCACCACGATGACGAGGCACCACCGCCCTCGTTGCCGCCGGCGCTACCCGATGTTGCCGCGGGAGCGCAGGTCGCGTCGCAGGTATTGATCGGGTGCCCATTCTTGTCTTTCTGCGTGCCGGCAATCGGTGCCGCCTGCATGGAACCGACGGTGCCGGTGACGATGAATTTCTCGCTCGAACCATCCCTGTACGTGACGGTCACGATGGTGCCGATCGGCAAGGTCGACGGGCCATTCGTCGTGCGATACATGCCGATCACGTTGGTCTGCGCTGCCATGCGGACTTCCACGTCCTGCATGACGTTCGCCTCGCCCAGCAAGGTGCCGGGGCCGAAACCGGAATAGATGCCCTGCCCGACCGTGACGGAAACGGATTGGGCAAAGGAAGCCTGCGAAAACAGGCCAAGGAAAATCAGTGCAAGCAATAGTCGAAACATAAAATCCCCTATGGGTTGTTGATATTTTTAATCAGAGCGGTGGATTGATTCATTGCCACTTCGTAGTCTTCCGGTGAAAGCGCCTCCCTTCTCAAAGCCTCTTGCAAATCGCTGCCGTTGCAGGCGGATCGAAAACCCGAGTACAGGCAGTAGTCGATGAGCGCAGGACTGTTACCGGTGCAATTCGCCCCGAGCCGGCAAGCCGTCAGTCGCCAGGCGTATTCGCTGCGATGGCTGCCGGAGACGGCGCCGAGGACCGATGCGCGTGACTGATAGCGCTCGCCCATGACCTTCGACAGCTCCATCAGCGCTTCCGGATCCTTGGAAGAAACAACCATCTGCGTGGCTTCGCGCAACGCCTGATCGCTCATGTTGGCCGGGTCCATCTTGACCAGGATCTTGGCGGTGGCCTGCGGATCTTTTTTCAACGCCGCGCGGGCATACCAGAAATACTGCTCATCGCCGGCGATCGCCACGCCGTCCGTGAAACGCGCACAGCGTTTCTCGCGGATGGCTGCGGCTGACCGGTAACTTTCTGCGAGCGCAGGCGTCACCTTCGCGAGCTGCTCGACATCGGCCTTGAAAGTCCTGCGGCCTAGACTGTAGGCGTGACACTCCTCGAGCATCTGCCCGTAGATCCGCTGCGCCGTGGCATCACCGGCGTCGGCCTTGCTCTTGATGACCGCGGCAATCGAGGCCAGATCCACTGCGGTCGCGTAGCTCGCCTCATCAGCGGAATGCTTTCTGGCAGGTATCTGCGCACCGTCGAAATTTCCATCGCCTGGGCGCGTCGAAGCCGGCGCGACATCGGCGACCATGGCGGCGGATGCGTGCTGCTGTTTTGAAGAAAGAAAAATGACGGCAGCCGCAATGGCGACAACAGCAAGAGCAAGTAACCCTGTTTTCACGATCAATCAACTCCATGACGCGTGTTCGGCCCGCTTTTAGGCCCATTCCGAAACGAGAAAGAAAGCGCTCGGCACTGTCGTCGCCAATGGCGACAAGCTTCCATATCGCGAGGCACTTCTCGCGGACTAAACTGCATTTCTATCTAACAGGCCACCGAGAAGAATCCGAACATCGCGATGCATCGGGATCAATCCGACAGGCAAGGAAATATCTGCATTCAGCCCCGCTGTCGAGGCGACTGGGACGGACGTCGACAGGAGCGGGACGAACGTCTCTGCTTGGTTGGTGGATGTGCCCAGGCAACGGATGCCGGTTGATTCGTGGCCGCTATCGAATACGCAGTCACCACGACGAGATCAGGGATTTCCAACACCACTTTTCCGGCCGAAGTAATTTCCGGTTGAAATGGAAATCTACTTTTTCCTCGCGCATCCCAAGCGCGTCTCCGATGTCGTTCTCACGCAACAAATGGGCGTCAGAATACGTCCCTTTCGGCAGAACGTGCGCGACTCCCATTTTTGTCTTCAATCCCGGTCCGGCGCGCCCAGCGGAAAATAGTCGCGATACGGCCGCGCTTCGTCGACGGCGCGTGCGAACGAGGGCCGTGCAAGCAGACGCTGGCGATACGCAGTGAGCTGCGGTCGGTTCG